>NZ_JBSFQL010000019.1:0-116231 GCF_053588675.1 Gordonia sp. NPDC003422
GCCACCGCGCCAACCCGAAGGTCGCTACAGTAGGAGCGCCCACAGGTGGGGAATTTCAATGAGCACACCTGGGGAACTTCCTTGAGCCTCGTCACAACTGGACTGCCATGTTCATCACCAACACGGCGGTCGGCACCCTACCCGTTCTGTACGGACTCGTGGCCTGGTCGTCGGACGATCGGTGGTTCTTCCTGATCGCCGCGTCGCTCAACGTCGTGCTGGCGATCGTGTCGGTGCTGGTGCTGATGCGGTCCTCGACTCGCCCGGTGATTCTCGCTCTGACGTCGTCGGCGACGGTGTTCCCGATGTTCGGCGCCGTGCACATCACCGGCGGTCCGCTGGCGTCGACGCTGCTAGGCGTCACCGCCGCAATCCTTCTCGCGCTGGCCGTCGCCGGTCGCCCGCTGGACGTCCCGGTTCCCGTCCGGGTGGTGTGGCTCGCGACGTCTGCGGTCACCGCCCTCGTAGCCTGCGCGTCGATCCTCGAGGGTGCGGGTCTCGCCGTCGCCGTGGCCGGCATCGCCGTTGTCACCGCCTGCGCCGCTGCGGTCGGGAAGGTTTCGGGCACCGGAGGGGACCTGAACCTCACCGTCGCGGTCATCGGGACGATCGCCACCGGGATCTCGCTCGCCGGCACCTTGCTCTCCGGTGCTGTTCCCCAGCTGCTGTTCGCCGATGCGCTGCCGACCGGCGATCAGGCGCTGATGCTGATCACCGAGGTCCTCACCCTCGCCGCCATCGTCGTGCTGGCGTGGTCGTGGGCGCAGGGCGCCGGCGGCGAGCAGTTGCAGGCGATCTGGACGGTCGGGACCGTGGCCGCGTTGTGGCAGGTCACGCTGCTGTGCGTGGGACTCGGCGCACTGATCGGCGGCGGCAGCGACGCGGGAATCCGGGGTGGCCACGCGGCGGCCACGATCGTCTGGGTGCTCACCGGTGCGGCCGGTCTGCTGTGGGCCCGCCGTCAACGCGGCAGTGCACGCACCGTGACGCTCAGCGTGAGCCTGTCGATCATCGGTGCGGCCGTCGCGAAACTGTTCCTCTTCGACCTCGCCACGCTCGACGGCGTGTTCCGGGTGATCGCCTTCATCGTCGTCGGACTGCTACTGCTGTCGCTGGGCGTCGCCTACGCGCAGTCGCTCAACTCCGACGACGACCGTTCCGTCGCCCAGCGTTGAGATCACGGCCCAGTGAGCCGACGACCGACCCGACTTCCCCGTCGAACTGATGACCGCCGACGGCGTGTTCGTACAGACGAGCCTGGGGAAGTCGGGTCGCGTTGAGCTTCAAGTGCCCAACCGGCACAGCCTCATCGTCTCGACAATCGTGCAATGCGAGCGGGACTGTCGGCTGCCGATCGCGGAGGTCGTATTCGGCGATGTCCCAACCGGCCGGGCTCCAATCGGGCATGGCCAGCAGCACCGCCGCTCGCACCGCGATTCCCGGATCGTCCGACAGCACCTGCATCAGCATCGATGCACCGAAGGAGTGGGCGATGACCACGTCGGATGCACTCAGTGATGCCACGGCAGGACGAATGACCGCGGCCCACGCGGCCCGCGACATGTCGTCGGGCGGGATCACCGGATAGTCGAGCGTCATCCCCAGCGTCTCGGCGAATTCCTCGGCGAGTGGTCGGTCGTCGAGGTCGCCGCCCGCACCGTGAATGAACAGCAATCGTCTCGCCACAATCATCCTTTCGAGCTGCCCCGGAGGTGTCGACTCGGCAACGGGCGACAACTCATCGAAGAATTCGTCACCATCGATGTAGAGGATGGGTCGACGGCTCCGTCTCAGGTATGAACGCGGCCGCAGGGGTCGCGTCGGACCAGAGGAGAAAACAATGGCGAAGTACCTGCTTCTCAAGCACTACCGCGGCGGCAAGCCCGCCACCAACGACGTCCCCGCAGATCAGTGGACCGCCGACGAATGGGAGGCGCACATCCAGTTCATGCGCGATTTCTCCGACCGGCTCGTCGAGACCGGGGAGTTCGTCGACGCCAACGCCCTCGCCGAGGACGGGGTGTGGGTGCGCTATGACGGGGAAGGACGTCCACCGGTCACCGACGGACCGTTCGCCGAGACCAAGGATCTGATCGCCGGCTGGATGATGATCGACGTCGATTCCTACGATCGGGCACTCGAACTGGCCGGGCAGTTGTCGGCGGCCCCCGCGGCCGGTGGCCGACCACTCGGAGAATGGCTCGAACTCCGGCCGGTGATGAGCGAACCGCCCACCATCACCGAATGACCGAGCCCGACCGTGCAGGTGCCACCGCATTGAGCGGACAGGTTCCTGCGGTGATCGGCATCCTCGTCCGGCGCGGAGCAGACTTCGCGTCGGCCGAGGATGCTGTGCAGTCCGCACTGGTGCGGGCGCTGGAGACCGGGGAGCGGCCCCGGGACCCGAAGGCCTGGCTCATCACCGTCGCGTGGCGCAAGTTCTTGGATCAAGTGCGCAGTGATGGCTCACGGTCGGCACGCGAGGAAAGCGTCGCACGAGAGCCCGAACCCGGTGACATCACGGGAGCCGATGACTCGCTGTGGCTGTACTTCCTGTGTGCTCATCCGTCACTGACCTCGTCGTCGGCCATCGCGCTCACTTTGCGCGCCGTCGGCGGGCTGACGACCCGGCAGATCGCCGACGCCTACCTGGTGCCGGAGGCGACGATGGCGCAACGCATCAGCCGGGCCAAGCAGCGACTCCGTTCGGTGCGCCTCGATCAACCAGGTGATGCGAGCACCGTCCTGCACGTGCTGTACCTGCTCTTCAACGAGGGATACAGCGGCGAACTCGACTTGGCCGCCGAGGCCATTCGCCTGACGCGCCAGTTGTCGGAGTTGCTCGACGAACCCGAAGTGGACGGTCTCCTGGCGCTCATGCTGCTCCATCAGGCTCGACGCGAGGCGCGGATGAGCGCGTCGGGTGCCCTGATTCCCCTCGCCGAACAGGACCGATCCCGCTGGGACACCGCGATGATCGCCGAAGGTGTCGAGATAGTGCAGTCCGCGCTGGCCCGCGACCGGTTGGGCCCCTATCAAGCGCAGGCCGCGATCGCCGCCCTGCACGCCGACGCCCCGAACGCCGACGAGACCGACTGGGTGCAGATCGTCGAGTGGTACGACGAACTGGTCGCGCTCACCGACTCGCCGGTCGTCCGACTCAATCGTGCCGTCGCCGTCGGGGAAGCCGATGGGGCCCCGGCCGGGCTCGCTGCCTTGGCCGACGTGGATCCCGGCGTCCCGCGCCACGCCGCCGTCTCGGCCTACCTACATGAGAGAATCGGCGACTTCGACACCGCCACAACCGAATACGCTCTCGCGGCGAGGGTAGCGACCAATGAGGCAGAGCGAGACCACCTCGCTCGCAAGTCTGCGCAATGTGCGCGAAAGCGGATCCAGGATCGCTGACCCTGCATAGCATGAGGCAGATGATCAAGCGTCTGCTATTGGTGATTTCTGGTCTCACGATGGCCATCGGCGGGTCGATCGTCGTGGCCGATGCGCCGGCGATGGCCGCACCGTGCGCCGACGTCGAGGTGGTGTTCGCGCGCGGCACCGTCGAATCCGCACCGCCGGTCGGGCTCACCGGACTCTCGTTCGGCGCGGCTTTGCGCCAGCGTCTACCCGGCAAGTCGGTGAACGTCTACGGGGTCAACTACCCCGCGAGCGACAAGTTCAACAACCGACTCCTGTTCGCGCAGACGGTCGCGAACGGTGTGCGCGACGCCCAGAATCGGGTGAAGTACATCGCGGCGACCTGCCCGCGCACCCGGATCGTGCTCGGCGGCTACTCGCAGGGCGCGGTGGTCGCGGGTTACGCCGTGCAGGCCAACATCGAGGTTCCCGCCCGCTACCGCCAGTACGCCGACCGCGCACCCAAGCCGCTGCCGGCCAGCCTGTCGAAGAACATCGCGGCAGTGGTGCTGTTCGGTCCGCCGTCGGACCGGTTCATCCGCGATGTCGGCGCGCCGCCGATCCGGATTGCCCCGGCATACCGCTACAAGACCGTCCGGTACTGCATCCCCGCGGACACCATCTGCAACGGCTCACCGGTCGGCGGGCCCAACGTTTTCCACGTCCTGTACGCGGTCAACGGCATGACGGTCGACGCAGCGAACTACGTCGCACGGCGCCTGTGAGCTGAGTGCAGGGCCCGCTGGTCGATGCCAACTCAGCGCGGGAAGGCACGCGCTCCGAGGATGGTGTCACATGCGGCAGCACCCCGGTGGAGCCCGGCGTCGAACGCGGCGACCCGTTGCTCGCCGGCGCCATGGCCGGGATCGCCTATCTCCCGGAACAGACTGCGACTCTCCCGGACTACAGCGGACGGCAGCATCCGTTGGCCGACGAACCATGCGATTCCGACGCCGGACCAGCAGTCGGCGGATTGTTCCAGCGGGAAGAGTCGCCGGTTGTCACCGGACAGCGTGACGGCGACCGGGTCGAATCCGGCCCGTTCCTGAATGCCGTGCCCGGACTCGTGCACGAGCGCGGTGATCGCCCGGACATCGCTGGTCAGGATTTTCGCGTCCCGCCTGGGCTCGATGAACGTCAGCCGATCACAGTGATGCAGGCCGAGACCGATGGGACCCACCCGAGCGAAACCACAGATCCCGTCCGTGGTGCTGCTCGGCCAGACGCCGACGCTCGGCTGCTGCACAAGGACGGTCTCACGCACGACGCCGCCCACACCGCGGTTACGCAGGAAGCGTTCGGTGAACGCGGCGCCGCAGCGCGCATACCGCACGAGGTCGGTGCCGCCACACGCCGCCATCGACGGCTGGATCCGAACAGTTCCCCACGGCGACGCCTGCGCCGGTTGTGCCGGAACGGCTCCGAGCAACAGGGCCGCGGTCAGCATCGCGCCCGCGAGGACCTTACGCATCCAGTGGAGCCCCGTCGTACCGTTCCCAGGTGACGAACTCCTCCACCGGCCGGCGTCGCAACTTGGTGAGTTGTTTCACCGGCTTGCCGAGGGGTACGACGGCCGCGATTGCGTGAGTATCGGGTAATCCCAACAACTCTCGCATGGCGGGCTCCTCGGCAACCGCCATCGTGGTGAACGTGCCACCGTACCCGAGCGACCGCGCCGCCAGCAGCGTGTTCCAGATCAGCGGGTACACCGACGCCCCACTCACCACGCCGATCCGATCGAGGTTCTGGTCGACGGCCGCCACCACCGCGAGATCGACCGAGAAGACCAGCAGGACAGGGGCTTTCCCAACCGGTGCGACAAAGTCGTCGACGCCGGGCACCTCGGCGATCTCCTGCTGGGTGATGCCCGGCGGATGCACCGGGTTCCACGGACTCTCACCGGCGCCGCGTTGCGCGAGATAGCGTCGAGCCGCTGTCTTGCTCAACTCGGCGACGCGGGCGCGGGTGTCGGGATCACGGATCACCACGACGTGTCCGCCCTGTCGGTTGCCGCCGCTGGGAGCGAACCGCGCGAGGTCGAAGATCTGCCACAGCACCTCGTCGGACACTGGATCGTCGGTGAACTCTCGCGCCGCGAAGGTCGTTCTCATCACCTCGTCGAGTTCCATGAACCCAACTATGCCTTGCCGCTGGTGCGTCCGTCCCCGCCTGCGGCGATCGCCCACAACACCAGGACCGGCTGGAAGAACAGGCGAACCAGTCGCTTGGTGTCAGTGTCGAGGCCGAACGCGTCGATACCGGCCACGTACTGGTGGATGTTGCCCGGGAATACCGCGACGAAGAAGGCAGCGGCCACCCACGACACGATGCGCCGGTGTCGGGGCAGCGCAATCAGTGCGGCACCCAAGCCGATCTCGACGACACCGGACGCCAACACGGTCGCGTCCTTGCCGAGCGGAACCCAATCGGGCACCTGAGCCTGGAACTCGTCGCGCTGGAAGGTCATGTGCCCGATCCCGGCGAGCGCGAGCACCACGCCGAGCGCGATGCGTGCGAACATCCGGCCGCGGGACTGGGGTGTGGTCGTGGGTGCGATCAGTGTCTTCAGGTCGGGCATCGAAACTCCTGTCGTCCTGTGCGTCGGCGAGTATTCGGAATCATCCTCCCACCGGATTGCCCGAGATTTCGCGAGTCTCGTCCGCCGATCGAGCCGCCCCCGCTGATCGAGCCACCCAACCGCTGATCGAGCCGACTCCGAGCCGCCCCACGCTGATCGAGCCGACTCCGAGCCCCCCACGCTGATCGAGCCGACTCCGAGCCGCCAGGCGAGGCGTCGTGTCGAGATCACTTCCGCGCCCACAGCCCTGTGGACAAGCGAACCACGATCCGGCACCAAAGCGCCAAAGTGTGTGCATGATCGGCTACTTGTACATCCTTGAATGCGCTGACGCACCCTGTATGTCGGCAGTACGCGGAATATCGAGCTGCGATTCGAGCAGCACCAAAGTGGACGCGGCTCGCGGTACACGAGCAGCCGCCTACCGGTCAGGCTCGTGTACTTGCTCGAATGCCCCTCTGTCGCAGAGGCGTACGCGCTGGAGAAGCGTGTCCAGAACTGGTCGCGGGCCAAGCGCATCGCATTGATCAACGGTCGGTTCGACCTGCTACCGGAACTGTCTCGACGGCGGGGTAAGTCGTACGGTTCGGAGTAGTGATCTCGACACGGGTCCTCGCCTAGCGGCCCGCTCCCGGCTCGATCAGCGTATGGGGCGGCTCGATCAGGCAAAGGAATAGTGCACGTCGGTGAGGTCCTCGGCCACGTCCCACAACTGCGTGGCCACCGCACGATCCTGCGCGCGCGCCGACGGCGTCACGAGTGCCGGCGGGCCGGCGAGGCCCAATCGTCCTGTCGGACCGTAGTATTCGCCGCCGATAGCCCGAGGATCAGTTGCCGCGCGAAGGATCGAGAGCACACCTTCGGGCGGGTCCATGATGAAGCGGTCGGTCAACCACCGCAGCGACGGGGCGAAGTAGGCCCACTGCAGGAAACGGTTCTGCTCGCGCATCACACCGGTTCGCGTCCCGCCGGGATGGGCTGCCAGAGAGGCGATCTCCGACTTGGCATCCCACAGCCGCCGGTCGAATTCGAACGCGAAAAGCATCTGCGCCAACTTGGCACGGGAATAGGCCGACGCCGAACTGAATCCGCGGTCGAGCCGTAGGTCATCGAAGTCGATGGCGCCGGTGCGGTGTGCGTGACTGCCGACCGTGACCACCCGACCGTCACCCGAAACCTTCGGCAGCAGAAGACCCGTCAGCGTGAAATGACCGAGAAAGTTTGTCCCGAAGTCCATTTCGAAACCGTCGACGGTGAGCTCACGTTGCGCACGCATCAGGCCGGCGTTGTTGATCAGCAGGTCTATGCTGTCGTGTCGGTCGATGATCTCTGCTGCCGCGCGTCGCACCGAGGACTGGTCGGACAGGTCGATCGTGACGACGTCCAGCTCGGCTCCCGGCACCATGTCGACGATGTCCGCGGCGGCGGCGGTCGCCGTCTGCTCGTTGCGGCACGCGAGTACGACGCGAGCACCCAGGGTGGCCATACCCATGGCAGCAGCGCGGCCGATGCCGGAGTTGGCCCCGGTGATGACCGCGGTGCGACCGGTCTGGGGTGGAGCATCGGCGAGCGTCCAACCCGATCTCGCCACGTCAGCCCCTTCGCCACCATCCGGACCCGATCATCGATCGGTCGACTGACTTCGTATCACATTGTCAACGAAACGAGCACCTCAGCGACCCACCCGCGCCGACGTCGTCGGCGATGGTGGAGGCGGGAAGAGCGCGGCCGCGTCGCAGAAACCGCACGTGTCGCCAGAAACCTCACTTGCGGTCAGGGACCGTCGGCAGTTCCGAAGGTCCCTGACCAGAAACGAGGTCCCTGTCGCCCCGGAGCATCCGCGCCGCCGGCACTCGCGACAACCGGAGCCGAATTGGGGAACGCGAGTGCTGCAGCACTCGCGTTCTCCAACTCAACTCGAGTTCTCGCAGGACGACGCGGGACATGGCCAGACCGAAGCCGAGGCCGCCCTGGGCGGTGATGTGCCATGGGTGGCCTCAGACCACACCCTGCGTCGAGTCGGCTCAACCGTGTGCTGCAGCACACAGATTCTCCAACAGGACACGGAGTGTCCGAGGCGCCTCCTCGGAAGGCTGCATTTCCCCAGTTCAGCGGGCTGTCACTACTCTTTGGATCGGCGACCCACCCGCCGACCTCGTCGGCGATCGTAGAGGCGGGAAGCGTCCGCCGGAGCGCGGCGCGGCGACGATGATCCACGAAAAATAGGGGAAGAAACTCGTCCCCTACCCCTGGAGTCCTCCCCGCGAATTTTCTCGCGGACGACTCAACAAGCAGGGGCAGAAAGTAGGGGAAGAACCTTCCCCTACTTTCAGTGGCCCGGCGCCTCGCCGACGTGGCCCGTTCACCTGCCCTTCGAGGCATCCCTCGGCCGGCGCCTCGGGCACCTCAGAGAGCGGTGGGGTGGTGGACGCTTATGTGCAGGTCAGAGCGCTAGTCACCGACCTCTTCGAGTCAGGGAGCGGTAGGAGCCACTCGCACCTCAGCTCAGGAGCGGTAACCCGTCAGGCGGAGACGGGCGCGGGTGCCGAGGTGAATCTGCCCGCCGGCTCGAAGCGGCCCAGCACGTCGTCGGCCGGTTCGCCTGCGACGGCGGAGATGAAGCCCAGGACGTCGTCGCGGCTCTCCAGCGTGAGCAGCGGGTTGGGCTCCGACAGCAGGCCGAAGAGAGCCGACGCGATCTTCTCGTCGACCGCCGCAGCCGGGAAGGAGAGTTCGAGGTGAGTGGCGTAATCGGGGTCGCCGAGGTACAGGCGCGTCACCTCGACCGCCGCCTTTCCGCGTCGCTCCCAATGCTTTTCGAACTCCTGGGAGAGCCACTCGGCGCCGAACTCACCGTCATGCGCAGCCGCAGCCTTGACCAACTCGGCAACCTGGATCAGCGTGTTCTGCGCGCCCTGCCCGGCGACCGGGTCGACGGCGATCGCGGTGTCACCGATGGCGGCCACCGGATGGCCACCGCGCGTCGTCGCGACCGCCTGGCGGACAGTCGGGGTCACCGCACCCTTGAGCCACGACACCGGGTCAGACTCGATGACCTGCAGCTTCTCGATGACCGGTGCGTCGTGCGGGAAGTACTCGTCGAAGATCTCGACGATGGCGGCGCGGGCCGACGCCGCGTCGTGCACGTCGTCGATCTTGGGCGCCCAGGCACCGTCGGGCTTCGCGAAGACGATGAACGACCAAGTGGCACCGGCGTCCTTGTGCAGGAACGGTCCGACGAAGACCTCGCCGTTCTCGCTGTCGAGGTTGAACAGCGAATGACCGCCGCCCTCACTGCTGCGGTAGGCGAAGGTCTGTGGGCCGTGATCGAGCCCGGTCAGCGTGACCTGCAGGAGGCGGCGCTGCGGCTCCCGGTAGTGGGTGCGCGACTCGTCGACGGGGAACAGGGTCGACAGCCCACCCTTGCCGGTGGCGACCAGAGTGATGTCGGCGTCGGCGGCGATCGCGTCGAGACGGTCGAGGTCGACGGACTCCACCGAGAACCGACCCCCGCGGTCCAGGAAGCGCCCGAGCCGGTCGTCGGCACGCAGGCGAAGATCGACGGCCTGGGCGACATAGCCGTAGTCGGGGTTGAACTCGAGCACGTCGGCCCGCTCGTCGCCACTGCCGGAGTGCAGGCGAACGCTGATACCGGTGGTGTTACCGACCTCGTACAGATCGTCGATGATCTCGGCATCCCATTCGCGCGACTTGCCGAACAGCACGCCGACACCGGTAGGCGGCACCTCGTTGCGCAGCGATGCGCGGTCGCGGTCGCTGTAGAGCGTCACGTCGAATCCGGCGTCGGCGAATCCGAGCGCGGCACTGGTTCCGGCCAGTCCCGCGCCGACGATCGCGACCTTGCGACGGCTGTCTGCTGTCATGATGTTTCTCCCTCACGTTGTGGTCCGCGCACAGCGTGCCGGTGCCGTGGCCCGGCGGGGAGGGTTAGACGCAGTACGATTCCGGCTGTGCGCACGCCCATGACCGATGAGAAGTCGGTCGCGACGCCCAACGAGGACGCCGCGACCGGCAACACGTCGGGCTACCGGCTCGACCTCGACGGGCTGCGCGGAATCGCGATCGCGCTGGTCGCCATCTTCCACGTCTGGTTTGGCCGGGTGTCCGGCGGAGTCGACGTCTTCCTGACGCTGTCCGGCTACTTCTTTGTCGCGTCGTTGCTCAAACACGTCATCGCGACGCAGCCGGCGTCGGTGTCGTGGAATCGGGCCATCAATCCCGGCCCCCGCCTGTGGCGCCTGTTCCGACGACTCATCCCCGCGCTCTTCCTCGTTCTGGCCGTCGTCACGTTGCTGATCGCGCTGGTGATGCCCAAGACCCGGTGGGGCCCGCTCGGCGCCGAGGTGCAGGCCAGCGCGCTCTACTACCAGAACTGGCACCTGGCGCTTCAGTCGCAGGACTACGCCGCGGCCGATTCCGCGATCAGCCCGATGCAGCACCTGTGGTCGATGTCGATGCAGGGCCAGTTCTTCGTCATCACCATGGTGTGCGCACTCCTCCTGGGCGGGCTGCTGAAGGCACTGGCGCGACGCTTCGAGGTACTTCGACGGCCGACGGTGATCCGCGGGATCGTCGGCGGCACACTGGCCGTCGTCGCACTCTTCTCGCTGGCGTGGGCTCAATACCGGCATGGCATCAACCAGCCGTTCAACTACTACGACACCGTCGCACGACTCTGGGAGCCGTTGGCCGGTGGCCTTCTCGCGGTGTGGATGCCTCGGCTCGCACTACCGCAGCGCCTGCGCACCTGGCTCGGCGTCGGCGCACTGTTGCTCATCGTGACGTGCGGCTGGTGGATCGTCGGTGTGGCGCAATATCCGGCGGCCTGGGCGCTGGTACCGGTCGGTGCGACGCTGCTGCTGATCTGGGTCGGCTCGCCGCAGACCGCGGCCACCGCCACCGGGCCGACCCCGACCAGCCGCGCACTGGCCCACCCCCGTCTGGTGTGGCTGGGATCGATCGCGTACGCGCTGTATCTCTGGCACTGGCCGCTGCTGATCTTCTACCTGAATTGGCGCTACCAGGACGACGTGTCGTGGCTCGAGGGCACCGGGATTCTCGCGGTCTCGGTGGTACTCGCGTGGGCGACCACACGATTCGTCGAAGCACCGCTGCGGTCCGGACGCGGCGGCGGCTCGAAGCAGTACCGACGCATCCTGGTGCTGGCGCTCGTCGCCGCGACCGTCGTGAGCGCGGCGACCGTCGCCATCTGGCAGCGCGACGCCGCCAACGCCACGGTCGACACGTTGAATCTCGACCCGCGCCTCTATCCCGGAGCACGCGCCTACCTGTACGACGCGGGCGTGCCGAACGTCCCCATGCAGCCGAGTCCCGAACTGGCGCCGAAGGATTGGCCGATCACCTGGGAGGATTCGGTCACCGGACAGTTCACCGACGCTCCCGACCGCATCCGCTCGGGCGTCTACGGCGACCCGACCGCCACCCGCACCATCGCGCTCGTCGGCGGCTCCCACGCGGACCAGTGGATCGACGCACTCAACATCATCGGCCAGCGGTACCACTTCAGGATCAAGACCTACCTGCGCGTCGGGTGCGCGCTGACCACATCGCACGTCTACACCTGGTTCGGCCGCAAGTACCCCGAATGCAACGAATGGTCGCGGCGCGTGATGGCGCAACTCGCCGTCGACAAGCCCGACGTGGTGTTCACCAACAGCACCCGCCCGGCCGAAGAAGGCCCGGGCGACTACGTACCGTCCGACTATGAGGAGATCTTCGCGCAGTTCCGCGACCGCGGCCAACGAGTTATCGCCCTGCGCGACAACCCTTGGGTGAGTGCAAAACTCAAGCCGCCGGAGTGTTTGGCGACCGGCCGCAAGCCGCAGGTGTGCGGCGTCGACCGGGATCGTGCGATGTCGCCGGTCGACCCGACGATCGCCATCGCGGGCAAGTATCCGAACATGACCTTCCTCGACTACACCGACGGCATCTGCAACGACACCTATTGCCCCGCGGTGGTCGGCAACATCGTCGTGTACCGCGACTTCCACCACCTGACGGCCACCTACATCCGGAGCTTCATCCCGCAGCTGGAAACGGACCTGCAACGGTCGTTGCGTTGGTGGTGAACCGGGTCAACCGACGATCGACAACAACGCCCGCGGCTGCGCGAAGAACAGTTCGCGGACGTGGTTGCGGACGATAGTCCATGTCGGACAAGGGCATTCGGCGTTCACCCCGACGGCGTCGACTCCGCGGTCGCGACACAGTGCAATCGCCCGCGCAAGGTGGAAGTCCTGGGTGACGACGACCATTTCCCGTTCACCGAACACGTCGTGTGCGCGCCGACAACTCGCCTCGGTGTCGAATCCCGCTGGATCGTCGACGATGTCGGCGGCCGGCACCCCACGCTCCTGGAGATACGCGCGCATCACGGCCGGTTCGTTGCCGGCCTCGGCAGAGCCGTTGCCGGAATTGATGATTCGGTCCGTCTTGCCCGACCGGTAGAGAGCAAGAGTGGTGTCGAGCCGGCCGCGGACGTAGTCGCCGGGTTCGCCGTCGTCGACGAGTGATCCGAGCACCAGCGCCGTGCGCGGACCCGCGAATTCGTCGGCGTCGAAGATCCGCCCGACCGACGCGACGTACATCCAGGTGGCCGCCACCGTGACGATCAGTTCGACCACGACCAGTCCGACGAGCACCGCCGCACGCCCGAAACCCCCGAGAACCCCGAAACCTCGGACTGTGAAACACCTATCAGTTGCCCGATAGCGACCACCTCTGTGCACTGCCGGGACGATACTGAAGCAATCAGCAGCCCATGTGTGCCGGGGGTCACACAGCATCGCGAAAGTGAGGTCGAGCGATGCCGTATATGCCCGTCACGGAATCGATGTTCCTGATTGCCGAGACTCGCGAGCAACCCATGCATGTGGGCGGCCTCCAACTGTTCGTGCCTCCCGAAGGTCAGTCGGCGACCGAACTCGCCGAGGAGATCTTCGCGACGTTCCACCAATGCAAGGACGTCCATCCGATGTTCCGGAAGCGTCCGGCGTCGCCGGTGACGCTGCTCGGCCATGTGGCGTGGTCCTACGACGACGACATCGACTTCGACTACCACGTCCGACGCACGGTGCTGCCCCGACCGGGCCGGATCCTCGAGTTGCTGCGTTACGTGTCGCTCAACCACGGCGCCCTGCTCGACCGCTTCCGGCCGATGTGGGAGTTCCACGTGATCGAAGGCCTCGAGGACGGTCGGGTCGCCCTGTACTCCAAGCTCCATCACTCACTCGTCGACGGCGTGTCGGCGCTACGACTGCTCGAACGCACGCTGTCCAACGATCCCGACGACCGCAACGGCAGCGCACCCTGGGACCCGGAACTGGTCAACCGCCGCAAGCGTCGGCCTGCCCGACCGAGCCCCAGCATCGCGTCGCGGATCGGCGGAGTCTTCGATGTCGCAGGCCAGATAGCGGGCATGGCACCCGCCGCGGCGAAGGTCGCGCTCACCGGCATGACCGACCCCGATTTCGTCGCACCCGGACTCACCGCGCCGCGCACGATCCTGGACGTGGCCATCGGCAGCGCCCGGCGATTCGCCGCACAGCAATGGGAGATCAGCCGCATCCGCACCGTCGCGTCGGAGATGCAGATCACCGTCAACGACGTCGTCGTGGCCATGTGCGCCGGAGCCCTGCGCGCCTACCTCATCGATCACGACGCGCTGCCGGACAAGCCGCTCGTCGCGTCGGTGCCGGTGTCGATGCACACCGACGACGACAAGGACGGCAACGCGGTCAGCGGGATCCTCGTCAGCCTGGCCACCGACCAGCCCGATCCCGAGCGGCGACTCCGATCCATCGTCGCGTCGACCCGCAAGAGCAAAGAGGTGATCCGGGGCCTGCGTCCGCTGCAGGCGCTCGCGCTCGGCGCGGCGAACTTCGCACCGCTCGCCTTCGCGACCATCCCGGGTGTCGTGCAATACACGCCGCCGCAGTTCAACATCATCATCAGCAACGTGCCGGGCCCCAAGGAGCATCTGTACTGGAACGGCGCACGGCTCGACGGCGTGTACCCGGTGTCGATCCCCATGGAGGGTCTGGCCCTGAACATCACCGTGACCAGCACCGCCGAGCACATCAACTTCGGGCTGATCGGCGCACGCGCCCAGTTGCCGAGCCTGCAGCGCCTGCTGACCCATCTCGACACATCTCTGGAAGAACTGGAAAAAGTGGCGTCGACCAAGCCCTGAGGTGGCGATCGACACACCCAGCGGGCCTCAACCTGACTAGACAGTAAGTTACTCGTGAGTATTATCTGGGTAACATGTCTCGCCCGACAGAACGTTAGTTAGGTCATCCTTGGCAGCGCGCCGGGGGCGCGAGGATTTACGGTTACCTGTAGTACACCGTCGACCAGTGGTGCATCAGCCCTGCGCACAGCGCGAACCACGGCGGCGGACGACCTAGGAGAAAGGCCGGTACGCGCCCGTGACAGCCACCACGATTGCCATCGGCACGACGGCCGCCGTCATCAGCCTGTTCTGTTGGGCTTTGTTCCTCAGCGGCGTCTGGCGAATGTTCCGCACCATCTCGCAGGGCCAACGCGTGGACAGCGCACGCTTCTGGCCGCTGCTGCCACGCCTGGGCACGATGATCAAGGAGTTCATCGCCCACACGCGGATGACGAAGTTCCGGACCGTCGGCTGGGCGCACTGGCTGGTGATGATCGGCTTCCTCGGCGGCTTCTTGCTGTGGTTCGAGGCGTACGGCCAGTCCATCAACCCGGAGTTCCACTGGCCGGTGTTCGGCGACTGGTTCATCTGGCACCTGTGGGACGAGTTGCTCGGCATCGGGACCGTCGTGGGCATCATGACGCTGATCGTGATCCGCCAGCTCAACCATCCGCGCGTGCCCGAGCGGATCTCGCGCTTCTCCGGTTCCCGGTTCGGCGCCGCCTACTTCGTCGAGATCGTGGTGCTGCTCGAGGGTCTCGGCATGATCATGGTGAAGGCGTCGAAGATCGCGACGTATCACCACAGCGACCCATACTCCGACTTCTTCACCATGCAGGTCGCCAAGATCCTGCCCGCCTCCCCGACGCTGGTGTCGATCTTCGCGGTGATCAAGTTGATGAGCGGCATGGTGTGGCTCGCGGTGGTCGGCCGGAACATCAACTGGGGTGTCGCATGGCACCGCTTCTCGGCATTCCCGAACATCTACTTCAAGCGCGAGGCCGACGGTGGCGTCGCACTGGGTGCGGCCAAGCCGATGATGAGCAATGGCGTGATTCTCGACATGGAGACCGCCGACCCCGACGTCGACGCGTTCGGTGCGGGCAAGATCGAGGACTTCTCCTGGAAGGGCTGGCTCGACTTCACCACGTGTACCGAGTGCGGTCGATGCCAGTCGCAGTGTCCGGCGTGGAACACCGGTAAGCCGCTGTCGCCCAAGCTGCTGATCATGTCGCTGCGCGACCACGGCTACGCCAAGGCGCCCTACCTGCTGGCCGGTGGTCGCAAGGACATGGGCGGCGACGAGGTGGGTCTCGTCGACGCCGACGGAAATGTGCTCGAGGACAAGCTGAACGCCATCCCCGAGGCCGCTCGCGCCGAGGCCGCCCGCAAGCTCGTCGGTGAATCCAAGGGTGCGCTCGGCGGTGGCGAGGGCATTGTCGCCGAGGAGGGTGCGTTCGATCCCGAGGCGCTCGGAGCGGTCATCGACACCGAGACCCTGTGGAGCTGCACCACCTGTGGCGCCTGCGTCGAACAGTGCCCCGTCGACATCGAACACGTCGACCACATCCTCGACATGCGCCGCTACCAGGTGCTCATCGAGTCAGACTTCCCGACCGAACTCGCGGGCATGTTCAAGAACCTGGAGAACAAAGGCAACCCGTGGGGCCAGAACAGCTCGGCCCGCACCAACTGGATCGACGAGATCGACATCGACATCCCGGTCTTCGGCAAGGACGTCGAGTCGTTCGAGGGCTTCGAGTACCTGTTCTGGGTCGGCTGTGCCGGCGCATACGAGGACCGCGCGAAGAAGACCACCAAGGCCGTCGCCGAACTGCTCGACGTCGCAGCCGTGAACTTCCTCGTCCTCGGTGAGGGCGAGACCTGTACCGGTGACTCGGCCCGACGCGCGGGCAACGAGTTCCTGTTCCAGATGCTGGCGCAGCAGAACATCGCGATGTTCGACGAGGTGTTCTCCACGGCCCCCGAACAGCGCAAGAAGATCGTCGTCACGTGTGCGCACTGCTTCAACGCTCTCGGCAACGAGTATCCCCAAGTGGGCGGGAAATACGAAGTGGTGCACCACACCCAGCTGCTGAACCGCCTGGTGCGGGAGAAGCGGCTGGTACCGGTCGCGCCGCTCGGCGAGGGCGTCACCTACCACGACCCCTGCTATCTCGGCCGCCACAACAAGGTCTACGACGCGCCGCGTGAGCTGATGGCCGCCGCGGGCGGACAGCTCACCGAGATGCCGCGTCACGGCGAACGGTCGATGTGCTGCGGCGCCGGTGGTGCGCGCATGTGGATGGAAGAGCAGATCGGCAAGCGGATCAACATCGACCGCGTCGACGAAGCGCTCGACACCCTCGGCGACCAGGTCGGCAAGGCACCCACCAAGGTCGCGACCGGCTGCCCGTTCTGCCGCGTCATGCTGACCGACGGCGTCACGGCCCGGACGTCCGGCACCGAGAACGAGGGCAAGGTCGAGGTCGTCGACGTCGCCCAGATGCTTCTCGAGTCGGTCAAGCGCGGTGCGCCCGAGGTCAAGCTGGGCGGACGCTTCCTCGGACCGCGACCGGCCGCTCCCGAACCAGAGCCGGAACCAGAGCCCGAACCCGAGAAGGTGGCTGCGGCCGCCGCACCGGCCGCGGAGGCCGGGTCGAAGCCGAAGGCCAAGGTCGGCCTCGGCATGAAGGGTGGCAAGAAGCCGGGTTCCGCAGCCGCAAAGGCCGCACCAGCAGAGGCACCGGCAGAAGCCGCTCCCGCCGCCGAGAAGAAGCCCGCCGCCAAGGGATTCGGCATGGGCGCCAAGGCGAAGAAGCCCGGTGCCGCCAAGACAGACGCCGGATCGGCTGCTCCGGCGCCCGCCGAGGCAGAGTCGTCGGAAGCGGTCGAATCGGCGGCGGAACCGAAACCGGCGAAAGCCAAGGGCTTCGGCATGGGCGCTGCAAAGCGTCCAGGTGCCAAGAAGCCGGGTGCTGCGGCTCCTGCTGCGGGTGTCACCGCCCCGGCCGAAAGCCAGGTGTCGGAGTCCGCTGCGGACGCCGAGCCGACCGCCGACACCGCAACGGCTGCCGTCAGCGAGGAAAAGCCTGGCAAAGCCAAGGGATTCGGGATGTCCGCGGGTAAGAAGCGCCCCGGCGGGATTGGCAAGGCGGCACCGGCTGCCAAGCCTGCGGCAGAATCCGCAGCGGCCGAAACTGCGCCTGCCGCAGCCGAGACCGCAGAGGCCGAACCTGTTGCCGAAGTGAGCAGCGCGGCGGCGGTCAGCGAGGAGAAGCCCGGCAAGGCCAAGGGATTCGGCATGTCCGCGGGCAAGAAGCGACCAGGGGGCATCGGCAAGGCGGCACCCAAGCCGGCCGCGGCGGCAGCACCGGAAAGTGCGCCCGCCGAGCCGGAGTCGACCCCAGAGCCGGAGGTCGCGGAGGCCACGCCCGAGTCCGAGGTGGCCGAAACTGCCGGTGCGGCAACCGCTTTGACCGAGCACAAGCCGGGTAAGGCCAAGGGCTTCGGCATGGCCGCGGGCAAGAAGCGTCCGGGCGGTGCAGGATCGGCGGCACCCAAGCCGGCAGCCGCACCCGAACCGACGCCAGAGCCGGAACCGACGCCAGAGCCCGAGCCGGAACCGGAGCCCGAAGTCGCAGAGGCACCCGAGGCCGAAGCAGCCGAGACGCCCGAGGTAAGCGAGACCCCGTCGTCCAACGGCACGTCGTCGAACGGCGCGGGACCCGATGACGGTCGCACCATCGCCGAGGTCGGGGCGTCGAAGGCCAAGGGATTCGGTATCGCCGCGGGCAAGAAGCGTCCGGGGCACAAGTAGAGATCGCACTACGCCGTAGATTTGTGTCACCTGGTGGCACAAATCTACGGCGTAACGTTCGTCGATGAATTTCGTCCTTTGATGCAGTCTTATCTGCATGGGCAAACTCATCTACGGCTTCACCGTTTCGCTTGACGGGTACATCGCCGATGCGAACGGCAGCATCGACTGGTCCGATCCGAGCGAGGAACTGCACCAATACTGGAATGATTTCGAGCGCGAGACCGAGCTGTCGTTCTACGGGCGGCGGCTCTACGAGTTGATGTCGGGACACTGGCCGACGGTCCACGAGGACCCCGACGCGACCCCGATAATGCGGGACTTCGCCCAGGTCTGGTGCGACATGCCCAAGGTCGTGTTCTCGAGCACGCTGGAGTCCGTCGACTGGAACTCACGCCTGGAACGGGAGAACCCCGTCGACGTGGTGAAGAAGCTCAAGGCCGAGACCGACGGCCAGATGGAAGTCGCCGGTCCGACGCTGGCCGCACCGATCGTGCAGGCCGGACTCGTCGACGAATTCCGACTCGTGGTCGCGCCCACCGCGGTCGGCGGCGGTCTCCCGTTCTTCCCGACGCTGCCGTCGTGGATCTCCATGCGACTGCTGGAGACCCGTACCTTCCCGGGCGGCATCGTGCTGCTGCGTTATGAGGCAAAGCACGACTGACCGGAGGGACCGAAGAATCGGTTTGCCTGCGGCTGCGACAATGTACTGGTGAGTAGGCCACATGTATCGCACCTGAATCAGAACCTGAAGCCACTGGAGCAGTCCCTGAAGCTGCAGAACGTGTGCTACGAGATCAGGGGACCCGTGCACGCGCACGCGGCGCGACTGGAGGCCGAGGGGCATCGCATCCTCAAGCTCAACATCGGCAACCCGGCCCTGTTCGGGTTCGAGGCGCCGGACGTGATCATGCGCGACATGATCCACGCACTGCCGTACTCGCAGGGCTATTCGGAGTCGGCGGGTGTGCTCTCGGCCCGCCGCGCCGTCGTCACGCGCTACGAGCTCATCCCCGACTTCCCGTACTTCGACGTCGATGACGTCATCCTCGGCAACGGGGTGTCGGAGCTCATCACGATGACCATGCAGGCGCTGCTCAACGACGGCGACGAGGTGCTCATCCCGGCCCCCGACTATCCGCTGTGGACCGCCATGACCACGCTGTCGGGCGGGCGTCCGGTCTACTACAAGTGCGACGAGGACAACGGCTGGAACCCCGACATCGCAGATATCGCGTCGAAGATCACCGAGCGCACCAAGGCGATCGTCATCATCAACCCCAACAACCCCACCGGGGCGGTGTACTCGCGTGAGGTGCTCGAGCAACTCGTCGACCTTGCACGCGAACACTCGCTGCTGATTCTCGCCGACGAGATCTACGACAAGATCCTCTACGACGACGCCGAGCACGTGAATGTCGCGTCGCTCGCCCCGGATCTGCTGTGCCTCACCTTCAACGGCCTGTCCAAGGCCTACCGGGTGTGCGGATACCGCGCCGGTTGGGTGGTCATCACCGGCCCCAAGGATCATGCGACCGGTTTCATCGAGGGTCTCGGCATCCTGGCGTCGACGCGATTGTGTTCCAACGTGCCCGGCCAGCACGCCATCCAGGTGGCGCTCGGCGGGTACCAGAGCATCGAGGCGCTCGTCGCGCCCGGCGGTCGCCTGTTCGAGCAGCGCAACGTCACCTGGGAGAAGCTCAACGAGATCCCCGGCGTGAGCTGCGTGAAGCCGATGGGCGCGCTGTACGCGTTCCCGCGCCTCGACCCCGAGGTCCACGAGATCCACAACGACGAACTGTTCGTCCAGGACCTGCTGCTGCAGGAGAAGATCCTCGTCGTGCAGGGCACCGGCTTCAACCTCGACGACCACAACCACTTCCGCATCGTGACCCTCCCCTGGTCACGCGACCTGGGCGAGGCCATCGAGCGCATCGGCAACTTCCTGTCGTCGTACCGCCAATAGCTCTGGAGTATTCCTGTAACCGTTGGTAACGTCTATCCCCATCCGATGACTCGAAGGGGAGATTCATGGTCGACTGGCGCAAGCGAGTTGTCACCAACGGCGGGGTGAACCTGGCCGTTTTCGAGTTGGGCACGCTCGAACCAGGGCGCCCGACGGTGGTCCTGGTGCACGGTTGGCCCGACAGCCACCACCTCTGGACGCACGTAGCGCCGCAGCTGGCCGAGGACTTCCACGTCGTCGCCTACGATTGCCGCGGATTCGGCGAGAGCGATCGCCCGACCGGCGACGCACCCTATCGCCTCAGCGAGATGGCCGACGACCTGTTCGCGGTCGCCGACGCGGTGAGCCCCGACGTAGGAGTCCACGTCCTCGCCCACGACTGGGGTTCGGTGATCTCCTGGGAGGCCGTCACCCGGCCCGGAGCCGAGCGCCGGATCGCATCGTTCGTATCGGTGTCCGGTCCCAACCTCGACTACCTCGGGGCATGGGCACGCAAGAACCTGAGTCGGCCGACACCCCGCAACCTGGCCAAAGCGCTGGCACAGAGCGGCTCGTCGGCCTACACGGCGATCTTCCAGTTGCCGGTGGTTCCGAAGGTGTTCTTCCAGCTGACCGGTTCACCGCGCCTGTGGGGCGAGTTCCTCCATCGGGTCGACGGCACGCCCCGGGAGAACGCCACCTTCGCGCCGACCCTGCGCGAGGACATGGTCTCGGGACTTCGTCTGTACCGAGCCAACATTCGGCCCAAGTTGCGCAATCCCGAACCTCGCCCCACCGCGGTGCCCGTCCTCGAGGTCATCAACGACCGCGATATCGCCCTGCGGCCGAGTATCTTCGACGACACCCACCTCTACACCGAACGCATCTGGCGCCGACGCACACCGACAGGACACTGGTTGCCGCTCACCCGGCCCGATTACCTGGCGAGGACCGCACGCGAGTTCATCGCCGCTCAGTCCGGCGACACCACGGTGGCCGGTCTCGTCGATCGCACCCGAGTGTTCGGTGCGCCCAAGCCGTTGTCCGGCAAGCTCGCAGTGATCACCGGCGCGGGCAGCGGCATCGGTCGGGAGACCGCGTACGCGCTCGCCGAGGAGGGCTGTGAGCTGGTTCTCGCCGACCTCGACCTCCCGTCCGCGGAAGAAACCGCACGCGAGTCCAAGACGTACGGCGCACAGGCGACGCCCTTCGAGCTCGACGTCTCCGACACCGCGGCCTTCGTGGCCTTCGCCGAGCAGGTCCGCGCCGAGCACGGCGTCCCCGACATCGTGGTCAACAATGCCGGAATCGCGCTTGCCGGTTCGGTTCTCGATGCCACCGACGAACAGATCGACCGGCTGCTCGCGGTCGACCTGCGCGGCGTCATCACCGGCAGCCGGGAGTTCGGACGTCAGATGGTGGCGCGCGGCGTCGGCGGGCAGATCGTCAACGTCGCGTCGGCCGCGGCCTTCACCCCGTCCCGCGACCTCGGTATCTACTCGGCCGCAAAGGCCGGCGTCCTGCTGTTCTCCGAGTCGCTACGCGGCGAGTTGGCCGAGCATCGCATCGGCGTGAGCGCGATCTGTCCCGGCATCGTCGACACGAACATCGTGTCGAAGACACCGATCGCCGGTGTCGACGCCGAAACCGAAGTCGAACAACGGAATCGACTCGACGCGTTCTATCAGCGACGCGGCTTCACCCCCGACCGCGTCGCCCGCGACATCGTCAAGGCGATCATCGGCAACAAGGCCGTGGTCCCGGTGACCCCCGAGGCCAAGATCGGCTATCGCGTCTACCGATTCGCGCCGTGGCTGTCACGGTTCGGCGCACGCCAGAAGGTCGCACGGTAGGAGGACTCATGACCGCACACGCGTACGACTCCGATCACGACTGCGATCCCGGACCGGTCGAACTGCACGCCCGCAACGTGACCTTCGACTGGTCGAATACGCCGCTGCACTGGATTCCCGGTCACCCGGTGGCGTCGAACTTCGTCAGCGTGCTCAATCTCCTTCTGCCCGAAGGTGAGCGCTGGTTCGTCCAGACCTACAACGAGGCGCTGCCGCTCGTCACCGACGACGAGTTGGCCGCCACCATGCGCGGCTTCATCGGCCAGGAGGCGATGCACGCCGAGGCACACGACCACGTGCTCTGGGAGTTCCTCGACCACCACGGTATCGACCCGCGTCCGTACGCCCGCCAGGCCGAGTGGATCTTCCGAAAGGTCCTCGCCCCCATGGACAAGGGCAGCGCATCGGCGCGCCAGAAGCACCTCGTCGAACGACTCTGGTTGATCGCGGCTCTCGAGCACTACACGGCACTTCTCGGTGATTTCGCCCTCAACAACACGTGGGTGGAGCACGACGCCGACCCGACCATGACGGACTTGTTCACCTGGCACGGCGCCGAAGAGGTGGAGCATCGCGCCGTGGCCCACGATGTCGCGGTGTATTTCGGCGACAGTTACCTGCGTCGGGGTCGGGCGATGCTCTTGGCGCTGCCCGTACTTCTGTTTCTCGTCCATCGAGGCTTCCGGTACATCACCAAGCAGGACAAGACGCTGCACTACAACATGTTCGCGCGCAAGTATCAGTATTTCCGCGGCGTACGTGCTGGGGTGCTACCCCAGATGTGGAAGATCATCTTGTCGACTTTCAGCTATTTCCGACCTGGTTTCCATCCCGACGAGATCGGCTCCACCGCACAGGCCGTCGCCTACCTGGCATCGTCGCCGGCTGCTCGCAACGCACAGTGAACCCCAACGCCCGATGAACCAGCGCGCCCACCCACATACGACGACACTCACGTCGCCGCCCCCGCATCTGCACGGGCGGTGGCGTCACGACCCCCTGCTCACGCTCGGCACGGTGATCGCCAAGGCGTGGTGGCCCTTCTGGCGGCCGATGTCACCGCTGCGTCACACCGCCGAGAACGACGGTGTGACGACAGTGAAAGTCGTTCGGCGCGAGGTGGTTGCCGAGGACGAGAACGTCGTCGCCCTCACCTTCGCGGCTCCCGACGGCGGCATGCTGCACCGCTGGCATGCGGGCGCCCACCTCGACCTCCTACTTCTGTCCGGGCGGATGCGTGAGTACTCACTGTGCGGCGATCCCGCCGACCGCTACACCTACCGGATCGCGGTGCGCCGCATCCCCGACGGCGGTGGCGGGTCGATCGAGGTGCATGACACTCTGAAGATCGGTGACCTCATCTCGATCAAGGGACCGCGCAACGCCTTTCCGCTGGCGGTCCCCGGCCACGGATCGCCCGCACGCTCGGTCCGATTCATCGCCGCCGGGATCGGCATCACCCCGATCCTGCCGATGCTCGCGGCTGCCGAACGCTTTGGGCTCGACTGGTCGATGATCTACACCGGCCGAACCGCGGACTCGATCCCGTTCCGCGACGAGGTGGCCCGGTTCGGCGACAAGATCACCATCCGCACCGACGACGCCGCCGCCGGGAGCGGAGCGAGCGGGGCGCATGTCCCAGTCGGTCTACCGACGATGGACGAACTACTCGGTCCGGTCGACCCGGAAACAGGCCGTGCCCCAGGCGGTCTGGCGGTCTACTGTTGCGGACCCGTTCCGATGCTCGAGCGCCTGCGGACGCACCTCGCCGACCGCGCCGACATCGAACTTCACTACGAGCGGTTCTCTCCGCCTCCCGTCGAGGACGGTGAACCGTTCACCGTCACGCTTGCCTCCACCGGACAGCAGATCGACGTGGCCGCAGACGAATCCGCGCTGGCCGCGATTCGCCGGGTCCTGCCGTCGGTGCCCTATTCGTGCCAGCAGGGATTCTGCGGCACGTGCAAGGTCGCGACATTGTCGGGCGAGATCGATCACCGCGACAACATCCTGACCGAGCCCGAGCGCGAGGCCGGAACCATGCTCACGTGCGTATCACGAAGTCGCGGTGACAACCTCACGCTCGACCTCTGATCCCTCCGGGGCGGTATGCCCGCGGAGCAGATACAGTGCCGCAAGCCCGGCGAAGGCGGTGATCGCGACGGCCGCCCACACGGCGTTGTGGAGACCGTCCATGAACACGTCCTGTATGGCGGCTCGCACGGTGTCGGCCACGGCACTCGGCGCCTGATCGGCGACCGCGCCGCCGGCCATCACCGACTGTTCGGCGATCTCGCGCGCCTCGCGGGGTACTCCGATGTCCGACAATCGATTTCCGACGCCGGCGACGTACGCGGACGTGAGGATCGACCCGAGGACGGCCACACCGAGGGTGCCGCCGATCTCCCGGGTGGTGTCGTTGACCGCGCTGCCCGCACCGGCCTGCTCGGGCCGCAGCGAATCCATGATGAGCTGGGTGCACGGTCCGGAGATGAACGCGAGACCGGCCGCCATCAGCGACATCGACCAGATGATGAGCTCCCAGTAGCCCGACATCCGCGACGACACCTCGACCAAGGCAAATCCACCCGACATCAGGAACGCGCCGGTGACCGCGACCGGCCGCGCACCGAATCGGTGCGACAACGCCATCGCCACCGGCGAGAGCGCCGCCATGACGACCGCGAACGGCAGTGTGCGAAGGCCTGCTTCAAAGGGACCGTAGCCCTTGACCGCCTGAAAGAACTGCGTGATGAGGAAGATGAAACCGAACAGCGCGAAGAACGCGACGCTGATCATGCCCGCCGCGGTCGCGAAGCGGCGATTGGTGAAGAGCCGGACGTCGAGGATGGGGTGATCGATCCTCGCCTCGCGCCAGCCGAACAGAGCCAGAAGACCCAGTGCGACAACAAGTCCCCCGATGGTCCGCGGATCCGACCAGCCGAAGTGCGGTCCTTCGATCACCGAGTAGGTGAGCAGCCCGAGGCCCGCGATCGACAGCGCCAGTCCGAGCAGGTCGAACGGTGCGACCACCTCCGGCCGGGTACCGGGCACCACCGCGAGGATCGCCACCAGCGCGACCGCCCCCAGCGGGACGTTCACCCAGAACACCGATGTCCAGGAGAAGTGTTCGAGAAGCCAGCCACCCAGGACCGGTCCGATGGCGACTGCCACGCCCGACGTCGCCGCCCAGATACCCACGGCCGCAGCACGTTCGGAGGCCTCGGTGAAGATCGTGGTGATGATGGCCAGCGTCGCCGGAAACACCAGCGCAGCAAAGACTCCGAGGCCACCACGCGCGACGATGAGCTGCGCGAGATTCTGTGTCGACGCCGCAGCCACCGACACGGCGGCGAACCCGATGACGCCGGTGATCAGCATGCGCCGATGGCCGAAGCGGTCGCCGAGGTAGCCGCCGGTCAGCAGCAGCCCGGCGAACACGAGCGTGTACGCGTCGACGATCCACTGCAGACCGGAGATCCCGGCGTCGAGATCGCGGGCCATGGTCGGCAGCGCGACATTGACGATCGTGTTGTCGACCATGACCAGGAGTTCGGCAAAGCAGAGCGCTCCCAGCGCCCACCAACGATTGTTCAGCGTCTTCATGACGTGCCCTTCAAAGATTGTGGAACATCGATCTATTGTTGTAGTACGTTGTTCTATTCAAGAAGAACACTGTTCTAGTAGGTTGTCAATATGTCCCCCGCAAAATCCCGCACTCGCACCGCCGGCCCCGACATCCGCGTCGGCCTCATCGCGGCCGGCCGAAAGATCCTGGAGCGAGATGGCGTGGCCGGACTGACGGTGCGGGCCGTCGCGGCCGAGGCGGGCGTCGCGCCGATGGGCGTCTACAACCACTTCGACGGCAAGGAAGGCCTGATCGACGCGGTGGTCACCGACGGGTTCGCGGAGTTCGCGTCGGCCATCGCCGCCACCGACGACGACCCGGCACTCCGGTTGAGCAACAGCGGCCGGGCCTATCGCACGTTCGCGCTGGCCAACCCGGTGTTGTACTCGTTGATGTTCTCCAGCGAGTGCGAAGCCGACCTCGAGGTGGCCGCCCGCGGCTTCCTGGCACTTGCCGACATCATCCGCTACGGACAGGTCGCGGGGCGCATCATCGCAGGTGACGCCAACGACTTCGCACTGCAGGCGTGGTCGTGCGTGCACGGTGCCGTCGCGTTGGAACTCGCCGGTTCCGCTCCCCCGTTCGTCGACACCGCCGCCAACTTCGAACACATCCTCGAGCTGATCGCACGCGGTCTCGCACCGTGAGGACAACGCCATCTGGGACAATGACCGCGTGACTGAGTATCGGATCGACGATCTCGCGCGCGCGGCCGGTACGACGACGCGCAACGTGCGCGGCTATCAGGACCGCGGCCTGCTGCCCCGACCGGTCCGCCGGGGCCGGATCGCCATCTACACCGAGGCACATCTCGCACGCCTCAAGGTCATCAACGACCTGCTCAAACGCGGCTTCACGATCCGTCACATCAGCGACTTCCTGTCCGGCATCCAGCGCGGCGACGACCTCGCCGAGGTCCTGGGTTTGCAGGAGGTGGTTTCCGAGCCGTGGTCGAAGGCCACGTCGACCACGATGTCGGCCGACGACCTGCGCGACCTGCTCAACACTCGGAACCCCGCACATTTCGCGCAGCTCATCGACTTCGGCTTGATCAGCCCCGACGGCCCGGCGGACCCGCCGGAGAAGTACACGATTCTGGATCAGGAAACCGTTTCGGCGTACGGACGGCTCGTGAAGCTCGGGGTGTCACTCGGCGGCATCCTCGATGTCCACCGCAGGCTCGACGGCGAGATGTCGGCGGTGGCGGCAACCGTCATCTCCGCCGGTCGGCGTGCGGTCACCGAAGGCCGTGAGGACGGCTGGATTCCCCAGACGACCGCCGAATCCGATTGGGCCACCGAACTGCTGACCGAGCTGCGGCGCGCAGGAACGGTCACCGCCCACAACGCGCTCGACCGCGCACTGGACCGGGACCTCGCCCGGCAACTCGAGGAGTACCTCGGCGAAGCTCGGAAATCGCGAAAAGATCAGGACCGACCCTCGTAGCTCCCCACCTCAGGGAATGACGATCGGCGGTAGTCCCGGTAGCGGAATCGTGAGCCGTGGTCGCGGGCGTGGGCGTTGGCGTGGCCGCGGTCCCGGCGTCGTCTCGTCGGGTGTCGATTGCGGCGGTGGCGGCGGAGGCGGCGGGGTGTAGCGCGCAGCGGGCAGCCGCGCCTCGGCCAGGACGGCTGGGTCTGCATAGGACGGCTGTGCGGGTGACGACGGCACGGATTGTGCGGCGGCCTGGTTGTCGGATGTGGAGTCGCCGCCGAGTGCGAAGGCTGTTGCCACGCCGACCAGCGCGAACACCGCGACGGCACCGACAACGGCGGCAACCCGCCGGCCCGACGCCCGACTCAGCAGCCCACGAGTCCGCGACGGCGGCGCCGGGGCCACGTCGACCACGTCGTCCGGCATGAGCTCGTCGTCGGGTGCGACCTCCTCGACCTCCGAGTACGCCAACGACGTCGCGACCACCGGGATCGGCTCGGTCGGCCGGTCGTCGGCTGCGATCGGCTCCGGCTCTGCGATCGGCTCAGGCTCGGGCACCTGCTCCGGCATCGGCGCTGATTCGGGTGCCGGCGTCATCTCCGGAACGACCACCGGCGGCATCACGGGGAAGTCCGCCGAGCCGAGGTCATCGGCATCGACGTGGGCGTTCACCACGGGTGTTTCGGGGACGTCGAGATCGAGTACCGGCACGGCGACGGCGCGCGCGATCGAGTCGCGCAGGCCGGGCCAGTTGCGAACGCCGTCGGCCGCGACCACCGCGACCACGTTGCCACCGGCGTTGGACACCGCACCGCGGGTCAGGGTCTCGACCTGCGCGATCAGCTGTCGAGTCGGCTCCTCGACGTCGCGTCGGGCCAACCGGAACAGCCGGAGATGCCGGCGCCCCATGATGAAGGTGCCGTCCGATGCACGCAGTCGCTGACGACCCTGCGCGACGAGGTCGAGCAGTTCGCGATCCCAGTCGGCCGAGGTCGGCCTGTCCACGCGACCGACTCTGATGAGGTGGTCGGCGATCATGCGGTCGAGCGTGGCGGGGCCGATGTCGTCGTCGGCCTGCGCAGATACCACCGCGCGCGATGCGAAATCGACGGTCAGGACCACGAGGCCGCTCTCGTCGAAGTCGAGGAGGACGACGCGCTCGTCGGTCGGCAAGCCGCGGGTTCGCAGCAGTTCGGCGATCTGCCCCAGCGAATCGACGATCTGATCGCGCGCAGCATCGTCGGCCGGTTGGCTCACGGCGTGTGCGGTGTCGTCGTTCATCGTGGTCATCAGTGGGCGGATTTCTGCGGTCAGGGACGGCTCTCAAGCTTGCGTCGCACATCGCCCCAGCGCCCCCACCGGCGAAAATGTGCCGAGTCGACCACCGTCGGTCGACCCCCTCGGAGCTTCAAACTAGCACGTGTCAGCCGCGCAGGGTCTGCGCAGCGTGCCCGACCACGTGGGCATTCGCTGTGTGCCGCTCCCGGCGTCGACCCGTCACCGGCCCGCCGATGGCGTGGTACTGCCATCCCGCGTCGAGCCACATCTGCGGGTCCAGGCACCGTCGGCCGTCGACGATGACCTTGGCGCGCACCACCTCGTCGAGCTCGTCGGGCGACATGTGCACGAACTCGGCCCACTCGGTGGCCACGACGACGGCATCCGCCCGGTCGCAGGCGTCGGCACCCGACGACGCGTAGGCGAGCATCGGGTAGGTCCGACGCGAATTCTCGAGGGCCTTGGGATCGAAGACGGTCACCGACGCGCCGCGCAACGCCAGCTGGCCGGCGACGCTGAGCGCCGGCGAGTCCCGAACGTCGTCGCTCTCCGGTTTGAAGGCCGCACCGAGCACCGCGATGTTGCGTCCGAGGACGTCACCACCGACCGCGTCGGACACGAGATCCACCATCGCGGTGCGTCGTCGCATGTTGATCGCATCCACCTCACGCAAGAACCCCAGGGTCCGATGGGCACCGAGCTCGTCGGCCCGGGCCGTGAACGCCCGGATGTCCTTGGGCAGGCATCCACCGCCAAAGCCCAATCCCGCGTTGAGGAATCGGCGTCCGATCCGCGCGTCGTGGCCGATCGCGTCGGCGAGCGTGCTGACGTCGGCGCCGACGATCTCGCACAGCTCGCTGATCGCGTTGATGAACGAGATCTTGGTGGCGAGAAACGCATTCGCCGACACCTTGACGAGTTCTGCTGTTGCCCAGTCTGTTTCGATGAGGGGAACACCGGTCTCGAGAATCTCCCGATAGATGTCCCGGATCACCGGGACCGCACTCGACGTCGTGCCGGCCGGGTCGGTGCCCACGACGATACGGTCGGGCGTCAGGGTGTCCTCCACCGCGAAGCCCTCGCGCAGGAATTCGGGACTCCACGCCAGCTCCACTGCGACACCGTCGGCGGCCAGTACAGCGATCCGTTGGGCCAGGCCGGTTGCGGTACCGACCGGGACTGTCGACTTGCCGATGATGAGGTGGTCACCGCGCAACACCGGCACCAGGGCGTCGATCGCCGCGTTGACGTGCCCGAGATCGGCGGCGTGCCCGCGAGGTTCCTGTGGTGTCCCGACGCCGAGGAAGTGCACCGACGCATGTGCGGCCGCCGCACGGTGATCGGTGGTGAACGAGAGTCGTCCGGATGCGATGTTGCGGCGCAGGATATCCTGCAGGCCGGGTTCGAAGAACGGGACCTCACCCGCAGTCAGCCGCTCCACCTTCGCCTCGTCGACGTCGACGCCGAGCACGTCGTGGCCGAGTTCGGCCATACAGGCCGCGTGAGTCGCGCCGAGGTATCCGCATCCGATGACCGTGAGCTTCATGTCTCAGTGAGTACGCGGGTCGTTCGGCCATCGAACGACAAGAGACTGTCGAGTCGTGATCGTCTCGGTGAACTCCCGACGAACCGATTTACGGCTTGGTGAAGTTGAGGTATGCCTTCGACGGCGTCGGCCCGCGTTGTCCCTGGTACTTGGAGCCGACGGCCGCGCTGCCGTACGGATTCTCGGCGGGACTGCTCAGCCGGATCAGGCACAGCTGGCCGATCTTCATGCCGGGCCACAGCGTGATCGGCAGGTTCGCGACGTTCGACAGCTCCAGGGTGATGTGACCGGAGAAGCCGGGATCGATGAAGCCGGCCGTCGAATGCGTCAGCAGACCGAGCCGCCCCAGCGACGACTTGCCCTCGAGCCGTCCGGCGAGGTCGTCGGGCAGACTGCACACCTCGAGCGTCGAACCGAGGACGAACTCACCCGGATGCAGCACGAACGGCTCATCCTTGGCCGGTTCGACGAGGCTCGTCAGTTCGTCCTGCTGCTGCGCCGGGTCGATGTGGGTGTAACGGGTGTTGTTGAAGACGCGGAAGAGGCTGTCGAGCCGCACGTCGACGCTGGAGGGTTGGACCAGCGTCGGGTCGAAGGGGTCGATGCCGAGGCGGCCCTCGGCGATCTGGGCACGGATGTCGCGGTCGGAGAGCAGCACGTTGTGAGGTTATCGGACCGGCTGTTCGCCGTAGGCCCCGACCGTGAGCCAGACAACATCGAATCATCAAGAGTTGTTTACGTCGTGGACGCTGCCGAACCGGCAGAGGATCTCTAGAGTTTGTTTCGCAACGCGCAGGATCGAGATCGATGCTGTCGACGGGGGACGTTGCACGTATGGATGGGGAGATCCATGGTCGGGGTTCGGGTGGGGTGGCATCGCTGTGTCATCGCGACGTTGTCGGTGGTGTTGGCGGTTGCGATCGCGTTGACGGCAGGCGAGCGGGGTGTCGCCGCGGTGGCAGCGCCGTCGAAGTCGCCTGCGGCGCCCACCGAATGCGTGGGTTCGCGGTTCGCGACGCTCGGCGCGGTGTACGACGCGATCTTCGATTCGTTTCTGCCGATGATGCCCGCGCAGATCCGTGATCGGTCCGCGTCGATCAAAGCGCAAGCGCACCGCGACATGGGGGCGCTGAAGATCTCGACGCTTGCGGTGTCGACGCACCCGTACGACCTCGGAGCCGACGAGCGCTCCCCGATCATGAAGTACCGAGATCCGGTGTCGCAGTGGATCGTCACGCAATTGGTGAACGTCCGCGACGGCCACGGCGGCGACGTCATCTCGGTGGAGAATCTCACCGTCGCGCAGGCAGTCGAGACGGTGTGGCTGTATCTCTATGTGACGGTGATGGTTCCGTTGACCATCGCCCGACGCAGCATTCCGTCGATCGGCCCGCTGGTGGGACCGTTCAGCATCGGCACGCTGCTCACCCTGCCGATCGTGCTGGGCGTCCTCGGTGCCACCGCCGTCTACAACAGCCTGAGCTCCAACCTGGTCAAGGCATGCATCGTGTCGGTGACCGAGTCGCAAAGGCGTTCCGCGGGAAAGCCGGTCAAGGATCTGCGATTCACGAATGCGGTTCCGGCGATCGTGCGTGACATCGCGAGTCAGGTGTCGGTCGCCGATCCCAAGACCTGCCCGGCCATCGGCAATCTGCCGGTGTCGCGCATCGTCGACCGGACGTCGACCTACCTGCGCGCCATCACCCGCGACGCCGGTACCCAGCGCCAGATCGGCGACCTGAGCACCCGTGTGCAAACGTTCCTCCGGTCATACCGTGTGCCGCACAACCTTATTCCCGCCGACCCAGCCGACTTCAACTCCGGCGAGGGCGCACTCTCCCAAATCGGCCTGATCCTGATTCCTTACGTCGGCGGCGCACCGCTCGACATCTCGATCGGCCTCAACCACAACCTGCGCGACGGCCACATCGCCGACACCGTCCCGCTGTCGGACCTGACCGTCACCAAGAGCCTGACCGCGGCGTACTACACCTACGCCCTGACCGCCCACTTCATCGAACTCATCTGGCGCTACGGCGCATCCGACCCGACCGCCACGATGATCAACAGCCTCTTCCCCGGCGCCGGCATCACCGCCGACATGATCCCCCGCAGCACCGGAATCATCGGCGCTCCCAACCTCTATGGCCTGGTGGTCTTCCACAACGTCCTGCGCTCCCTCTGCCTCACCGAAGACAAACGCCCAGCCTCGACGCCGCGCTGGTGACCACCCGCTGGTCGAGCCGACACCGAGCGCCATGCGCGAGGCGTCGTGTCGAGACCACCGCCGCACGTTCCGCGGAACGCACCCACCCCGCTGGTTCAGCCACGCCCCTCTGCTGTTCAGCCATGCCCCTCTGCTGTTCAGCCGCCCCCCTCTGCTGGTTGAGTAGGCGAGCCCCCCGGGGCGAGCCGTATCGAAACCCGGCGACCTGACAATGTCAGTGCACCCCACACCAATTCCGACCACACCGGCGTTCCGCGGAACGCGGTTGTGGACAGCCCGACGTTCCGCGGAACGATTCTGTCGGTACCCACCGATACCTTGTCCGTAGTGAGATCGAGATCCACACATCGGGGAGGGCCCATGCCAGTCACTGCGGTGACATCGTTGTCGGACACCATGTTTGACCACACACCAGCCGACCAACTCTCCACCACGGAACTGACCGACCGCGTCGTCGGCTACGCCGGCCAGATCGCTGCTCTCACCGCCAGGTTCCTGGAGTACCTCGCCGAATTCGACGCCCGCCGCGCCTGGTCGGGCGAAGGCATCCGCAGCTGCGCCGACTGGCTGTCCTGGCGCACCGGCCTGTCCCGACGCACCGCCCAAGACCACGTCCGCGTCGCCCACGCCCTCACATCGTTGCCCGCCATCCGGACCGCGTTCACCGAAGGCCGCCTCACCTACTCCAAAGTTCGCGCCCTCACCCGCGTCGCGACCCCCATCCGCGAGAACGAATTGTTGAACGTGGCGCTGTCGGCGACCGCCGCCCAGGTCGAACGGCTCGTGAAATCGATACGCAACATCGATGCCCTCGACCCCGACACCGGCACGCCACTGGAGCCGACCGCGGTGCGCCGATCCAAGGGCAATTGGCGGTTGCACTGCGACGGCACACTGTCGGTCTCCCTCAGATTGTCACCGGTCGACGGCGCGGCGTTCCTCGCCGCCGTGGTGCGCGCCGAGTACGAACGCCTGCGCACCAGCGGTGACGCCGACGTTCCGCGGAACGCGCTCACCGACCCCGAAACCGCTGGTCCCACCGACGGCAACCTGAAAGAACCCGGAGAACGTATCGATCTATGGCGGGGAGTGCCCCACGACATCAGCGCCGCCGTCATCGCGATGGCCGACACCACCCGCACCCTGACCGACGTTCCGGAACTGACCCGCGGCGCCGAAATCATCGTCCACAAGCCCCTCGAGGACGACCTCGAAGATGCGCACCTCGAAGACGGTCCCGCGTTGACCGACGCCGAGGTCGACACCCTCGAATGCGTGGCATCGGTCCGCGAGATCGGGAAACGTAAGGGCGTCACCCTGCGGTGGGGACGTAAACGCCACCCACCCACCGCCGCGCTGGTGCGGATGATCTCCGGCCGCGACCAGCACGAATGCGCCCATCCTGGCTGCGGGCGCACCCGCCACCTGCACCTGCACCACGTGCGCCCGTGGTCGAAGGGCGGCACCACCGACCCCGACAACCTGATCCTGCTGTGCTCAGCCCACCACGCCGCGCTGCACCGCGGCGTGTTCGGCATCACCGCCCACGGCAACCAGCACTTCACCTTCCACCGCCCCGACGGCACGCACATCGACACCGCACCGCACACCAGAGCACCCGACCGCTGGCGTCCCGACCCGCACATCGCACCCGACGCCACCGCACCGGTCGGCGGCGGCCGCTTGAATCTCGGCTACACCACCGAAGTCCTCTACGCCGCATGGGCCTACAAAACCGAACGAGCGAACACCGGTGAGTTGGCTGCGGCCTGATCGATCGACATCCTTCCTGCTGGTCGCGTCGAGACACCCCTTCCCCCATTTGCTAGGCTGTCGATCGCGAGTCTCACCGCTCGCACGCCGATGTAGTTCAATGGCAGAACATCAGCTTCCCAAGCTGAATACGCGGGTTCGATTCCCGTCATCGGCTCCACCATCACCGCGGGTAGAGCGATGTACATTCTTCAGACATGGCAGGCTCGCTCGACGACGAGATGCGTCAGCGCTTCGTGGAGGCGCGAGTCGCCCGATTGTCCTCGGTGACACCCGATGCGAGACCGCACATCGTGCCGATCGTCTTTGCCGTGAACGACGACACCCTCGTCACCTGTGTCGATCACAAACCCAAGCGCACCAATCGACTTCGTCGGCTCGCCAACATCGGGGAGAATCCCTACGTGGCGGTGCTCGTCGACCACTACGCCGAGAATTGGGACGAGCTGTGGTGGGTTCGGGTGGACGGCCGCGCCGAGGTGGTGGATGCGTCGGAACCTCGTGGCAGGCACGGAATCGATGTGCTCGCCGACAAATACGAACACTATCGTCGCCGACGACGACCCGACGGCCCGGTCATCATCGTCGGCGATCTCCACTGGCACTCGTGGTCGGCGCGACCGTCGCCGGCCGGCTGAGCGTGAGCACTTTGTTGATCCGACTCAGCCGAGTTGCCGGACCTCGGTGACCTCGTACTCGGCCACCGACGCCGACACGATCATCGCGGCCTGCCCATCGTCTGTACCCGATCCTCGGAACGCATCCACGGCCTGGACCGAGTCCCAACGCTCGTAGATGGTGATGCGTGCGGGATCGACGAGATCTGCCCCGATCGCGAAGTCGAGGCAACCCGGCGCCCGCCGTGCCGCGTCCACCACTGCGTCACAAGTCTGGAGATAGGTGTCACGGTCGGCAGGAGCGACGGTGATGTGTCCGGCGACGATCAACACTGGTGCTCTCCTCGGGTCAGGAAACGTTTGCCACGGATACAGACTCGACGACCCACACAGATTCATCGCCGGACACACGCCGGTGCGCTTACCTACCGTGCGAGCGAGAGGTCAGTCGAAGCTGAATCTGGTGCAGTCAGTGGGGAACGATGACCAGGCGAACGCGCGTTTCGGAGTGATCGCCCGAAGCCCGCCACCGTCGACCGTCGACTGCCATGACTCCGGGCCGGGGCTGTAGCCCTGCTCGGAGTATTTGCCAAAGGCCGCAGCAAGTTTCGCGCCCAGTCCGTCGGGGGACGCGCACACCGCCACGGACTCACCTTCGATGATGACCACGTCCGTCCCACTCTCGAGGCTGAGCGTGCACGCCGGATTGGCCTCGACATTGCGGGTGTGCCGGGTGGTCGGAGCACCGTCGTAGAAGAACCGACCCTCGACCCATACGCCCCAGCGAGGCACCGTGTGCGGAGTGAGGTCGGGACGTACCGAGGTCAGCCAATAGTGTTTCGACCCGACGAGCCGGCTCACGACCGACTCCCACGATCGCGTTCCGTCGAGTTCTGTACCAACGCCATAGCCGTTCGGGAAATGTGGACGGTCGACGCGTGGTTCTGTGACAGGCGGCAGGGCGTCGGCACTCGCCAACGCAGGTTCAGGCGAGGTGTGTGGCAAATCCGTCATTGGCTCAATGTACGAGCGTGCGGCGCTGCGCTGCCCGGCCGTTCTTGCTCAGATGTCATGTCAGCGTGTGAGGGTGGTGTCGCGATTGGCCGCGTTCGGTGCCCGCCCCTCCCCGGCCAGCCGCTGGTAGCTGCTGTGCCATAGCCACTCCAGCGGTCCGCGCTTGAACCTGCGCAGCCAGAGGGTGGCGAGCACGATCATCGTCGCGCTTATGGCCAGATAGAGAGCGATGGTCACCGGCACGACCGTCGTCGCATCAAGGTGTGCCGCGAGCCCGAGTCCCCAGCCGTAGCAGATGGCGCCGGCGATGGCGTTCTGCAGAACGTAGCAACTCAACGCGGTGCGGCCGACGGGAGACATCAGTCGTCCCACTCGCCCAGCTGCGCGTCCGTCGGCGTAGAAGCCCGCGACCCACGCCAGAATTGCCAGCGACACCACCGGCGCCAGAACGTAGCGCCCCAGGATCAGCCCGGCCGTGCCGCCGAAGATGCCCGCCACAAAGTCGAGCGGCGCCGCCACACCCAGACCGGCAATCATCAAGCGCCGCCGAAGCATTGCGCCACGGGGTTCGAGCACCCCGGCGCGCAGCAACGCAGCACCGATCAGGAACAGCGCGATGGACATCGGCACAATGAGCACCACTTCGGCCCGGAACACTCCGATGTTCTGGATGCGAAATACGACGAGGTCGAGGAATGAGCCGTCCGCATAAGGATTGGGCGACAACGGTTTCGAACTCTCCGAAGATCCGCCCGGCGCAGCGGCGAGCGCCCAGACGATGAGTCCGACGAGTATCAGGTGGACGGTACCCGCGATGCCTATGGCCAGTCGCTGGCGGCGAATGCTCATCGACAGCAGATACGCGACGATGAGTCCGGTGACCGCGTATCCCATCAGCACGTCGAACTCCGTGAACAGCAAGTAGTTCAGAGTCCCGTCGATGAAGAGAAGTATTGCGCGCCAGTAGTATCGGCCGGGCCACGGCCGACCGCGCCGCGTTGCGGAGGCTTGTTGGATGGCGAGTCCGATGCCGAACATGATCGTGAGAAGTCCGAGGAACTTGCCCTGGGTGAGCTGTTCGAGCAGAACCTGGGCGACGCGCCACGCGCCGTCGGCCTGCGTGGGGTCGGAGAGATAGCCGACAAAGCCGTCGACGTTGGTGAAGATCCAGATGTTGGTGCCCAGTGTGCCGAGGATGGCTATTCCGCGCAGCACATCCAGCGAGACGAAGCGTTGGTCGGCCATGGCTCTCCTGAGATTTTGTTAGCACGGTAGTGTTACCAAACTCTCGGCCAAGGTAGCACAGTTGGGCTAGTATCGGTCAATGCCCAAACTGATCGACCATGCGCAGCGACGAGCCGACATTGCCGTCGCACTCTGGCGAATCATCATGCGTGAGGGCATATCCGGCGTCTCGATCCGCGAGGTCGCGGCCGAGGCGGGAATCTCCACCGGGTCACTTCGTCACGTTTTCGCGACCAAAGAAGAGCTTCTGGAGTTCTCGATGAGACTCGTCTACGAACAGGCCGCCGCCCGCATCGAGCGCCACCGGCGCATGCGGAGCCCACGTCGTCGCGCCGAGGCGATGATTGCCGAATTGCTGCCCCTCGATGCCGAGCGGGCGGCCGAGATGCGCGTGCACATGGCGATGAACGCCGAGTCGGTAGCACATCCCGTACTCGTCGACGCAGCACGCGAAGCGCATGAGGGACTACGAACGCTCTGTCACGTCGTGCTTGACGACCTACGATGCCACGGACTCATCGACTCTGCCGCCGACCTCGACGTCGAAGCAATGCGGCTGCACGCGGTGATCGATGGTCTCGCTATGCACCTGCTGGTGTCGGGCACCGACACCCCAGACCAGGTACGCGCGCTGGTGCGTGCGCACCTGGCATCGCTGGCAACGGTGTCAGTCGCCGACGGCTGAGCTCGCGGCGTACGACACCAACGCCACCCCATTGCTGAATGACCGTGCCGTCAGCAATCGCAGCGTAGGCGCCTCGAAGCCGTCGGGAAACAATCGCCGACCTCGCCCCTGAACCGTCGGGTACTGGAACAGGCGGTACTCGTCGACGAGTCCGGCTCCGATCAGCGCGTGGGTGAGCGTGATGCTGCCGGTGACGACGATGTCCTTGCCGTCACGCTGTTTGAGTTCGCGGCAACAACGCCGGGATCGCGATGCACGCCGACCTCGCCGACACCGACCGCGACCGCGATCAGGTGCCACTCAACGTCGCGGTGCTGACCGACCTCACGACCGTCTATCTCCAGAGAATGGCGGAGCGTGGGTCGGGCGCCATCATCAACGTCGCGAGTGTCGCTGCGTTTCAACCGGTTCCGCACCTGGCGGTGTATGCAGCGTCCAAGGCGTACGTGCTCTCACTCAGCGAGGCACTGTGGTGGGAGGCCAAACGACGCGGGGTGAAGGTTCTGGCCGTATGCCCGGGTGCCACGGAGACCGGTTTCTTCGAGGCGGCCGGCGCCGACGGAGATTCCGTCGGCCCGACCCGCTCCCCGAGCCAGGTCGTCGACACTGCCTTACGAGCACTCGAGAACGGCAAACCGAGCGTCGTCGACGGTGTACTGAATCTGGTCGCCACCACGGTGAGTAAACTCGTGCCACAACGGATTTCGATTGCCGTGGCCGAGTTCGCCGTCCGGCACAGCGGCCCTCAGTCCTGAGCCCACCCCGTCGGCGTCAGGGCGCGCGGAAGAATTCCAGCAGGTCGGCGTTGATGGTGGCGGCCTCTGTGGTCGGCATGCCGTGCGGGAATCCCGGGTAGGTCTTCAGGGTGCTGTTGGGCAGCAGCTCAGCCGACTTCACGCCGGTGTCTTCGTAGGGCACCACCTGATCATCCTCGCCGTGAAGCACCAGGGACGGGATCGTCACCTTCTTGAGGTCGTCGGTGAAATCCGTCTGCGAGAACGCGACCACCCCGTCGAAGTGCGCCTTTGCACCGCCCATCATGCCCTGGCGCCACCAGTTTGCGATGACGCCCTCCGACGGTTCTGCGCCCTCCCGGTTATAGCCGTAGAACGGTCCTTCGGCGAAGGTGCGGAAGAAGTCGGAACGACGCGTGGCCACCTGCGTCTGGATGTCGTCGAACACCTCTTTGGGGATTCCGTCGGGGTTGGTGTCGGTCTTGACCATGATCGGTGGCACCGCGGAGATCAACACCGCCTTGGCCGCACGATCCTGTCCGTGACGTGCGAGGTAGTGCACCACCTCGCCGCCGCCCGTCGAATGGCCGACGTGGATGGCATCGGTCAGGTCGAGGTGCTCGACAACGGCTTTCAGGTCGTCTGCGTAGTGGTCCATATCATGGCCGTCGGCTACCTGGGTCGACCGCCCATGACCACGCCGGTCGTGAGCGACCACCCGAAACCCGTTCTGTAAGAAGAACATCATTTGGGCGTCCCAGTCATCGGACGACAGCGGCCAGCCATGACTGAAGACGATTGGCTGACCCGAACCCCAGTCCTTGTAGAAGATGTCGACGCCGTCGGAGGTGGTGAGGGTGGGCATTGGATACTCCTATGTGTATTGGACCAGCCGATCCAGTGTGCATCCACCGTCAAGGTCACCGTCCCACTCACCCGGCCAGAAAAGCCCCCATTTGCGACACCACGTCAGCCGGCGAGAGCACCCGTCGACGAGAAGCGTTGCTGGTAGCGGCGAGGCGATATGCCGATCCGCGCAACGAATGCCCTGCGCATCACCTCCGCACTGCCGTATCCCGCCGCTTGGGCCGCTGCGCCCACGGTCAATCCGGCGTGCAGTTTGTCGCGGGCGATCTCGAAGCGGGTGTCGGCGACGTAGCCGGCCGGGGTTGCGCCCAGTTCGTCGCGAAAGAGCCGAGTCAGCTGACGGACGCTCACGTTGACATGCGCGGCGATACTCGAAACAGTGTGCGGAACTTGAGGGTTCCCACGGATATGATCAGTTGCCTTGCGCACCAGAGACGTTCGCGGAGCGGGCCCGGTGAGCGACGACGAGAACTGTGACTGCCCACCGCCGCGCTGCATGTAGACCAGCAGCCCTTGCGCGGTGCGACGTGCCACCTCGGCGCCGTGATCCTCCTCGACGAGCGCCAGGCTCAAGTCGATCCCGGCAACCACCCCCGCCGAACTGTAGATGTTTCCGTCGCTGACGTAGATGGCATCCGAGTCGACCTGCACCTCGGGAAATCGGTGAGCAAGGTCGGCAGTGAACTTCCAGTGCGTCGTGGCCGACCGCCCGTCGAGAAGCCCGGCCTCGGCAAGGACGAATGACCCCGTGCACACCGACGACATCCGCCTGGTTCGTGTCGCCAGGTCGCGTGTCGCCTCGATGAGCTCCGGCGTGACGAACAGCGGCGGCGCGATCTCGCTGCCTGCAACGATCACCGTGTCGAAGCCGCCGGAGTCATGCACCGGCGTGGTGCTCACCCGCACGCCCACCGACGTCGCGACGTCACCGCCGGTCGGCGACATGACTACCACCTCGTAGTTGCCGCCGAACTGGTTGGCCTCGACAAAGACTTCAGCGGGGCCCGTGAAGTCGAGCATCTTGACACCGTCGAACACGACGATGCCAACTCGCCTACGTGCAGTTTCCGACGAGCGAACGATCTCCATGGTGAGAAGTATGCCGTCAGGCGGTGAACTCGTAGTCGTCGAGCGGGTAGACGCGACTGTGCACGGCGGCTCGACGGTGGTGGTCGGACGGAGTGGGGCGTCGCCGTTATGGTCGAAGTAGTACCTGTTGGCCTTGCTGCAGGACTCCTGCCAGAAGATCTGTCGATAGCGACGCTTCAGCACCGACGCGAAGTAGCGGTCGTTGGCCTCCTGCCGAACCTCCACCTTCTTCGCCTCTCGACCGATCGCCGCACGAATGCAGCGGGTGATGTGCCGAGTCTGGTTCTCGATCAACGCGAAGTACGACGAACCGGTGTAGCCGTACGGCCCGAAGACGAAGAAGAAGTTCGGGAAACCCGGCACCGACACCCCCTCGTAGGCCTGCGATCGGTTCTCATTCCAGAAATCCGCCATCGTCCCCTTGGGCCCGGCCAGCCTGAAGGGCGGCATGGCGTCGGGATCGGTCACCTTGAAACCGGTTGCCAGGATGAGGATGTCGATCTCGTGTTCGGTACCGTCCGAGCAGTGCACACCATGCGCGGTGACCTTCTCGATCGGCGTCGTCTGCAGAGTCACGTTGTCGCGGTTGTAGGTGGCCAGGTACTCGTTGTGAATCCCGGGCCGCTTACAACCCAGACCGTAAGCGGGCGTGAGCTTTGCGCGCGTCTCCGGGTCGTGGACCTGACTGTCGAGGTACTGCCGGCACGAGCGCTCGGCGAGCCGGCCGGCCGCAGGTATCCACTTGTAGAAGTGCGCGAAGATCGTGAACGACAGCTCGATGAAGGCCTGACTCGCCGCCCGCGGGATCAGTCGGAGCAGCGGTGTGCGGGAGAGCACGCGAACCGGTTGAGGCAGAACGAAATCCATCTTGGGCATGCACCAGATCGGGGTTCGCTGGAACACGGTCAACGTCTCGACGTCTGGCGCGATGGACGGAATCACCTGGACCGCAGTGGCTCCCGTACCGACGGTCCCCACCCGCTTTCCACGGAGATCGACCGAGTGGTCCCACCGCGCGGTGTGCATGGTGGTCCCGGCGAACTCGTCGATCCCCGGGATGTCGGGCAGGCTCGGCACATTCAGTGGACCCGCAGCACTGATCAGGAAGCGGGCGGTCAGTGTCTCGCCGCCCGGCAGGGTCAGCCGCCAGAGATTCGACGCACTGTCGAACTCGGCGTTCTGGACCTCGGTATTGAACCGAATGCGACCGGCCAGACAGTATTGCTCCACGAGTTCGTCTGCGTACTGCTTGAGTTCGGCACCGGGAGCGTAGCTGCGCGACCATTTCCCTGGCGCGAAGGAGAACTGATAGCTGAACGACGGGATGTCGACCGCCACGCCGGGATAGGTGTTCCAGAACCAGGTTCCACCCGCACCGCTACCGGCTTCGATGATCTGCCAGTCGCGAATTCAGGCTCGGTCCAACCGAATTCCGGTACCGATACCGGAGAAACCGGCTCCGACGACGGCAACGGTGAGATCCGGCTCGGCATCGTCGTCCATGGCCCCGACTCCCTTGTCCCGACGGCACTTGTGCCGCTTCACGGTACTCCGCGGACGTTGCGCTGGGAAGGAGTCGAACGACCGACTAGTGCTGCGACGGGGCGGCGGTGGTACCACTACTCGCGGCAAGGGCCGCGGCAACGTCGTCGGCCCAACGACGGATCGCGTCCCAGTCTCGGGCGTCGCGTAACTCCTCGGGAGTGCGCTTCACCATGGACTTCTCGATGAAACCGTGCGGATCTGTGGGCATCCGGCCGGCGAACACCGTGTGCCCGCGCAGCCCGATGGATTCGGCGAGGTCGAGCACCTTGTGGGGTTCCAGCCAATTCGAGTTCTCGGCGAGGTCCTCCTCGACGTTCTCGCCCACCGGCCCGGAACTGAAGATCCAGAACGGAATACGCACGAGATCGTCGCGATGGTGTTTCAGGAAGCGGTGCGCATCCTTGAGCCAGCGGCCGGCGTAGACGGCACTGCCGAGAATCACCGCGTCGTATCCGGTCACGGTGTCCGCGCTGACGTCGGTGCAATCGGCGTCGAGCCCCTGTATCCGCAACTCGGCGGCGATGGCCTCGGCTATCTCCGCGGTCGAATGATGCTTGCTCGCATATGCGACGAGTACCTTGCCCATACTTTGATGGTCCTCCTGCGCGGACATGTGATCCAGGGCACAACGTCCCGATTGCGAGGTCGTCTCACCAGGCCTTCGAGGCGCCTCGCTAGCGCTCGTCGCACCTCAGGCAGCGGATGGGGTGGCGTCGTGGAGGCGGGAGGACTCGGCAGCGGTTACTCGAGCGGATCGCGGATGAGTGGGCAGGTCATGCAATGGCCGCCACCGCGGCCGCGGCCGAGTTCGGCGCCGACGATCGTGATCACCTCAACACCCTGCTTGCGGAGCAGCGCATTCGTGTAGGTGTTGCGGTCGTAGGCGAACACCACACCGGGTTCGACGGCGACGAGGTTGTTGCCGCTGTCCCACTGCTGACGCTCCGACGCGTAGGCGGTGCCCCCGGCCTCCACGACGCGCAGGCCGTCGAGGTCGAGGGCGCGCTGCACGACCTTGAGGAAGTGGTCGGCCTCGGCGATCACCTCGACACCGGGGTCCTTGTCGGAGGGGACCAGCGTGAACGGCCGGACCGAGTCGATGATGCCCGGGTACACCGAGACGAGGTCGCGATCGGCAAAGGTGAAGACCGTGTCGAGATGCATGGCAGATCGCAGCTTGGGCATACCCGCGACAACAACCTTCTCGGCCGCGCCCTTCGCGAACAGTTCGCGGGCCACCTGCGTGATCGCCTGACGCGATGTTCGTTCACTCATCCCGATGAGAACCACACCATTCCCCGGCACGAGCACATCGCCGCCCTCGATCGAGGCTGCACCCCAATGCTTTTCGGGATCTCCCCACCACACTGTGGAGCCCACGAAGTCGGGGTGATACTCGTAGATCGCCTTCATCAGCAGGGTCTCGTGATGCCGGGCCGGCCAGAATAACGGGTTGAGAGTCACCCCGCTATACACCCAGCACGTGGTGTCCCGGGTGTAGAGCGTGTTGGGCAGCGGCGGCATGAGGTACTCGCCGAGCCCGGTGGCCTCGTCGACGATGGACATGTAGTTCGGCCGGAGTTCGGCGGGCAGATCCACCGTGGACAGGCCGCCGATCAGGAATGTGACCAGATCTCGGGAGTCGAGTTCGTCGAGGAACTCGCGCGTCGCAGCGACGAGACCCAAACCGGTTTCGTTGGCGACGATCTTGCGATCGAGCAACCACGACCGCGCTTCGGGGTTGTCCATCGTCTCGGTGAGCACGTTGTGCAGTTCCACCACGTCGACGCCCCGGTCGCGCATCTTGGTGACGAAGTCGAAGTGGTCCCGCTTGGCGTTCTGCACCCACAGCACGTCGTCGAAGAGCAGGTCGTCGGCGTTGGTGGGCGTCAGCCGTTCGTGCGCGAGACCTGGGGCGCACACCAGCACCTTGTGTAGCCGCCCGACCTCGGAGTGAACGCCGTAACTCGCTGAGGGTGTGGCCGGGGGTGTGGTCATCGTGGACTTCCTTCTGGAATCTGGGCACTTCATGACCCCCTTCAGAAACCTACCTAACCGCCGGGCACCATCTCCCGAAATGTCGCATACGTTGCCTTGATCGACTTGGCGCAGCCGAGCATCACCACACCGCTGTCGGCGTCACCGCTCATATCCCACTGGTCCATCGCGAGTTGCATCAGCGCGCCGTAGGTGGACATGACGACGCGGACACGCATGTCGTCGTCGGCGAGACCCATGCGCTGGGCCACCTTGCTGCGGATGGCCTGCGTCTTCCACTCCCCCATCTCCACGCTGCGCGCACGGACGGCGGGAGAGGCAGCGACAATTCGGTTCATCACCATGAACTGTTCGAACAGCGGAGACGGCGGGTCCTGGCTCGCCGCCTCTTCGAACACCTGCACATGGGCCGCGCACAGTGCGTCGAGCTCGTTGCCCGTCTTCGGCTGTGCGTCGAGGGCAGCAACGACGGCGGTCACGAGTTCCTCGATCGGTCCGAGAACCACGTCCTCCTTGGTGGCGAAGTAGCGGTTGAACGTCCGCGGCGAGATGTCGACGGAATCCGCGATCTGCTCGACGGTCGTCGCGTCGAATCCTTGCTGGTCACACAGCTCGAGCGCGGCGGAGATCAACGCCGAGCGGGTCTGCATCTTCTTGCGTTCCCGCAGGCCGGGTTGACCCTTCGCGCACATCATGGTCCGGATTGTAGCACCTGATGCCAATTGTCTTTCTCTGCGATTTGTCTCTTGACGACTTCTGTCTGACTCTGCCATTATTTGGAAGGTACGCAGCACGATCCCCTCACGACCTCAGGTGTCACCATGACGGAAACTCAAGTCCTGCAAGCATCCCCACCCGAACCACGGATCGATGACGACGTCGTCATCGACCACTCCAATCGCCGATGGTGGGCGCTGGGCGTCATCGCCCTCGCCCAGCTGATGGTGGTGCTCGACGCCACGATCGTCACCATCGCCCTCCCGTTCGCCCAGGTCGACCTCGAGATCTCCGACGCCAACCGTCAGTGGGCGATGACGGCATACACCCTGATCTTCGGCGGAATGCTGCTGCTCGGTGGCCGCCTCGCCGACTACCTGGGCCGACGACGCATGTTCCTCATCGGCCTGGTCGGCTTCGCGGCATCGTCCGCCTTGGCCGGACTGGCCTGGGACAGCGTGTCGTTCTTCGGCGGCCGCGCCCTGCAGGGGGCGTTCGCCGCGATCCTCGCTCCGGCAGCACTGTCACTGATCACCGTCACCTTCGTCGAACAGAAGGAACGTGCACGGGCATTCGCCGTGTATGCCGCGGTGTCCGGCGGCGGCGCGGCCATCGGCCTGATCGCCGGCGGCGCCCTCACGGAGTACCTCTCGTGGCGGTGGACGTTGCTGGTGAACGCTCCGATCGCGGTGATCGCGGCGGTCGGCGCGGTGGTCCTCGTTGCCCGCGACCTGCCCGCTACTCGCGGGCGCGGTTACGACCTCCCCGGCGCATTCACCGCCACCCTCGGCCTGATCAGCCTGGTGTACGGCTTCACCCGGGCGGCGGAAGCCGGCTGGTCGTCGGCGTCGACGATCACTTTGTTCGTGCTCTCCGCAACCCTGTTGTCGGCCTTTGTCTTCATCGAGAGCCGATCAGCCAATCCACTTCTGCCGCTGCGGATTCCGGGTGAGATCAATCGTGGAGGCGCCTATCTGCTGTCGCTGATCATCCCGATCCCGATGTTCGCGGTGTTCATGTTCTTGAGCTACTACATGCAGAACACGTTGGGCTACAAGCCACTCGACGCGGGGATCGCCTTTCTCCCGTTCCCGGCCGCGATCATCGTCGCCGCCGGTATCGCGAGTTCGCTTCTGCCACGGATCGGGCCGCGCATCCCGACCATCACCGGCACCGTGCTCGGCATCGTCGGACTGCTCTACCTCGCGCAACTCGACTCCGACAGCACATGGCTCGTGAATGTCCTGCCCGCCGAGGTGCTGATCGCCGGCGGCATGGGACTGATCTTTGTCTCGATGCAGTCGGTGGCCCTGCATCGCATCGAGGAGCGCGACGCCGGCGTGGCCAGTGCGCTGCTCAACACCGGCCAGCAGATCGGCGGCTCGGTGGGTCTCGCACTCCTGTCCACCATCGTCGCGCAGGTTCTGGCCCGCCACCCCGGAAGCCAGGCCCCGATCGGTTCGGCCGCCTTCAAGGAAGCGAGCATCTACAGCTACGACGTCGCATTCTATTGGGGCGCAGGCTTCTTCGTCCTGGCACTGATCGTCGCAGTGTTCATGATGCGCCTGAAGGCATCCGACATGGGTGACGAAACCCAGAACGCGGTCCACGTGGCTGCGTGATCCCTCTGTGTGAATCCCTCCGCAACAGCCACCCGCTCGGGCGTACGCTCGGGCGGGTGGCCGCTGTATGCCGAAGGGACCCGCCATGACCGACCGTCAAGTACTCATTCCGGATGCGCGCCATCCGATCACCATCTCGCCCGCACCGGGAACCGTCCGCGTGACGGCCGGGGACACTGTCGTCGCGGTCACCGACGCCGCCCTGGTGTTGCAGGAGTCGTCCTATCCCCCGGTGTACTACATCCCCCGGGACGCGGTCGGCGCGGATCTACTCACAGCAAGCGCGCACACCACCTACTGCCCGTACAAGGGTGTGGCGCACTACCACGGACTGCGCACCGACGCTGACACCTTGCGGGACAACAAGGTTTGGTATTACGACGAGCCACATGCAGCCGTGTCGGAGATCGCCGGGCACGTGGCGTTCTATCCGGATGTGGTCGACATCGAACTCGTGGCCGGCGCGCCGAATCGACAGCGCTGACCGACTCGCACACATGCAGATCGGGATGACAATGCCGGTGATGGAACCCGGCCTCGACGCGACACTCCTGCGCACGTGGGCCGAGACCATCGACGCGGGTCCGTTCTCGTCACTGTGCTGGGGAGAGCGCATAGCCTTCGACAATCCCGATGCGCTCACCCTCTTGGGGGCGTTGGCCGCCTGGACGCATCGCGTTCGGCTCGTCACCACGGTTGTGGTGCCACAACTCCACGACCCCGTGATGCTCGCCAAAGCACTGGCGACCGGCGACATGCTGTGCGACGGAAGACTGACGGTGGGTCTCGGCGTGGGCGGACGGCACGAGGACTACCGAGCCGTCGGCGCGGACGTTGCCACCCAGACCATGCGCGGAATGGCCGACGCCGTCGAGATCATGCGCCGGGTGTGGGCAGGCGAACACGTCACCGACTCGGTCCGCCCGGTCGGCCCACCGACGACGCGACCCGGCGGCCCCGAACTGCATGTCGGAACCACGGGACCCCGAACGATTCGCAGCGCATCGCACTGGGCGTCGGGGGTCGCCGGGGTCACCCTGGACCTCGATGTCGGCCAGCAGCGCCAACTCTTCGACGTCGCACTGCGATCCTGGTCCGAACTCGACAAGCCGCACCCGCACCTGGCCACCTCGTTCTGGTTCGCCCTCGGCGACGAGGATCGGGCCCGCGCCCAGATACCCCGCACACAGATACACCGACACCTGCGCCACTACATGAACTGGATTCCGGCCGACTTCGTCGACGCGATGGCACCGACCACCGGCTTCGCCGGAACGCCCGCGCAGCTTGCCCAGACCCTGCAGGCGTTCGCCGAGATCGGCACCGACGAGGTCGTTCTCATCCCGACCGACGCAGACCCGGGCCAGCTGCGCGACGTTGCTTCAGTTGCGCGCGAATTCGCCGACGCGTGACCACGGAGTGGCTATAGGGTTCCAGTGGTGTCGAGATCGTCAGCATTTCTAAGGATCAGCCTCGCCTATGTGGTCGCCGTTGCCGTCGGGCTCGCGTGGTTGCTGTGGGGACCAGAGACCGGACAACTCTGGCTGGACACGCTGATCGCCGACCTGTTGGCCACCATTCTGATCTTCGGATTCAGTCGAGTGCACCACAATTCGAGCTTCTACGACGCCTATTGGAGCGTCATCCCGCCGCTGCTGCTGGTGTTCTGGTGGGCACGCGGCGATGCCGGCCTCGACGCGGTGCATTGCTGGCTGGTCGCGATCATCGTCTTCGTCTGGGCGATACGCCTGACCGCCAATTGGGTGCGCACGTTCCCCGGCCTGCATCACGAGGACTGGCGCTATCCGATGCTGCGCGCCCGCGCCGGACGAGGCGAGTTCGTCGTGGATCTCGTTGCCATCCATGTGATTCCGACGCTGCAAGTGTTTCTCGGCATGCTGCCCGTCTATGTGGCCGTGACGCATTCCGCCGACGAGATCGGGTGGTTGACCTGGGTGGCGTTTGCCGTCGGCGGTGCGGCGATCACGCTCGAAACTGTCGCCGACCGGCAGTTGCAGAGCTTCACCCGCTCGGCGACCGAGGGAGCCGTGATGGACCGCGGACTCTGGAGCTGGTCTCGGCATCCGAATTACTTCGGCGAGTTCTCCTTCTGGGTTGCGTTGGCGTTGTTCGGAATCGCGGTTGCGCCGACCAGTTGGTGGTGGATGTTCGCGGGCGCGGCCGCCATGCTCGCCATGTTCCTGGGCGCGAGCATCCCGATGATGGAACAGCGCAGCCTCGACCGCCGGCCCGCCTACGCCGATGTCGTCGCCCGGGTGTCGGTGTTTCTGCCCCGACCGCCACGCAATCGGGTCGAGGCCTGAACACGTGACCGCACGCGTGGTGATCGTCGGGCTCGGCGACACCGGAACCCTGTGCGCCATACACCTTTCGCCGCATGTCGAGGTGGTCGGGATCTCCACCAAGGAGGGCCTCGTGAGTGGGCAGGAACTCGGGATGCGGTTGGCCCGGCCCCAGGAGTGGTCGCGTGAGTACGACGTCGACTACGGCCGCTACCGCCGGCTCGACAAGGCGACCATCATCCGCGCATCGGTCGTCGGAATCGATCTGGGCTCTCGCACAATCGAACTCGTCGGGCCCGACGACGAACACCGCGTCGAGCGATTCGACGTCGCGATCATTGCCACGGGCGCCCGAAACGGATTCTGGCGCAACCCGGATCTCCAGACGGCACAAGCCGTGAAAGACCAACTGAGCGAGAACCATCGGCGTATTCGAGACGCCGCGTCGGTTGCGGTGGTGGGCGGTGGGGCGTCGGCCGTGAGCGCGGCAGCCAACATCGCCCTCGGCTGGCCGGAGAAGACCGTCGACCTGTACTTCCCGCATGACACCGCACTCACCGGCCATCACCGGCGAACGTGGTCGCGGGTCCGCCGGCGTCTGGCCGCTGCTGGGGTTCGGATGCATCCGGGGCATCGCGCGGTGATCCCCACCGGCGGGCCACTCGATCACATCGACTCCGGAACCATCGAGTGGACCACCGGCCAGTCGCCAGCAACCGCGGAGGCGATCATCTGGGCGATCGGCCGGACACAACCCAACGCCGGATGGCTGCCCGCCGATCTTCTCGACGACGACGGCTTCGTCAGGGTCGACGCGGACCTTCGAGTTCCCGGTCATCCCAACGTGTTCGCGGTCGGTGACGTCGCCGCGACCGACCCGCTGCGGTCGTCCGCGCGCAATCGTGCCGACCGCCTTGTCGCCCACAATGTGCGCGCACATCTGGCCGGACGGCGGCTGCGCGAGTACCGGCCGCCTCGGCGCCGGTGGGGATCTGTCCTCGGACCGCAGCCCGACGGGCTGGAGGTGTTCGCACCCAACGGCCGCGCGTTTCGCTTCCCCGGTTGGTCGATCAAGACAGTGCTCTGGCCGTGGATTGTTCACCGTGGGATTTACGGCGGCATCCGGCCGGAAATCGATGAGCAACCGCGAGCGGACAATTGACCCAGAAAAAGCCCTGAAGGGGCCCGAAACCACCCGCCATCGAATTCGGACAAACAGCTTGACACGCGCGTAAGGGCGGGATATTTTTCGAGTGGCCCACATCACATCCGGTCTGGGCTCACCGACCGCCAGCGTCGTCTAGCTGGGCGGACGGCGAAATCCAACCCAATTTCTTGTAGCCCCGCCGGGCTGATTCGTCGTGCCCGGAATCAGAGTGGAAAGGCACCATTCATGCGTTGGAGAGCCCGTCGAGTTGCCGCGATGGCCGTGGCCGCGGCCTGCGTCTTGTCGTTCGCAGCCTGTAGTCAGGACGATGACAGCGGTGGTTCCGCAGCCGAGAACGGCACCAAGGCGTCCGGTGATGCCATCAAGATCGGCCTTTTCAATCCCAGTCTGGGAGCGGTTCCGCAGCCCGGTGTGACCGTGGGCAAGAACGCGGCCGTCGACTACATCAACAACCAGATCGGCGGCATCAACGGCCGACCGATCGAGATCGTCGACTGTGGCATCGACCAGGCCAGCCCCGAATCGACCAGCGCCTGCGCCACCCAGTTCCAGGAGCAGGGCGTGGTAGCCGCCATCGACGCGTACAACACGCAGTCGGCCGCGGCGCTGAAAACACTGACGGCCGCGGGTATCCCCCTCGTCGGGCAGATCCCGTTCAACCTGACCACCGGCGCCCAGACGGCGAACCGCGTGTACTTCGGACCGCCGCCGGCGGCATTCCTCGTCGGATTCATGCAGCAGCTGAAGGCGGCAGGCAAGACCTCGCTGAAGCTCGCGAATGCCGATCTGCCGGAAGCTCACGTGGTGTTCGACCAGCTACTCAAGCCGATGGGTGCGCTCCTCGGCATCAAGGTCGACGCCATCTACTACCCGGCAACCGGCCCCAACTTCACTCAGCTGGCATCGACGCTGGCCGACGGCAATCCGGCTGCGACCGGTCTGATGACCTCCCCGATGGACTCCACCTGCACCAAGCTGGCCGAATCGCTGCGTTCGATCAACTACAAGGGCACCATCTTCCTGGCCGCATGTACCGACTTCATCAGTGAACTCGGCGACCAAGCCGTTGGCGCACAGACGTATTCGCCGATCTGGCAGCCGCCGTCAGCTGATTCGGCGCCGGAGCCGGCCAAGACCAACCTGGCGACCGCGCAGAAGTTCATCGACAACCAGGAAGGCAATGCCGGCTTCTACGGATACGGCACCTTCTCGATCCTGGCCGACTTCGCGAACATCCTGAACGCCGCCAAGGTCACCGACATCACCGGGCCCGTCGTGCTCACCGCCCTGAAGGCCGTCAAGGACTACCAGAGTTTCCTGGGACCCAAGCTGGCCAACTGCGGTAAGGCCACCTCGCCGAACTGCACCACCGAGATGCTGCTGTTCGACGTGGTCGCCAACAACAAGACCCAACCGGTCACCGGCGGCTTCATCACCCCGTTGCCCGCCGCGCTGGCCAAGATCCCCGGCGCAGCGTAGTCAGATCGGTTCCGACCGATTTCTCATCGCGGCCGGGTGGGGCGACCCTCGCCCTGCCCGGCCGCGATCATCGTCAAGTCCCGCCACCCTCTGTGGCAAGAACGAATGAGTGACAAGCATGGGTCAGCTGCTGCAATTCGCCGTCCTCGGCTTCGCCTTGGGCGCCATTTACGCGGTACTCGCAACATCTTTGGTCGGCGTGTACGCCGCCACCGGGATCATCAACTTCGCCCAGGGCGCGATCGGACTGTACTCGGTGTACGTCGTTGCCGCACTCCGCACCGACGGTAGCCTCGTCCTACCCATCGGCACGCTGTACCTGGGCACCGCAAAGCACCCCACGCCAATGGGATTGGCGATCGCCATCGGCATTCTGAGCGCCATCATCTGGGCGCTGCTCGCGCACTTCCTGGTGTTCCGACCGCTGCGGCGCGCCCCCGTGCTGGCTCAGGTGGTCGCATCGGTCGGCCTGATGCTCTTCCTGCAAGCACTCGTTCAGCTGCGCTTCGACATCGAGGATCTCGAAGCCGACGACATCCTGCCCAAGAACACCATTCACCTGGGCGACACCGTGATCAATGTGTCGGACCTCATCTTGGCGGGCGTCGCCATCGTGATCGCGGCACTCTTCTGGGCCTACTTCCGGCTGACGACGTGGGGGGTCGCAACGCGGGCCGGTTCCGAGGACGAACTCGCCACCCGGCTCACCGGTTTCTCGCCAGACCGACTGGCCGGCATCGTCTGGGGAATCACCGGCGCCGCAACCGGTCTCATCGCCATTCTGTCCGCTCCGACCATCGGGCTGACCGTCACCACCTACACGTTCTTCGTCATCCCGGCACTGGCCGTCGCGCTGCTGGGCCGACTCACCTCGTTCGGTGTCGCCTGCGCCACCGGACTCGTACTCGGGTCGTTCCAATCGGTCATCGCCTGGCTGACCACCAAGGACTGGTGGCCGGACTGGGCGCAATCCGGGATCGGGGATGCCGTCCCGTTCGTCGTCATCATCGTCGCCCTGTTCGCGATGGGCGGTCGGATCCCGTCGCGCGGTTCGCTGGGCGAAGTACGGTTGCCCGCCGTGCGCATTCCGCGGATCCGTCCCATCCACACGATCGTGATTCTCGCGATCGCTGTCGTCGCGATCGTGATGACCGACGGGTCGTGGCGGATCGGTGTCACCACGTCGATCATCCTGTCGCTGATCGCGCTCTCGCTGGTGCTGCTCACCGGCTATCTCGGCCAGATCTCGCTGGCGAGTATGGCATTCGCCGGTGCCGCCGGATTCGCGCTCTCGAAGATCACCACCAACTGGAATGTGCCGTTCCCCTTCGACATGATTCTCGCCGCGCTCATCGCGACATTCCTGGGCATCCTCGTCGGCATCCCCGCGCTCCGAATCCGCGGTGCGCAACTCGCCGTCGTCACTCTTGCTGCCGCACTGGCGATCCAGAGTTTCATCTTCAACAACCCGGCTCTCACCGACTCGTTCAAGGGCAATCTCATCGAGGACCCAGCACTGTTCGGTCTCGATCTCGGCGCACGCGACGGCACCACGATTCTGACCCTGCGGTTCTCCTTCCTGGTGCTCATCATCGTCACGATCGCCACGCTCGTCGTGCTGCGGTTCATGGGTGGCTCGACGGGCCGCGCATTCCTCGCGGTGCGGTCCAACGAACGAGCGGCCGCCTCGGTCGGAATCAACGTCGCCGCAACCAAACTCCTCGGTTTCGCCTTGTCGGCATTCCTCGCCGGCATCGGCGGATGCCTCATCGGTTACCGGGAAGGGCAGATCTCCGGCGGATCGTTCACCGTCATCATCGGGCTCACCCTGCTGGCGATGACCTATGTCGGCGGCATCACCTCGTTTGCCGGCGCCGTGATCGCCGGCATCATCGGCCCCCTCGGCATCGGCTGGGTCTTCATGCACCAGACCCTCGAACTCGGTCAGTACTACGAGGTGTTCGCGGCCGGAAGCCTGCTGCTGATGGCCGTCCTGAATCCCGAAGGTGTGGCCGGCGCGGTCCACAAGGTCGTCGAACACTTCCGCCACCATCCCGAGCAACCACCGCAGCAAGCCCCACCGCCGCCGGATGCCTCGGGAACGCCCACCACTTCCGAGGCAGGTGCCCATGTCTGACGCAGCACTTCTCGACACCACCGCGCTCACCGTGAAATACGGTGGTGTGGTTGCCAACTCCGATGTGTCCATCACCGTCGGTGCAGGCGAGATCGTCGGGCTGATAGGACCCAACGGCGCAGGCAAAACGACCTTCGTCGACGCCGTCACCGGATTCACCAAGGCGTCCGGGACGGTCACCCTCGACGGAACCCAACTGGAGAAGGCCGGCCCCCACCGCCGTCGTCGAGCCGGCATGGCCCGCACCTGGCAGGCCGGCGAACTGTTCACCGACCTCACCGTCGAACAGAATCTGGCGGTAGCGATCCAGCCAGTCGGATTGCGTGCCATGCTTTCCGACGTCATCAACGGCTCCAGGCCGCCCGCCGACACCATCAGCAAAGCACTCGATCTCGTCGGCTTGCACGGCGTCGCCGGACGCAAACCCGGCGAGCTCACCCTCGGTCAGCAGAAACTGGTCGGCGTCGCCCGAGCGCTGGTCGGCGGATCGCGCCTGCTGCTCCTCGACGAACCGGCCGCCGGACTCGACACCCACGAAAGTGTGGAATTCGGAGCGGAATTGCGCCGTATCGCCGCCACCGGCATCGGCATCTTGCTGATCGACCACGACATGTCGCTGGTGCTCGACGTCTGCCACCGGCTCTACGTCCTCGACTTCGGACGCGTCATCGCCAGCGGCACACCGTCGGAGATCCAAGCCGATCAAGCGGTGGTCGCGGCGTATCTCGGCAGTCCGGAAGTCGATGCGAGCACCGGCACCGTCGTGCCCGGCGCCGGGAGCGAAGCGAGCGGGCCGAGTATCACCGGCGCCGAAAGCGAAGCAGAGGCAGGCAAATAATGAGTGAGGCAACAGGACTCGAGTTGTCCGACATCACCGTCGGATACGGTGGCGTCCCAGCGGTGCGCGGTCTCAGCGCCTCGGTCCGGCGCGGCGAGATTCTCGCTCTGCTGGGTCCCAATGGGTCGGGAAAGACCACCACGCTGCTGGCTGCGGTCGGGGCACTGCCGTTGATGGCCGGCGATGTGCGTGCGCTCGGCGAGCCCATCGATCGGCGGATCGAACGCAACGCTCGACGCGGCATCACTCTGGTCCCCGACACCCGCGGCGTCTTCCACCGCCTCTCGGTCTCCGACAACCTGCGACTCGCCAAGCGCAAGGGCGGCATGGAGATCGACGCCGTGTTCGACTATTTTCCCAAGCTGAAGACGATGCGGTCACGACGCTGCGGCAACCTGTCGGGCGGTGAGCAGCAGATGCTTGCACTCGCGAAGGCACTACTCACCGGACCGCAGGTCCTGCTCATCGACGAGATGAGTCTCGGCCTGTCGCCCATCGCGGTGCAGGATCTGTTGCCACGGCTGCGCGCCATCGCCGATGACCACAACATGGCCGTTGTCCTCGTCGAGCAACACATCGATCTCGCACTCGGCATTGCCGATTCCGCGGTGGTGTTACACCACGGGCGGGTCGCGTTGTCGGCGTCGGCGAGTGAGCTCAAGGCCAACCGCGACCGCGTCGAGGACGCCTACTTCGGCCGCTAGTGGTGTGTCTCGGAAAGTGGTGACCAGTATCCGGTGGAGCGGTCGGCGATCTGGCCAGGCGGAGGAGAGAGTGATAGCGGCGCTATCGTGACCGACGACAACGCAGCCAGGCGTCGATCGAACGCCGGAGACTAGTTACCAATTTCTGAGACACACCACCAGGACCGAGTCGACCAACCGCAGGAGGCAGCGTGGCCAGAGCGGAGAGCGGCCGGGGCGAGCGAAGCGACGGGGGAAGTCACCGAAGTACGCGGAACAGGCCTACTGATGACGAGTTGCTCACGGCTGCAGCAGAAGTCATCGGTGAGGTCGGTGCCGAACGCACCACGATGGACATGATCGCCGATCGGGGTGGCACCACCCGGGTGACCCTGTATGCCCACTTCGGTTCGCGAGATGCGTTGGTCGAGAAAGTGATCGAGCGGGAGTTCGTCGCCTTCGCGGGCTACATGTTCGGCGTGTACGACAACAGCGACGGCATGCAGCACGGCCCACGCGCGCGCTACACGGTGGAGGCACTGTTCGACTACGCCCGCAACAACCCCGTCGGCCTGCGCGTTCTTCTCGGCCACCGCGACGGTCGCGACGACACCCCGGGCCGTCGTATCTATGCGGCGTTGGAACCGAAGATCGCCTCGAGGCTTCGACAGAACTACGCGGAGGTCGGCGCCGACATCGGCGCCGGTGCCAATGCGCTCGCGTCGCTGCTGCTCGGGATGGTGCTCGACGTCGCCCACCGTGCGCTCTTCGTCACCGGCGCCGACATCGACGCGGCGAGCGAACTCGCGGTGACCGCCGTACTCGCCGTCCTGCGGGAGGTCCGTCCCGAACAGTTGCGGGCCCTCGACGAGTCGCTGTCGCGGAGTTGAGCGTGCGATACCGAAGTGGCAGGGTCCTGCGATCGCCTGCATCATGGGCAAATGGCACGCGTCAGCACACCTCGATCCACGGTCTGGAGGTGACCGGTGCCCCATCGCAGCACACGTAACCGCCCGACCGATGACGAACTGCTCGATGCCGCGTGTGGCGTCATCGCCGAAGTCGGGGCCGAACGATCGACGATGGACATGATCGCCGAACGCGGAGACACCACCCGGGTCACCCTGTACGCCCATTTCGGGTCGCGGGACGCGCTGGTCACCCGGGTTATCGAGCGAGAACTCGACAAGTTCACCACCTTCATGTTCGCCGTGTACGACGAGAGCGAAGAGATGCAGTACGGCGCCCGCGCGCGCTACACCGTGGAATCGCTGTTCGAATACGCCCGACGCAACCCCGATGGTCTGCGGCTCCTCATCGGCCACCGGGAGGATCAGGACGACCCGGCCGGGCGCCGCCTCTACGCGGCGCTTGAGCCGCGGATCGCGGCACGGCTGCGCAAGAATTATGCGGAACGCGGCGCGCACATCGCCGCCAGCGCCGATACCCTCGCGTCGTTGCTGCTGGTGATGAGCCTCGACGTCGCCCATCGCGCGCTGTTTGTCGACGGCGCCGACATCGACGCCGCCTGCGATCTCGCCGTCACCGCCACCCTCGCCGTACTCCGCGACGTCCGCGCCGAGCAACTGCAAGCCATCGACGCGTCGATGGGTGACTGAGTAGCGGCGGAAGGGCGTTCCGCGGAACGCTCACGCACGCGCACAAGCAGATCTCAAGTTGTCTCCAAGCGACGCCAGCGATCCTTTCGGCAACACCACACCGAAAGGACCCACCATGAACACCGACACCACATCCGAGGCGATCACCTACATCGACGACGCGCCGCGCTCGCCGCGGCCGATGTGGCGACTCGCCCGTAGCGGCGCCGTCACGCTGGCCTGCATGTCGTTCGCCCTTGTGGCCGCGTGCAGCTTCAGCATCGGCGACGATGACGCCGTCGAGAACTCCGACGACATCTCGATCGGCGAGTGTCTGCAGATCGGCGACAGCCTCGACGGCGGAAAGGTCAAGGCGACCAAGGTCGACTGCGACACCACCGACGGACTGTCGTTCTACGCGGCCGAGATCATCTCCGAGAACGCGCAGTGCGGAAGCAAGAACACGTCAACACTCACCTTTGCCGACGGCGACAAGAAGCTGTGCATGACACCCAATTTCGAGACCACGTCGTGCTACCAGATCCCACTCTCGGGTGGGAGTCTGGTGGACTACCGCAAGGTCGACTGCGGAACCACCGCCAAGGACTCGACGATCGTCGCCCAATCGGTCACCCGCGCAGACGAATCCGTGTCCTGCACGACGGAGCAGACCAAGTGGTCGTTCAAGCAGCCGTCGTCGATCGGCTATTGCCTGCGTCCGGTGACGGCCTAGGGTCGCGTGTCAGGTGTGCGCCGGCGAGTAACCGTCTACAACGGTCCGCCTGAGGTGCCGCCGAGGGCATATTTCCCTCGGCGGCACCTCACGGCGACCGTTGTGGTTGCCGCCCTCGGCGATTCAGTGCGGATCGGCGTCGACCAGGTCGTGAGTGACATCGTAGGCCGACCGCATCCGTGTCATCTCCGCGTCGCGGATGCGGTAGGCGCGCGCAGTCAGTCGCGCGCGACCACCGAAGGCAATGGTGCGCATCGGCTGTACAAGGGACAGAACCGGTCCGACCCGCGCCAGCACCTGGGCGAGCGGATCGTCGGGGACGCCCAGCGCGTCGGCGTCGTGAGTAGCGAGCCTGCGAGCGTATCGAAGGGCGCACCTCAGGGAGCGGAAGAGGTGCCCGAGGGAGGGGAAGGATCAGTCGGCGGCGACTTCTGACAAGCGCTCTGCCGCATACTTTTTCATCGCTTCGCGTTCTTGGTCGTGCTTGGGGTAGCCGAAGAACATCACCAGGGCGCCGGCGAACACGATGAGCACTGCCGCGCCGTAGGCCAGGGTGTCACCGTGCACAAACGCGTCGCGCGCCGCAGTGATGATCTGATCCTGATACTGCGGATATCGTTCCGCCAGTACCTCGGCGCTGGAGAACGACTTGGTCAGCGCGGCCTCGGTCTGGCTGGTCACCTGGTCGGCATTCGGCGAGTCGGAGATCTGTTCGGTCAGTGACTTCGCGTATCCCGCAGTGAGAATCGCACCCAGGATGGACTGCAGGATGGCGCCGCCGAGGTCGCGTTGCAGGTCGGACATGCTCGACGCCATACCCGCGCGCTGAACGGGCACCGAGCCGGTCAACGACCGCGACGCCGGGGTGCCGGCCAGGCCGACCCCGAGTCCGACGAAGAGGTACACCGTGGCGACATGCCAGAACTGGGCGTTCTCGTCCCACGTGAGCATCGCGAACAGCAGACCGATGATGCAGGAGGTATAGCCGCACAGCAGCGTGAATCGGGAACCCTTGGCCTCCACCAGCTTTGCCGACCGCGGCGCGGCGACGATCATCGCCGCGGCGCCGACGAGGATCGTGGCGCCCGACGCCAGCGTCGAATAGCCGAGCACGTTCTGCATGAATTGCTGGCCGATGAACATCGCACCCATCAGGGTGCCGAACACGATGAGGCCACCGACCGCGGCCACCCAGAACGTCCGCCGGGACGCAATCCGCAAGTCGAACAGCGGAACCCGCACGTGAAGCTGGCGGAACACGAATGCCACCACGGCGATCAGGGCGACGCCGAACAGGATCAGCACGACGGTCCGCATGTCCGCGTCGGGAGCGAAGTTCAACGCGAGCACCAGCGCCCCGACCATGAGTACCGACATCACGCCACCGAGATTGTCCACGGGCGCGGCGTCGTCGCCACCGTCGGACGGGATCAGCCGCCAGGCCGCGACCAGCGCGACCAACGCCAAGGGCAGCGTCACCAGGAACACCGAACCCCAGTCGAAGACCTCGAGCAGTGCACCCGACAGCAGCGGACCCATCGCCGAGATCGCCCCACCGATCGCGGACCATGCGGCGATCGCCTTGGTACGCCGCGGGCCTGACCAGAGCGCGGTGATCACCGCGAGCGTCGTCGGGAAGGCGAGACCCGCGGCGATACCGCCGACGAACCGCGCCCCGAACAGCACCTCGAAATTGCCCGCAAGACCCGCGACCAGTGACGCCGGAATGGTGAGACTCATACCGATGAGGACCATCATCTTGCGGCCGTAGCGATCGCCGAGCGCACCGAAGTACAGGACCGACGAGGCCAAGCCCAACGAATAGCCGACGGCGATCAGGTTGAGCTGCGTCGAACTCGCGTCGAGCTCCTTGCCGATGTCCGGGAGCGCGACGTTGGCCACGGCGAGGTTGATGTTGGCGACGCCCGCGACGAGGATCAGCGCGGTCAGCACCAGCTTCGCCTTGGGGGGCGCGGTTCCTGCGTCGACGGTGTCGGTTGTCGAGGTCACGTGGAGAGCCTACGACGCGAAGGGCTGGTGAAACACCATACTTTCGGTATGGCGTTGCTAAGGTCGGTCGGGCCCGTGGCGCTCACTTGTGTGTCGAAAGGTCGGCCATGCTCGCACTCATCCCGCCAACACAGCGTCGAACTCTTGACGAGCTGACCGATCGGCTCGATTTCTCGGTCGGCGACAGTTCCTCGAAGCGGTCCGCGTTCTGGATCATGCTCACGTTGTCCGGGATCATCGCCGTGTCGGGTGTGGTCGCCGACAGCACCGCGACGGTCATCGGAGCGATGATCGTGGCTCCCCTGTCGACCCCGATCCTGGGCATCGGGCTGGGCATCGTGACCGCCCGCGGCAAACTCATCCTGCACAGCGTCGGCTATGTGCTGGCCGGTGTCGTCCTGGTGACCCTGCTGGGCGTCGTGATTGCCCAGTTGCTCCCGAATCCCACCAATGTCCTGTCGAACTCGCAGGTGCTCGGTCGGACCTCGCCGACGATCGTGGATCTGCTTGCCGCCATCGCGACCGGCTTCGCAGGAGCGATCGCCATCACCCGCCGCGACGTCGGCGACGTACTGCCGGGCGTGGCCATCGCCATCTCGCTCGTACCGCCGCTCGGTGTGGTGGGTGTCTGCCTCGGCTCCGGCGCACCGTCGTTGGCGCTCGGCGCTTTTGTCCTGTTCGCGTCGAATGTCGTGGCCATGGTCATCACCGGGGTGCTCGTCCTCACGGTCGCCAGTTACGGTCGCGAGGCGATCGCGGAGGCCGCTGAGGGACAACGACATCCGGCGCGGCGGGCCTACCTCGTGCTGGCGGCAGCGCTGGTGGTGGTTGCAGTTCCGATGGTGATCAACTCGCTGACGTCGTTGTGGGCCAGGCAGGTTGCGACGGCCACCACCTCGTGGCTCGAAGCCGGCGGCGCCACCAACGCCGAGGTCACCGGCGTGAGCTGGAGTGGGCAGACGGTGACCGTGAGTGTGCTTGCGCCAGGAGAACTACCACCGGTGAACACGCTGCAACAAACGGTCGACGATCTGGTGCCGTGGAGTCCGGAAGTGGTGGTCATCCACACCACCGGGCAACGAGAGTCGGCGAGCTGAGCACCTCGGTGCCCAGACTCGTGTAGTACGGATTGAAGAACAACCGCAATCCACATCGAGGTGATCAGCATGGGTAGCCCCGAGGCCGCCACCGCAGCAATTTCCGACGCCAACGCGCAAGCTCGAAGCGATTTGCCGTTCTCCGACACCGCCGATTTCGACGCGACGACCAAGGGATTCATCGCAGCCCTCGACACCGCGGTCATCACCGACGACAACGGAAAGCCGGTGTGGGACTGTGCCGAATTCGACTTCCTCGCCGAGGACTGCCCACCCACCGCGAATCCCAGCCTCTGGCGGCAGTCGGAACTCGTTGCGCGCCACGGGCTCTATGAGGTCACCGATCGCATCTGTCAAATCCGAGGCCTCGATCTCTCGAATATGACACTGATCGAGGGCGACACCGGTGTGATCGTCATCGATCCGCTCATCTCGGCGGAGACCGCTGCAGCCGGGCTGGCCCTCTACCGTGAACACCGTGGTGACAAGCCCGTCACGGCGGTCATCTACACCCATTCCCACATCGACCATTTCGGCGGCGTCAAAGGTGTGACGACCCAGGAGTCCGTCGATGCCGGCGACTGCGTGATCGTCGCCCCGTCGGGCATGGTCGAACATGCGGTTGCCGAGAACGTCTATGCGGGAACGGCTATGGGCCGACGCGCCGCGTACATGTACGGTGCTGCGCTGCCGCGTGGACCGCAGGGTGCGATCGGTGCGGGTCTCGGACAGTCCACCTCGACCGGTACGCCGACGCTCATCCTGCCGACCCTCGACATCACCACAACCGGACAGACCGAGACCATCGACGGCGTGGAGATCGAGTTCCAGCTGACGCCGGGCACCGAGGCGCCGGCGGAGATGAACTTCTACTTCCCACAGATGCGCGCGCTGTGCATGGCCGAGAACGCCACGCACACCCTGCACAACCTGCTGACGCTCCGCGGCGCTCTGGTGCGTGACCCACATGTGTGGTCGAAGTACCTGACCGAATCGATCACCACGTTCGCCGGGCGCAGCGACGTCCTGTTCGCCTCGCACCACTGGCCGACGTGGGGCACCGACGAACTCACCGGATTCCTCGCTCAGCAGCGGGATCTCTACGGCTATCTGCACGATCAGACCCTGCGGATGCTGAACCAGGGCCGCACCGGCATCGAGATCGCCGAGGACATCCAGCTCCCGCCCGCACTGGAGAACGTGTGGCACACCCACGGCTACTACGGGTCGGTCAACCACAACGTGAAGGCGATCTACCAGCGCTACATGGGCTGGTTCGACGGCAATCCCGCACGACTCTGGGAGCACCCGCCTGTCGAGTCGGCCAAGCGCCACGTCGAGTTCATGGGTGGCGCCGACGAGGTGATCCGCAAGGCCCGCGAATACTTCGACAACGGCGACTTCCGCTGGGTCGCACAGGTTCTCAACTATGTGATCTTCGCCGACCCGTCCAATGCCGGCGCCAAGGCACTACAGGCCGACACTCTCGAGCAGCTCGGCTACGGGTCGGAAAACGGCACCTGGCGCAACTTCTTCCTCATGGGCGCGTACGAGCTGCGCAACGGTCCGGTCGGCACTCCGACCACCACGGCGGCCCCCGATATCGTCGGCGCGCTGTCGGTGGAACAACTCTTCGACGCAGCTGCGCTCCGGGTCAACGGACCGGCGGCCTGGGATGCACACATCACGCTGGATTGGATCGTGTCCGACGCGGGTGTCACCCACCGCACCGAACTGCGCAACGGTGTCCTCGTGCACCACGAACTCCCGGACGGGGCCGAACCCGCAGCCACCGTATTCACCTTGCCCAGGACGGCACTCCTCGGCATCGTACTCGGTGCGGTGGGTCTTCAGGACGCGATCGACGGCGGTTCGGTGACGGTGTCCGGGCCGGTCGAGCCGTTCGTCGAACTCGTCGGCTACCTCGACAACCCGGATCCCGATTTCGCCATGGTGACGCCCTGATCGGAATGCGGATCAAGCTGTCCCGGCCCCGGCCCGCAGACGCGGTGTCGGGGCTGGTAACTGCGCTGTTCTCGATCCCGGAGGGCATGGCCTACGCCAGCATCGGCGGCTTCAACCCGGTCACCGGCTTGTACTCCGGCATGCTGCCGACGCTCGTGTCGTCGGTGTTCGCCCGCACCGTACTCATGGTCACCGCACTCACCAGCGCGATCGCCCTGTCGGCGAAGAGTGTTCTGGACTCGGCCGGTCTCGACCCGACCCGCGTGGAGAACATCGCGATGCTCACCATCGCGGTGGGCATCATTATGCTGCTGTTCGGTGTGTTGCGATTCGGTGCCGCAATGGATTTCGTGTCGGGCGCGGTGATGACCGGTTTCACGCTTGGCATCGCGGTGCAGATCGTCGCGGGAGTCATCAAGGATGTCACGGGATACAACCCCAGCGTTCACAACACCGTCGGGAAGTTCGTCAACGCCGTCGCCCACATCGGTGACTGGGAGATCGCCCCGCTCGTGGTGGCCGGCGCGACCGTGGCGGCGTGGGCCGCACTCCGACTCGTCAAACGGATCGAATCCTTCGCGACCCTCCTCTCGCTCGTTGTCGTGACCGTGGTGACCGCCATCCTGCACACCGACGTCGAGACCGTCGGCGACATCGCCGCTGTCCCCAGTCACTTGCCTCCGCTGACCATGCCGGACCTGTCGAAACTGCCCGAACTGCTGCCGGGCGCGCTGGCCATCTCGCTGGTCGCACTGGCGCAGGCCGCGGGCATCTCGGCGGCCGTTCCCAACCCGGACGGCTCACGCCCCAACGCTTCTGGCGATTTCTCCGCGCAGGGTGCGGGTAACCTCGTCGGCGGATTCTTCGGCTCGCTACCGGTCGGCGGTTCACTGTCGCGGACCGGCGTCGCGGTATCAGCGGGAGCGGCCACCCGCTGGGCAGGAATCTTCGCCGGCGCTTGGCTCATCGTGCTCGTGTTGCTGGTCGGCTCGGTCGCCGAGTTCATCCCGATGGCCGTGATCGGCGGATTGCTGATCGTCATCGGCGGCGAGCTGGTCGCCGGACGATGGCCCGACATCATGCTCGTGGTCCGGACGGCACCGCTGAGCGCCGTCGCGATGGTCCTGACCTTCGTCATCACCACACAATTCCCCCTGCAGGACGCAATCCTGATCGGCGCCGCCGTCTCACTGATCCTCTACTGCGTGCAGGCTGCCCGGTCGGCCCGCCTCATCTCACTGGTCCGCGACGACGACGGGTGGACGGTCGCCGACGTCCCCGACACCTTCCCGGCCGAGCGCATCACCGTCCTGCACCATTCCGGTGTCGCGCTGTTCGCGGAGGTGCCCCGCCTCGCCGAATCCTGGCCACGCGTCGGCGACGACAGTTCGAGAAGCGTACTCATCCTGAGCGTTCGCACACTGCCCGACGTGCCGTCCACTACGCTGCAGAAGCTGCTTCGGGCCCAAGCGAAACGGCTACGGGACAAGGGTGGACGATTCATCATCGCGGGCGTGACACCGCCACTCGCTCAACGACTTCAGCGATCTGGCTTCACCGAGGAGATAGGTGAGGAGGCCATCTTCATGGCCACCGGAACGATCTTCGAAGCGCTCGACGATGCCTATGCCGAAGCACAGCAATGGCTGGCCGCACCGCAGGGCTCCGACGACGGCTGATCGTCCGTCAGATGCAGATGGAGATGCTGATCGGTCCGATCGGCACGCCGAAGCAGATCGACAGCGAACCAACGGCCGGTGTCGGGGCAGGCGCCTGACCGGTCGGCGACGCCGAGGCGACGGCGGGAGCGGCGAGGGCCAGCCCGAACGCGGCGGCCACGGTGGCAACACTCAGCGAAATCCTGCGTTTCATGCCGGGGAGTCTACTCCCCTCACCGTGGTTGTCTCCCGTCGAGCCGAACGGCCCAACCTGTGCTTGTGTGGTTCGAGTGAGTACGACGCACCTCGGGCACATCTTCCACATCGCCGGGTCACCGACCGTCGAGCGGGCCGCTGATGCGCTCGTCGAATTGCCCGACGGCGCACTCGTGGTGTCCGACACCGGGACCATCGAGTACTGCGGTCCGCGCGCCGAGCGGCCGACGCTGCCCGGCGAGGTGGTGATCGACCACGGCTCCGCATTTCTGATGCCCGGATTCGTCGACACCCACATCCACTTCCCACAGGTCTACTCGACCGACGCGTATGGCGGCGGCCAGCTTCTGGAGTGGCTCAACAACTGCATCTTCCCGGCAGAGGCACGTCTGGCCGATCCGGAGTTCGCGCAACAGGCGGCACGCGACTTCACCGACCGCCGGATCGCTTCGGGCACCACGGCCGCGATGGTGTTCGGGTCGGCCTTCCCGGCCGCGCAAGATGCGTTGTTCGCCGAGACCCAGCGCGCGGGGTTGCGCATCGTCAGCGGCCGCGGCATCCAGACCGCCGGTCCCGAGACCGCGGCCGCGCTGATCACCTCCGAATCCGAGGCGATCGCCCTGACCGCCGAGGAGATCGCACGCTGGCACTGCGCGGACACCGGGAATCCGCGCACCGCGCATCTCCAAGTCGCGATCGTCCCCCGGTTCTCCCTCTCGGTCACCACGCACACGCTGAGGTCCCTCGGGGAGCTCTACGACGACGTACGCGATCGCGGTGTCTACGTGCACAGCCATCTCAACGAGAACAACCGGCCGGGAACCGGTGAAATCGACACGGTCAAAGCACTTTTCGGCGTCGAGTCGTACCTCGACACCTACGACGGCAAGTTCCTGCCCGGCTCGATGGTCGGTGGCCCCGGACTTCTCGGGCGTCGCACCATCATGGCGCACGCGGTGCACTGCACCGACGATGAACTCGCCCGGATGGCGCAGACCGGCACCTCGATCGCGCATTGCCCTGTCTCCCAACTGTTCCTGGGCTCAGGAACGATGCCGTGGAAGCGGACGATCGCCGCCGGGGTGACCGTGGCCGCGGGCACCGATGTGGGCGCCGGTGACGAGTGGCTGATCTCGCGGGTGCTGTCAGACGCCTTCAAGGTCCACATCACCGAACCGGGCGATGACAGCGTCTCGCTACACCCGGCCGAACTACTGTTCACCGGCACTCTCGCCGGGGCCCGCGCCCTCGACATGGAGGACCGGTTCGGCAACTTCGACGTCGGCAAGGATGCCGACTTCCTGGTGATCGAACCCGGCCGCTGGCCACCCCTGGCCGCGACCATCGAACGCGGGATCCGCTCCGACGATCCGGACCATGCGCGCGATCAGCTCTTGTTCGCGCTGCTCATGGGACTGCGCGAGCCCGCGATAGCCGAGGTGCACGTGGCCGGTCGGCGCGTGGAGGTCAGATCCGATGACCATCCCACTCGTGGTCGTGCATGAATCCTTCTGCCAGACCGACCTTGTAGCGGAAGCAACTTCGCAGGATGCCCGCATAGGCGATGGGCAACATGATGGCCGGTTTCTCGTCGCCGCGGCAGGTGATCACATCGTCGGACGACCGGAAGTCCCGCCAGAACTGACGAATCGTGTTGTCCCCCCGGCCCGCTCGACGCCATCCGTAGAGCAGCATGCCGAGCCCGATCATCCGGTTGACGTCGGCGTCGGGCTCGATGACGGGTGCGTCCGGGTCGTTGTCGAAGAAGGCGCGGTCGACGCGGTTGTGTGGCGAGAACATCATGATGCCGCTCGTCGCGCGGGGATTGCACTCGATGCAGAAAAGTCCGTTCTCGTCTTCGATGAAGTCGAAGCCGATCTGCCCGGTGAAGCCGATGTCGGCCACGAAATCGGTGACCCACGAGAAGATTCCCTCGTGCCGTGCCGAGGTGAAGTTGAGGCAGGAGCTGCCGTCGATCGCATAGTCCACCGGATAGGTCGCGTGGGCGCGGACCCGACCCTCGTGGCACACCGAGTAGGTGCAGTATTTGTCCCCGGACGCCCATTCCTGTGCGATCCACGGGTTGTCGGCGTCGTGCTCGAGCCAGGTCAGCGGTTCACCGGGAATCACCTTGTGTACCTTCTGAGATCCGCGTGAGTACACCTTCTTCAGCGCGAATGGGGCCGTGAAGTCCAGTCCCGGAACATCTTCCGGGCCGATCACCTGAGCGTACTTGCGGGTGGGGATACCGCGCTCGGTGAGGAATCGCTGGAACTCGTACTTGTGGTGAAGGCGGTTCTCGAGCTCGAAATCCGAAAGGAACAACCGACATTCCGGCGGAAAGATGTCGGTCACCATCGCGATGATGTCGGTTTCCTCGTGGATCGGGATCAGCAGGTCGATCTTCTCCGCCTCCATGATCCGCGCCAGCGCGTGACAGTACTCACGAGGAGCGAACTTCGGTGGCGGCACTCGATGAAACGACGACACCGCATTGGAGAAGCGCCCGACGCCGATCGGAATGCTGTCCACGAGGGTGACGCGATGGCCACCGGCCGCCAGCAACCGCGCCAGCTCCAGGGTGAGGAATGACCGGCCGAAAGTGATCAGGACGCGTCGAGAATCCCGCTCGTGCGCGCGTTGGAAGGAGTGCACCGGGGCGAGTGTAGACCGAGGGCGTGTAGAGATTATGTAGGGCAGCGGAATATCCAGTACAGCGCTCGCCGTTGTGTTGCTAGGTTGCTCGTCGGTGTCCGATTTGTCGGGGGCACCCGGGAGAATAGGTGGGCGTGGGGACCCAGTAGCCGATGACCTGCGGGTATTCGGGTAACAGCGGAAGGTGGGGTCATGTTCCTGGTCGGTGTCATCTCGGCGTGTCTGGCTGCGGTGGCATATGGTATGTCGACGGTGCTGCGCGCGCTCGGAGCTCGGCGCGTGGCCACCGAGGCACGCGAGGAGGGCGAGGACCACACCAATTCCGCGGGCGGACCCACGCTGCAGTCGACGATGTCGACATTCGTCGACCCGGCGTTCATCCTCGGCACGATGATGGTCGTCATCGGCTTCGCCGGCGGCGCGATCGCGGCCCGATTCCTGCCGTTGTTCCTGTCGCAGACCATCGTGTCCGCCAATCTCGTGGTGACGGCGCTGCTCGGCACGATCATGCTCAACATCGCACTACAGACCCGCGACTGGATTGCTATCTGGTTGGTGGTCCTGTCGCTGTGTCTGCTGGGGGCGTCGTCGTCGCATCAGACCGGCGGCGGCGAGGAACGCGCCTTCCACTGGGGTCTGTTCTTCGCCACGCTGGTGCTCTGCGCATTCGCGCTCTTCGGTGTGTATCGCCTCGGCCCACACGGCGCGATCGTCGGCGGCGCGGCCGCGGGGTTCCTGTTCGGCGTCATCGCGATCTGCGTCCGCGTCTTCGACGGCGTGCACCCGTTCGACGGTGTGGCACTCATCACAGATCCAGCTGCGTGGACGATCGCGGTGGCCGGCGCCACCGGGTTCTTCGTGCAGACAGTGGCCCTCCAACTCGGAGCGGTGAACGGTGTCACCGCGGTCCTCGTCGTCGGTGAGACCGCCGGCCCCAGCCTGGTGGGTGTGCTGTTCCTGGGTGACACCGCACAACCCGGACTGGGCTGGCTGGCCATCGTCGGCTTTGTGGGCGCGGTCATCGGAGCGGTGCTGGTGGCCTGGTACGGCTCGGGCGATCCCGATCACTTCGGGGAGGCACCGCCGATGAAAGGCGGCTGGCGGCGCGGCCGCGAAGAGGCACCCGAACCCGCCGTGTCGGCCCGCGAGGACGACATCGACAGCCTCCCCCTCGACCCCTTCGGAATGCCGATCCGGCTGACGCCGCGCACCGAACCGGGGTCCACCCGCGACGGGGACCCCGAGCCGGACTGATCCGACGGTGTTGACACGGTGAGCAGTCTTGACGACTGTGGGAACCGTGTCAGATATCACCGCGTCGCGCAGCGCCTATGAAACCCTTGAACCGTTTCACGTCCTCGCCTACTTCAGCCCGCTGTTGCGGGATGCCCAGCGCGACACCGGACTCGACCCGCACGCCTTCTACGTCGGTGCACGCGGCGCCCCGCTCGGCGCATGTGTCCCGGCCGTCGTGACGTCGACGTTCTACAACTTCGCTCCCGAACTGATCGAGAAGAGCTGGACCGCCGCGCTCGACGTCGGGCTCGATCGCGTTGCCGCCCGACGCGACGCCATGCTCGACGAGCAGCTACGCGCCATCCTCGGCGACGGCGCCGACGATCCGTCCATCACCGAGCTGACCGCCGGTTACCGAGAACTCGCCGTCGGACTGCCGATCGGGGGTCGGGCGCTGGCTGCCGGGTGGTCGACCGCAACGCCGCCCGAGTCCAGCGTCGTAGCGCTCTGGTACGCGGTCGCGGTTCTCCGAGAGTGGCGCGGGGACAACCACATTGCTGCGCTCGTCCTCAACGGATTGCACGGTATCGACGCCGTCGCATTCCACGAGGCACAACTCCCCGATCCGACGGTCAAACGCCGCGTCCTGGGCCGTAAGCTCGTTCAGCTCACGCGCGGCTGGTGCGACGACGAGTGGGAGGCCGGCGTCGACCGGCTCGTGGCGGCCGGGCTCGCCGAACGGACCGACGACGGCCACCGCCTCAGCGCCGACGGCGGGGCGCTCTACGACGACATCGAGGCCACCACCGACGCACTCGGGGAATCGCTCTGGTCATCGGACGGTGCCGCAGACCTCGTCGAGCGGACGAGACCGATCGTCAAGGCCGTCATCGACGCGGGCGTGCTCCCGGGGACGAAGAAGAAGGGCTGAATCCGCCACGGATCACGGCTGCGCGCAGTAGATGTTGACTTATGACCGACCTCGCCGACGACATCGCCGCGATCAAGAACCTCAAGTACCGGTACCTGCGTGCCCTCGACACCAAGGACTGGGACGCCTTTGCCGACACCCTCACCAAGGATGTGACCGGAAACTACGGGGAGAGCCTGCAGTTCGGGGATCGTGACGAACTGGTCGAATACATGCGCACCAACGTGGGGCCCGCGGTGATCACCGAGCATCGCGTCGACCACCCGGAGATCGACATCGACGGCGACGAGGCGTCGGGCCGCTGGTATCTACAGGATCGGGTCATCGTTCCCGACTTCTCGTTCATGCTGATCGGGGCGGCCTTCTACGCCGACCGCTACCGCCGCACCCCGGACGGCTGGCGCATCAGCGCAACCGGGTACGACCGCACCTACGAGGCGACCGTCGCGCTCGGCGACCTACCGAGCTTCACCGTCCGGACCGGACCTGCCATCCACCTCTGAGGCTCCGAGCGTCATGTCGCAGCCGCCGCCGCTCAGCGCCGACCACGTATTCCGGAATCGGCGGGACGCGGGAGTGGATCTCGGACAACGGGTTAGGGCTGCCGTCGACTCCGACGACCGCGGCCCGATCATCGTGCTGGGTCTGGCCCGCGGCGGCGTCCCGGTGGCGCGCGAGGTTGCCGACGCCGTGGACTGCGAACTCGACACTCTGGTGGTACGCAAGATCGGGGCACCCGGTCAACCCGAGTTCGCGATGGGCGCGATCACCCACGGCAACCACGTGGTGGTCAACGACGACATCCCCCGCAGACTCGGTGTGACCACAGCACAGTTCGACGCCGCGCTCGCTCGGGAGAGCCGCATCCTCGCCAACCGCGAGGCGCGCTATCGTGCAGGGCGCGAACCGCTTTCGCTTGCGGACCGGGTGGTGATCCTGGTCGACGACGGGCTGGCCACCGGGACGTCGATGTCGGTGGCCATCGACGCGGTGCGTGCGGCCGGGGCGTCGCGGGTGATCGTTGCGGTGCCCACCGGACCCACGGACATCTTCGAACAGATGGGGGCGGCGGGCGCAGACCAGGTGATCGTCGCGGTGACTCCGACGCCGTTCCACGCGGTCGGACAGTCGTACGCCGATTTCACCCAGGTAGGTGACGACGAGGTGGTTGCCACGCTGGAGAGGCGCTAACCGTCCTTGAGGAGCAGCGCCGCGATGTCGGCGCGATCGGTGACGTCGAGTTTGGTGCAGGCACGGTAGATGTGGCCTTCGACGGTGCGTACCGACACGGTGAGTCGCTGGGCGATCTCCTTGTTCGACAGTCCGGCCGCCACCAGGTTGGCGATCTCACGTTCGCGCGAGGTCAGCGGCAAGGGGCGGGCAGCCTCGACGAGCGCCGGGGTCCGCAGTCCTCCGCACTCCGACGCGAGGCGGTTGGCCACCGCCGCCGAAGCGACTGTCGCCGAACGATTCTCTTCTTTGTCGTGCATGACGCTGGCCTGGGCGGCGGCGTCTGCCGCGGAGAGCCGAATGCCGAGTTGCTCGAAATCGGCTGCGCACACATCCAGTTCGACGGCGTCGCCTTCGGCGAGGGCAGTCGCGTGCCGCGCGTACACGGCGACGACCGGCCCGTCGACCTGCTGCGCCAGCTCACCGAGCCGCTCGCCGACCGTTTGGTCGCCGAACCGGGCGGCCGTGTGCAACGCCTCGGCCTCGATGGCGAATTGCCCAGTGGTCCTAGCCTTGTCCGCCGCTTCGTGGGCGAGTTCGACTGCGCGGGTGAGAGTTCCGGCCGCAGCCGACTGCCATGCCTCGGCGATCGCGAGCATCGGACCGAAGATCGCCACGTTCTTCCCGTACTTGGCGCGCGCCTTCACGAGGACGGCCTCGGCCTTCTCGGTCTGCCCGAGAGCGCTGAGCGCCTGCGCGAGGTAGATACGGGCGGGGTAGTTCCACGACAGTGAGAAGCCCTCGCCGTCGAGGATCGCCAGCGTTTGCTCCATGCGTCGGGTGACCGAGGTGCACGCCCCCTGCGGCATCTCGACGGCAGCCACCAGAATCCCCGACATCGCCCACCCCAGGTACTGCGCGGTGTTGGCGAAATCGACGTAGCGCGCGGCGGCCAGATTGCCGTCGTCGAGCCGACCGGTGAGCGTGAGCGCCAGCATCTCGCCGAAAGCGGTCGGGAAGCGCAGCATTCCGTCGACCTCGAGTCCACGACCGCGGCCGGCCACCTTCTCGACGGCACTGCCCTGACCTCGCAGCGCCCGCGACAGACTGCCCCCGAAGACCGCCCACTCCACCGCCCACGGCAGCGTGTGCTTCTCGGCGAACACCTCGTCGGACAGGCGAACCGCGTCGTCGATCCGGTTCTCGAACAGCGCGCACGCCGACGCGATACCGGTGACGATGGGACGCAGGCCCGGATCCTGGATGCGTTCGAACAGGATCTCCAAGAACTCTTCGGCGCGGTCGGCGTCGCCCATCGCCCAGAACATGTTGCCGACGCGCAGCCCGCCCCAGCGCAGGATCTGCGCCTCGTTGTCGAAGTCGTCGGGGTCGAAGCGGCTGAGGATCTGCTCGGCCTCGTCGGGATGGCCCTGCCACATCAGGGCCCGGGCCAGCATCTCCGCCTCGTCGAGTCCGCCGCCCTCCTCGAGCGCTGCGCGCGCGAACCGCTCGCCCATCGGGATCTGCGCCAGGTTCATCGCGTCCCGAGCGGCCGCACCGAGGAGTTCGAGGTCGATGTCGACGTCGCTCTCGATGGCCAGGTCGGCCAGCCGGATGCGTTCGGCGGGCGTCGTCCGCGGTCGTTCACGCAAAGCCTTGACGAGCTTGCCACGCAGGCGCCGCGAGGACACCAGACCCAGGCGGCGGCGGATGACCTCGCCGAACAGCGGGTGATGGAAGCCGACGTTGAGGCGGCGGCCGTCCCGGACGATGCGTACGAGCCCGGCGATCTCCGCCTCTTCCACGGCTTCTTCGCCGGCGAGTTCGGACAGGACGTCGATGTCGAGGGGCTCGCACAGGCTCAGGTACTTCAGTGCGGTGAGCACGGTGTCGTCGAGTTGCTCGATGCGGCCTTCGAGCAGCGACGCGAGTTCGGAGGTGATCGCGGCGCGGCCGCGCAACTGCCAGATCCCCTTGACCTGCCGCAACGTATTGGCCTGCCGTGCACCGTCGACCATGTGCCGGAGGAAGAGCGCGTTACCGCCCGACGCCTCCCACATCAGGTTGGCCGAATGCTCCTCGAGTTGCCCGCCGAGCACCGACTCGATGAGGTCGACGCTCTGCTCCTTGGTGAAGGGTGACAAGGTGATTCGAGTGAGGTGGTTGTCTTTCCACAGCGAGGTGACGGCGTCGGGCACCACCTCGCCGCTGCGCACCGTGGCGACGATGTGGACGGCGCGGTCGATGGCAAGCTGATGCAGCAGCGTCGCCGACAGTTCGTCGAGCAGATGGGCGTCGTCGACGCCGATGACCACGTCACCGTCGGCGAGTAGCGATTCGCGGGCCGCGGCGAGGTAGGTCACGGGATCACTGGACGTGGCCGGACCGACGAGATGCGCGAAGACGCCCAACGGAATCGACCGGGCCGACTCGGTGCCCGCGACCCACCGGACGCCCGACGACAAGCCGGCCGTGACATGACGCGCGAGCGTGGTCTTGCCGACGCCGGAATCGCCGGTGAGGACCACGCCGCACCCGGTGGTCTCCCCGCGCAGGGCAGCCTGAATGGTTCGGAACTCGCGTTCACGCTCCACCAAGGGCCAATTCCCGGACATGCCTGCAGATTTTAGACTCATCGGTAAGTCTCGGCACCAGCCGCGGTCAAGTCTGACCGAACTGTTCACATCAGGCGTCGCGTTTGTTGACCACGGCGATCGCTGCGCCGAAAATCACCAGCGCGACCAGGGCAAAGTAGACCAGTGAACCGTAGATGTTCCAGTGGAAATCGCCGGTGTCGCCGGTGAGGAACCGCCAGCCGTTGGTGAACGGGAGGAACGGCACCACCGGCTCCCCGACCTTCGGCAGCAGAGGTATCACGACCGTCTCCACGAGGAGCGTCCACACCAGCACGATCGTCACCGCACCCGCCGTCTGCCGGATCAGTGCACCCACCGCCACGCCGATCAGCATCGCCAACGCGATGAAGATGGGCGTCCCCCAGAGCTGACGGATGGCATCCGAACTGGTGAGGTCGAAGTCGTCACCGGCAAAGAGCTTGGCGATGACCAGACCCAGCAGGCAGATCACGAAGGTCACCACCAGGCCGACGATCGCGAACACCACCCCCTTGGCGACGAGCACCTGCCAACGGCGGGGCGTTGCCTCGAAGGACAACCGGATGGTTCCGAAGCGGTACTCCGTGGTGATCCCCAGGACCGCCATGATCAACAAGACGGCGAGACCGAACTGGTTCACGCCCAACAGGTAGACGTTCGCCGGGTTGTCGGTGAGCTCGTCGACCGGACCGCCCGACGAGATCAGCGCGGCCAGACCCAGACCCAGGACGGCCACGATCGCCACGCACCAGTAGGGCGAGCGCGTGCTCATGAGCTTGATCCGCTCCGAGTCGATCGTCGCGATCATGCCACGACCCCCGTTCCACCCTGGTATTCGACGTCACCGGCGGTGACCTGCATGAAGACCTCCTCGAGCGATGCGGTCTCCTCGGTCAGTTCGTGCAGGACCACCCCGGCCGCAGCGGCCAGGTCGCCCACCTGGTCGGTGGTCGTGTCGGGCACCACCATCACCGGTCGGCCCTTGGCGTCGGCGGGACCGGGCGCCGGCGCCAGGCCTGCCGCGGCCAGCGCGACGTGCAGATCCTCCAGCTGCGGACCGCGCACCCGAACCGAAGTCTGTGCACGCGAGGTGAATTCGCTGACCGAGCAGTCGGCGATGAGCCGCCCGCGGCCGATGACAATGAGATGGTCGGCGGTGAGCGCCATCTCGGCAAGGAGGTGGCTGGAGACGAAAACGGTGCGCCCCTCCGAAGCGAGCTGTCGCATGAATCCGCGAATCCAGACGATGCCCTCGGGGTCGAGGCCGTTGACCGGCTCGTCGAACATCAGCGTGTGCGGGTCACCGAGGAGTGCGCCGGCGATGCCGAGCCGCTGCGACATGCCGAGCGAGAAGCCACCCGCGCGCTTGGTGGCCACCGACGTCAGACCGACCATCTCGATGACCTCGTCGACCCGACTCGCCGGAATCCGGTTGGCCGCCGCCAGCCAGCGCAGATGCGACCGCGCACTCCGGTTGGGATGGACCCATTTGGCGTCGAGCAGCGCCCCCACCTGCCGGATCGGATCCTCGAGATCCTGGTAGCGCTGACCGTCGATGGCGACCGAACCCGAGGTGGGACGGTCGAGGTCGAGCATCATGCGCATCGTGGTCGACTTGCCGGCACCGTTGGGGCCGAGGAAGCCCGTCACGTGCCCGGGTGACACCTCGAAACTGAGGTTGTCGACGGCGCGCTTGTCGCCGAAGTCTTTGGTGAGCTTCTGGACTGTGAGCACACCCCGACCATAGCGTGACCCACTCAACTGCTGGTCGCGCGCTCGGGCGACGACGCCTCCGCCCAGAAGCGACGCGGGATCCGTCCCGCCTGCGCCGCGAACCGGCCCGCGAGAACCGCGTGGCGCATGGCGGCGGCCATCCGTTCCGGGTCGTCGGCCCGGGTGACCGCCGACGCCAGCAACACTCCGTTGCAACCGAGTTCCATCGCGAGGGCCGCGTCGCTTGCGGTGCCGATCCCGGCGTCGAGGATCACCGGCACCTGCACCCGCGCGACGATCATCTCGATGTTGTGCGGGTTGAGGATGCCGAGGCCAGTGCCGATCGGGGAGCCGAGGGGCATCACAGCAGCGACGCCGATGTCTTCGAGCCGGGCAGCGAGGACGGGGTCGTCGTTGGAGTAGGCCAGCACGGTGAACCCGTCCCGGACCAGCGCCGACGCGGCGTCGACCAGTTCGATCGGATCGGGCATGAGGGTGCGTTCGTCGGCGACCACCTCGAGCTTGACCCAGTCGGTCTCCATGGCCTCGCGGGCCAGTTGCGCGGTCAGCACCGCCTCGGCCGTCGTGTGGCAGCCTGCCGTGTTGGGCAGGGGTGCGATGTCGAGGCGCCGGAGCAGGTCGAGCACTCCGGTGCCCGACGCGGCGTCGACCCGCCGGATCGCGACGGTGGTGAGTTCGGTGCCCGACGCGATCAGTGCGCGTTCGAGGACCGCCAGGCTCGTCGCGCCGCCGGTACCGGTGATGAGTCGTGATCCGAACTCGCGGTCCGCGATCCGCAACGGATCTGTGCAGTCAGCCACCCTGCACCGCCGTCACGACCTCGACCACCGAACCATCCGGAATGGATTGCGCCCACGAGCCTTTCGGGACGACCGCGCCGTCGACGGCGACCGCAACCCCGCGGTCGGGCAGGCCCAGATGCGTCAGCAGCGCGGCCACCGACGTTTCCGGGGCCACCGCTGTCGGTTCGCCGTTGACCGTGATCGTCATCTCTCGCCTCCCGAAGTCATTGCCGCCGGTGTGGGTGCCCGCCGCGGATCACCGAGCAGCCCCACCACCTCGTCGGCCGTGAGTGGTGCGAGCACAATTCCGTTGCGGCCGTGGCCGGTTGCGACCACGGTCCGCTCGTCGAGACGCCGAATGATCGGCAGTCCGTCCGCCGTGCATGGACGTAGGCCCGCGCCCGCCTCGACGAGTTCGTACGTACGCAGCCCCGGCATCACCTCGGTGGCGTCGGCGAGCAGGTCGAGCACTCCGCCTGCCTCGGGAAGGATATCGCCGGCATCGACAGGAGCTTCGTATTGCGTTGCGCCGACGACGATTCCATCGGCACGAGGCACCAGGTACACATTGCGGCCGCCGACCGCCGCGCGGATCACGTGGCGCGGCGGTGGCACCGAGGACCGCGTGCGCCGCAACCTGAGCACCTCACCCTTGGCGGCCTGGAGTTGCGCCTGCGGCCATAGTGCGTTGGTGCCCAATCCGGCGGCGAGGACCACCTGGTCGTCGTCGAGCGCGTCTCGCGAACCGATTCGCGTGTCGTCGAACACGACGCCCGACGCGCGGGCCGTGTCCCGCAGCGCTGTCAGGAGCCGCCGATTGTCCAGTGCCCATTCGCCTTCGGCGCGGTAGCCGCCCACGAGCCGGGTACTCAGCGCCGTCTCGAGTGCGCGGATGTCGCGGCCGGTGATCGAGGTGAGCACCGTGCGAGCGTCGGTCTGCTTAGACCACACGAACCGGGCGAGATGGTCGAGACGGTGCAGGTCGGCTGCGGTACCGGCGACGAACAGCGAATCGGTGGCGGTCACGACGTTCGGGTCGCCGAGCCGGTCGATGAGGGCGGGCCAGCGTCGAACCGATTCGACGGACATCGCGAGCAGCGTCTCTTCGCCCGGAATGCCCTCGCCCAACGATCCGAGCATGCCGCCGGCCACATGTGAGGCACGGTCGGCGACTCCCGCGTCGACGACCCGCACACGCCAACCGGCGTCGGATGCCGCAAGCGCAATGGACAGCCCGATGACGCCGCCGCCCACAACGGCAACACTCTGCACGTGCAATCACCTTCCTTCGCCGGCATTACCCGGATCAGGTCAGACGGTCTGCGGCTTCTCCGCACTCTCAGCCCGGCCGGGCTCCCGTGATGTACTCCGATCATGAGCCTACGCGGCCGGTCGGTCTTGACTTATCGAAGGTAGCGTCTACCCGATGACCATCTCGCCCCGACAGCGACTCGACACGGCGACGCTCTACCTGTGCACCGACGCACGGCGAGAGCGCGGCGATCTGCTCGATTTCGTCTCGAAGGCCATCGACGGTGGCGTCGACATCGTCCAGTTGCGCGACAAGGGATCGGTCGGCGAGGAGCGATTCGGGACGCTGGAGGCGCGTGAAGAACTCGCGATCCTCGCGGAGCTGCGTCGGGTGGTCCGTGCTCGCGGAGCGCTGCTGGCCGTCAACGATCGCGCCGACATCGCGGCCCTGGCTCAGGCCGACGTCCTGCATGTGGGCCAGGGTGATCTCGCGCCTGCTGCCGCCCGGCAGATCGTCGGGCCCGACGTGGTCATCGGGCTGTCGACGCATGATGTCGACCAGGCCGCAGGCGCCGCGGCCGACGACGACGTCGACTACTTCTGCGTCGGCCCGTGCTGGACGACGCCCACCAAGCCGGGACGGCCGGCGGCCGGGCTGGATCTGGTGACCTCGGTCGCCACGACGAACCCGGTAAAGCCGTGGTTCGCGATCGGCGGCATCGACCTCGCCCGGCTCCCCGAAGTGCGGGCAGCCGGGGCGGAACGGATCGTCGTCGTGCGTGCCATCACTGCGGCGGACGATCCGGAATCGGCGGCGCGGGCGCTGATTCGACGCTGACCAGCTGCCCTCAGACCTGGAGGCAATCTGTACGTGGCGGCCCGACCACGTGCACGGTGCATTTCGTCGCGCCGGCAGGTACAGATTCCCGACGCGGCGAATAGTCATTTGCCGCCCGGCGAACGGCGGGTCTAAGGTGGTCGCCATCATGCTGTACATCGCGAACGCGCTCGTAACCCGCCGCAGCGGGGTCTGAATCTGACCGACCCCCCGCTGCGGGGTCTATCGTGCGCACGTCGGTCATCTTCACTTCGACCGAAATCGGTACACGCGATGCACAGCCTTCATCTTTCTCAACGATCCTGTTCGTGCGATGAGCACGCCGGTCGGCCCATGGGCGACCCGTTCGCCCGCCGGTACGGCTCACCACTGCCCCGGGGTATGCGCGAGGAGGCATCCGGCATGACCTTTCCAGAATTCATCGATCACTACTCCCCCGGCGGAAGCATCCGACTCGGGTCATGGTCCATGGAGCCCACCCACCACGACCTCGTCGAGTGCCGCGCGACCTTCGCGCTCGAGGACCGGATCATGTCGCTGTCCGCCGTTGCCAGCGGTCCGGTCGGCGCGATGACGTCGATGCTGCACGAGATCGGCGCACCCATCTCCATCGTTAAATCCCACCAGCGCGTCAGCGACGGCCAGATCACGGCATTCCTGCTGTGCGAAAGGGACGACCGGCAGGTGTGGGCGCTCGGTGACGGCACGACGTGCGACGAGGCCAACGTCAACGCGCTTGTCGCGGGTGCGAACCGGCTGCTCGCCGGGAGCGAGTGAGTCTGGGCGGGCCGCCTACCCGCCGAACGCGACGCCAGGCACGTGCGCCCACAAAAGTAGGGGAAGAAGTTTCTTCCCCGGCCCTTGGTGTCTTCCCCGAGAAATTTCTCGCGGACGACTACAAACCCCGGGGAAGAAACTCGTCCCCTAGATTTTGCGGGCACGACGCTGGCTCATTTCCGCAGGTCAACGGGATTGGTCGCCAAATTCTTCGAATCAGGTCTGCAGGTCGAGACGGGCGATGCGCTCGCGGAGGCCGGGCCAAGCCTGACCGAATCCCGGGTGTAGTGGCAGTGTGTCGACGTCATGTTCGCCCACCCAACGCAGTTCCGCCGATTCGCCGTTGGCGACCGTGCGGACCGGTTCGGACGTATCGGCGATGACGGTGGTGTAGGTCCACCCGCTCGGCGATTGGTGGGTGACCAGCGCCGCGACAACCGTGAGCTGGTCGGCGCGGACCCCTGCCTCTTCGTCGGCTTCGCGCACGGCGGTGTCGATGGCGCTCTCGTGGGAGTCCCGCGCACCTCCGGGGAGACCCCAGGTGCCGCCCTGATGAGACCAGACCGCTCGATGTTGCAGCAGTATTCCGGTCGCACCGCCGTCGAGTGGCGCCCGGAGCAGGAGTCCCGCCGCGCCGTGGACACCCCAATACCGTGAGCCGTCCGGATCGATCACCCAACCGTCGCCGTCCCCGCGCACTCCGCCTCCTCGCATACCGGTTGTCGTGATGCAACCGGGCATCTCCACCGTATGTGAGTCAGACAACCCTCGCCAGGGTCATTCGGTCCGACATATCGGACCTCGATCTCGGGCAGTGTCGAACCCGGTCGGGTACCCCCGACATGGCCTAGGCTGAAACACATACAGGACTGAGAAGGGATCTTGAGGTGACCGGCGACGCGTCCCCGATGCGGACCGTACTCACCCGCGCCGGAAGGACGGTGCGGCCCGGACAGTCGTCGCCCCCGATCCGGCAGGTACTCGCCGACCGCCGCGAACTCGTCGCCGCAGCTCGCGAGCGCGCCCAATCCCCCTTCGCCACCCTGCGCCACTATGCGGTGACGACACCCGGCAAGCTCGTCACCATCCTGATCGTGCTCGCCGCGGCGTCGGTCAGCACCGGGTTGTACGCATCGACCGTGCTGGAGAACCGCACCCAAACCCTGCAGCGCATGATCGACCGGGCCGAGCCCCTGGCCGAAGCGAGTCAAGTGTTGTACTCATCGCTGTCGGTCGCCGATGCGTCGGCCAACGCCGCGTTCATCTCCGGCGGGCTGGAGACCCCCGAACTCCGTACTCGCTACGCAAATGCGCTGGCCACGGCTTCGTCGTCGCTGATCCTCGCGACCGGCAGCTCAGGTGAGCCCGGCGCGGACGGCACACCCGATCGAGACGACAAAGCGGTCGCCGCCGATCTCAACACCCTCGCGGTCTCCATCCCGGTGTACAGCGGACTGGTCGAGACGGCGCGGACCAACAACCGGCAGGGCAACCCGGTCGGCTCCGATTACCTCGGCCAGGCGTCGTCGATGATGCAGGACCAGATCCTGCCGGCCGCGCAGCGCCTCTACGAACAGCGATCGCTGGCGATCGCCGACCCCCAGCGAAGCCTGAGTCGTCCGCCCTGGACCGTCTACGCGGCGCTGTTGGCCGTGCTCCTGGCCCTGATCCTCACCTCCCGCTACCTGGCCAGACGTACCCGGCGCCGCTTCAATCTCGGCGTGGTCGCGGCGATCTTGGCGATCACCACCGGCACGGTGTGGCTCTTGGCGTCGGGGCTCATGTCGGTGGCCGCGACCAGCGACGCCCGCACCGGCGGGGCCGACCCCCTCCGCGAACTCACCGCCGCGCGCATCCTGACCCAGCAGGCGCGGTCGGCGGAAACCCTGGCACTGGTGCGGCGCGGTGATCAGGGTGGGCTCGAACGCTCCTTCGCCCAGTCGACCGAAGGCATCACCGCCACCGTCGCACGCCTGCGCGACAACGAGGACGTGCGACGTTCGGTGAGTACCGAGCAACTCGACGCTGTCGCGTCCGCGGTGGAGCGCTGGAAGGCCACCGACGCCGTGGTGCGCGGGTACATCGAATCCGGCGCCTTCGGACGCGCACGCACGATGACCGTCGGCGACGACGAGAACAGTTCGGCGACCAGCTACAGCGCGGTCGACAAGGCCTTGGTCGACGCCATCACATCGGCGCGAACCTCCTTCCGTGACGACATCAACACCGCCCAGCGGGTCCTCGGTTTCACCGGCACCGGCATCTTGATGCTCACCATCTTCGCGGCCGCCGCAGTCATTCTCGGCCTGATACCGCGCATCAGGGAGTACCGATGAACACGAATACGATTCGGCGCCGCAGCACGGTCTTCGGCATCCTCACCGCCGCCGCGCTGATCCTCACCGGGTGCGTCACCTTCCCCGCACCCGACGCCCCACCCCCGACCGCCACCGCGATCACCCCCATGCCCGCGGGAGTGCAGACCAACGTCCCTCTCGAACCGCCGCCGAATGCCGAATCCTGCAACGCCACCGAGAGTCTGCGGCCACCGGCCCGGATGCCGGCGCCCGGCCGGATGCCGCCGAGATCGTCGATGGGCGAGATCGTCGCGCATGGACGGCTCATCGTCGGGCTCGACATCGGGTCCAACCTGTTCAGCTTCCGAGATCCGATGTCGGGTGACATCAAGGGATTCGACGTCGACCTCGCCCGCGAGATCACGCGCGCGATCTTCAACGATCCGGGGCGCGTGGAGTTCCGGGTGCTCAGTTCGGCCGAACGCATCGAGGCCCTCAAGACCGGGGCGGTCGACGTCGTGGTCAAGACGATGAGCATCACCTGCGAGCGCCTTCGTGAGGTCAGCTTCTCCTCGCCGTACTATGTTGCCTCGCAACGTATTCTGGCACTGAAAGAATCCGGCATCACCGGTCCGGAGAAACTGGCGGGCAAGCGGGTGTGTTCGGCACGCGGTGCGACGTCGATCGGACGAATCCAGTCGATCCAGCCGCGCGCACATCTGATCAGCACCACGACCTGGGCGGATTGCCTGGTGTTGCTGCAGCAGGGCCAGGTGGACGCGGTGACCACCGACGATGCGATCCTGGCCGGCCTTGCCGCGCAGGACCCGTGGGTTCAGGTCGTCGGCCCCAGTCTCGGCGAGGAATACTACGGAGTCGGAATCCCGCACGGCAAGGACGATCTGGTGCGCTTCGTCAACGGTGTCCTCGAGCGCATTCGCGCGGACGGAACGTGGTGGCGCATGTACAACCAGTGGCTCACGGTCCTCGGGGACAGCGGCGGTTATGGTCCCCCACTCGTGACCTATCGGGACTGATGCGATGACGACCGATCCTGAACCGCACGGGGATTCGCCGACGCAGGCAAGTGACGCCGACGAGTCCGAGCACATCGGCACCCAACGTGTGTCGCTCGACGCGCTGCTCGACGACGAGACGCCAGAAGACGAACACGTCGGCACACAGCAGGTCAGTCTCGCCGACCTGATGGGCGACGACGATGACGATGACGGTGGTCCTGCCGATGGCGACGACTACCAGACGATCGGAAACGAGGACGCCGACACCGATCCACAGGGCGATGCACCAACGCAGGCAACCGAATTGCCGGGTGCCGACGCCCAGACCGATCGGGTCTTCGCGACTCGGCCGCCGGTGGCCGACGACGCGCCGGTCGGATCGGGGCGCCAGACCCGACGCCTCGTACCCAGCCGTCGCGCAGCGGTCCACGAACGGCGGCTCGGCAGCGGGCTGGTCGAGATGCCGAAGATCGTCGACATCGAGCCTGAGGACGCCGTCCTCGACCATCCGGTCATCGTCGAATCCAAACGCGTGTGCTGGCGTTGCGGAAAACCGGTGGGGCGCACCTCCGGTCCGGGGAAGGGCGAGGTCTCGGGCACATGCCCGCATTGCGGTGCGCGCTACTCGTTTGTCCCCGGGCTCGCACCGGGCACCGTGGTCGCCGGCCAGTACGAGATCACCGGCGCCATCGCGCACGGCGGACTGGGATGGATCTACCTCGCGATCGACCGAAACGTGTCGGATCGGCCGGTGGTCCTCAAAGGCCTGCTGAATTCCTCGGATTCGGAGGCACAGCGGGTCGCCGTCGCCGAGCGCCAGTTCCTGGCGTCGGTGAATCATCCCGGCATCGTGAAGATCTACAACTTCGTCGAGCACATCGGCGAACAGGGCGAGCGCTACGGCTACATCGTCATGGAGTACATCGGCGGACGGACGCTCAAGCAGATCACCTCGGATCATGAAGGTGCCGAACTACTCTCGGTGGAACAAGCACTCGCCTACATTTTGGAAGTGCTGCTCGCCGTCGGGTACCTGCACTCGGTGGGCCTGGTGTACAACGACGTCAAGCCCGAGAACATCATGGTCGGCAGCGACGAGGTGAAGCTGATCGATCTGGGCGCGGTGTCGGCGATCAACGGTTACGGACATCTCTACGGCACACCCGGTTTCCAGGCACCGGAGATCGTGAAGACCGGACCACAGGTGGCCACCGACATCTACAGCGTCGGACGGACCCTCGCCGTGCTGACCGTGCCGATCGAGATGCGCAAGGGCCGCTACGTCGACGGCCTCCCCGACCCGTCGACCACCCCGGTGTTCGAGGAGAACCCGTCGTACTATCTTCTGCTGCAACGAGCTACGGCCACCGATCCCGGTGATCGATTCGCGTCGGCCGAAGAGATGACCACCCAGGTACTCAATGTGCTGCGCGAAACTGTCGCGGTGCACACGGGTGTTCCCCGGCCCGCGTTGTCGACGGTGTTCACGCCGCAGCGCTCGACATTCGGGACCGATCTGATGCTCGCGCCGGTCGACGGCTTCTTCGATCCCGACCAGGCCGCCTTCTACGATCCGGTCGACATCGCCCGGGCGCTGCCGGTTCCGCTGGTCAATCCGATGGATCCGGCTGCGGGCCTGCTGACCTCGGCCGCGCTGTCGGACCCGCGGCAAACCCTCGACTCGATCAATGCCGCGCGCGCTGAGGGTTTCGTGTCGCTGCTCGGCCGTCGTGCCCAGGAGGGCCACCCGTCACTGGAGATCGATCTGGCCGAGGCAAGAGCACACCTCGAACTCGACGACGTCGACACCGCCTTGGCGCTGCTCCGCGAAGTATCTGTACACCACGGCAATTCGTGGCGCGTGCAGTGGTACATGGGTATCTGCGCGTTGATGAACGACGAACCCGAACTCGCCTACGAGCGATTCGACGAGGTGCTCAGCGCGATGCCCGGCGAGATCGGACCCAAACTCGCGGTCGCCGGCACCGCCGAATTGATCGGCCGGTGGCTGTCCGACGAGCAGGGCGAGTCACCGGCGTCGGAACGGCGAATCTCGGAACTCTTCGATGTGGCGCAACATCACTACCACGACCTGTGGCTCACCGACCATGGAATCGTCACCGCTGCTTTCGGTCTCGCACGGCTGTCGGTGGCTGTCGGAGACTACGACGAAGCGATCCGCCCACTCGATGAGGTTCCCGCAACCAGCCGGCATTTCAACACCGCCCGCGCCACGGCGGTCATCGCGCTGGTGCACGGTCGGTCACCATCGGAGGTCACCCGCGAGCAGATCGTCGAAGCTGCCCGGCGGCTCGAGCAGATTCCCGACACCGAACCGCGCAAATCCCGGATGCTGCTCATCGTCCTCGGTACCGCGCTCGGCTGGATGCATGAGAACCCCGACGCCGCAAAAGATTCCAGCGAGCCATCGACCCTGCTCGGCTTCCCGTTCACCGAGTCGGGTATCCGCGCAGGGACGGAACGCTCACTGCGTCATCTCGCCCGGCAGACCCGAACCAACCGCGACCACCGCTTCATGCTCGTCGACCTCGCGAACTACGTCAGGCCGGACACGCTGTTCTGATCCGGCGGACTCTCAGGCCACCACGGCGGCAGACTGCCGGGCGATGGCGAGTTCTTCGTTGGTCGGGACCACCAGCACGTCGATCTCCGAGTCGTCCGCCGATATGCGCCGTGGCTCCTTGCTGCGCACAGCGTTTCGCTCCGCGTCGATGATGATGCCGTAATGCTCGAGGCCCGCGAGGGCATCGGTGCGAACCGGGGTCGAGTTCTCCCCGACACCGGCGGTGAAGGTGATCGCATCCACCCGGCCGAGCTCGATCATGTAGGCACCGATGTAGCGGCGGAGGCGATGAATGTAGACATCGTAAGCCCGGCGGGCATTCTCGTCACCGGCCTCGATCAGCGCCGAGATCGCGCGAAAGTCGTTCTCGCCGCACAACCCTTTCAACCCCGACTGCTTGTTGAGCAGGGTATCGATCTGATCGACGGACAGCTTGGCGACGCGGTGCAGATGCAACACGAGGCCCGGATCGAGATCGCCACTGCGGGTACCCATCACCAGCCCTTCCAACGGTGTCATCCCCATCGAGGTGTCGATGGGATGGCCACCGGCAATAGCCGACGCCGACGCACCATTGCCGAGGTGGAGAACGATCTGGTTCAGCTCGTCGTAGTCGCGGCCCAGGAAATCCGCGACGCGATGCGACACGTAGTCGTGGCTGGTGCCGTGAAAGCCGTAGCGGCGGATGGCATGGAGGTCCGCAACCCCCCGGTCGATGGCATACGTGGCGGCGGCGTCGGGCAAACCGTGGAAGAAGGCGGTGTCGAAGACCGCGACCGACGGGACGTCGGGCAGAAAGGTCCGGGCGGCCTCGATACCGATCAGATTCGCCGGATTGTGCAGCGGCGCAAGGGGTGAGATCCGGGTGATCTCGCTGATCACCTCGCGAGTGATGATGGTCGGTTCGTAGAACGTCCGACCACCGTGCACCACCCGATGGCCGACGGCGGCCAGACCCGCTGCCGCGAGATCGGTGCCGTTGTCGGCGAAACATCGGATGGCCCACTCGATCGCGGCGAGGTGGTCGGCGATCGCCGCGGTCTCGCGGATCTCGACATCCCCCTGCTCATGGGTGATCGACGAGTCGTTCTCACCGATCCGTTCGACGATGCCGTCGGCCCACACCTCACCGGTATCGGGGTGTAGGAGTTGATATTTCAGCGACGACGAGCCGGCGTTGAGGACGAGAACGGCACCGGTCAAGCCGCTCACTGCTCGCCTCCTGCGGGCTGCTGGGCCTGGATCGCAGTGATTGCCACGGTGTTGACGATGTCGGACACGAGTGCGCCACGGGAGAGATCGTTGATGGGCTTGTTCAGCCCCTGGAGCACCGGTCCGATCGCGATGGCGTTCGCGCTGCGCTGCACCGCCTTGTAGGTGTTGTTGCCGGTGTTGAGGTCCGGGAAGATCAGCACGGTCGCCCGACCGGCCACCGCCGAATCGGGCATCTTGGTGACCGCGACGCTGGGCTCGACCGCCGCGTCGTACTGGATCGGCCCCTCGACGAGTACCTCCGGGGCACGCTCACGCACCAAATCCGTTGCCACCCTGACCTTGTCGACATCTGCGCCCGATCCGGACTTGCCCGTCGAGTAGGAGAGCATGGCAACGCGCGGCTCGATGTCGAACTGCGAAGCGGTCTGCGCCGAGCTGATCGCGATGTCGGCGAGTTGTTCGGCGGTGGGATCGGGCACGATGGCGCAGTCGCCGTAGGCGAGAACCTTGTCGGCCAGACACATGAAGAACACACTCGAGACGGTCGACACACCCGGCTTCGTCTTGATGATCTCGAAGGCCGGCCGGATGGTGTGCGCGGTGGTGTGCGCCGCCCCCGACACCATCCCGTCGGCGCGGCCGGTGTGCACCATCATGGTGCCGAAGTAGGAGACGTCGCGCATCATCTCTTGTGCGCGTTCGAATTCCATACCCTTGTGCTTGCGCATCTCGGTGTAGGCCGCGGCGAACTCGTTCAGGTGATCCGACGACGCGGGATCGATGATGTCGACGCCGGTGAGGTCGACGCCGAGATCCGCGGCACGGGTGTGCACGGCGTCGCTGTCGCCGAGGAGCGTCAGATCCGCGACGTTGCGTCGAAGCAAACGCCCTGCGGCGCGCAGGATCCGGTCGTCGTCGCCCTCGGGGAGCACGATGTGTCGGCGCTGCGCGCGGGCCCGCGCGATCAGCCCGTACTCGAACATCTGCGGGGTCACCACGGTCGGGGTGCCGACGTTCAACTTCTGCAGCACCTCTTCGGGATCGACGTGCTCTTCGACGAGCGAGAGCACCGCCTCGATCTTGCGAGCCGAACCCTTTGCCAGCCGACCGCGCGTATGCGCCGCCGTGCGGGCGGTCTCGTAGGTGCCCTGTTGGCAGACCAGAATCGGCAGGTTCGGCCGGAGTCCTTGGACCAAAGCCTCGATCATCGGATGCGGTCGCAGTCCACCGTTCAGAATGATCCCCGCCAGCCGCGGAAACCCTTTGGCCGCATTGGCATTCACCAGCGCCAGCAGGACGTCGGACCTGTCGGCCGGGGTGATGACCACGGTGCCCTCGGTGAGACGCTCGAGGATGTGCTCGACGGTCATACCGCCCACCATCACCATGAGCGCTTCCCGATCGAGGAGTTCGGTGTCGCCGCTGTACATCTCGGCGCCCAGTTCCTCTTTCAGCTCGGCCATCGTCGGCGCGACGAGGATCGGCTCCTCGGGCAGACACAGTGTCGGGATACCGGTCTTCTCGAGTTCCTTCTCGATCACCACCAGTTGGTCGGGCGGACAACGATTGGCCACGAGCGCCACCGTCGTCGCATGTGACGCGGCGATCTCCGCCATCAACAGTTCCGCCAGACCGTGCACCTCCTGAGGAGTCCGGTCGGCGGCCTTGAGCGCCAAGATGATCGGTGCCGATAGGTTGGCGGCGATCCGCGCGTTGTAGCTCAACTCCGACGGGCTGCCCACGTCGGTGTAGTCGGAGCCGACGATCACCACACGATCGCACCGCGCCTCGACCGCGTGGAAACGAGCGACGATCTCGGCGATGGCCGCTTCCGGGTCCTCGTGCACCTGGTCGTAGGTGACCCCGATGCAGTCCTCGTAGTCGATGTCGACCGAGTCGTACTCGATGAGAAGGTCGAGGATGTAGTCGCGTTCACCCGCAGCGCCACGCGAGATGGGGCGGAACACCCCGACCCGGCCACCTGTTGCGGTGAGCAAGGCCAGCAGGCCCAGCGCGACCGTCGATTTTCCGGTGTCACCCTCCGCGGATGCGATGTAGATGCTGTGCGAGGTCGGAGTTGCGTCGTCGCCCATGCGTGCCAGCCTAGCCGTTGGGGGTGGGTACGGTCGTCAGAGCAGGATGCCGGGATTGCAGATCCCGGCCGGGTCCACAACGCGTTTCGCGGCGTTCAGCAACTCGACACCCAGGGCACCGATTTCGTCGTGATAGGCGGCGCGATGATCGCGGCCCACCGCGTGGTGGTGGGTGATGCTGGCGCCGGCGGCGCGGATCGCGGCGTTCGCGGCGGACTTGGCGGCCGCCCAATCGGCCAGCGGGTCCTCGCCGAACGGCGCGACGACGGTGAAGTACAGCGACGCACCCGAGTGGTACACGTGACTGATGTGGCACATGACCAGCGGTGGTGTGCCCGACGCGGTCAAGGCATCGGTGAGCGCTCCGGTCACCGACGCCTTCAGGTCGGCCAGCCCCGACCAGAACGTGACCGTCTCCAAGGTCTCCACCAACACACCGGCGTCGAGCAACGGGTCCCGGAGGTACGGCGCCCGGAACCGTCCGGTACGCCACGACTCCCCCGGTTCGGTACCGAGGGGGGTGGCGCCGCAGTCGGTGAGGAGCGCGGCGGCCGCGGCGCGACGCCACCGGACGTCGTCGGGCCCGCCTTCGAAGCCGGTGATCGCCAGGCAGCCGGACGATTCGCCGCCGAGCCGGTCGGGATCGGCGAGGTTGAGGGCGGTCTCGACCTCGTCGGAGAGCCGTAGAACCGTCGGCAGCGGACCGTCCTGGGCCAGGCGTCGGAGGGCACGTGCACCGTCGTCGAAGGAAGCGAATCGCCACCCCTCGAAGACCCGCACCGCGGGAAGCGGGTGAATGCGCAGCCGTACCCGGGTGATCACCCCGAGCACTCCCTCCGATCCGAGAACGAGCTGTCGAAGATCCGGTCCCGCAGCCGATTTGGGTGCGGTACCGAGTTCGATGGTGCCGCGGGGGGTGGCCAGCACCAGGCCTTCGACCATCTCGTCGAAGCGTCCGTAGCCGGCCGACGACTGGCCCGCGGACCGTGTCGCGGCATATCCGCCGATCCCCGCCCCCTCGTAGGACTGCGGGAAGTGGCCGAGGGTGAATCCGCGCTCACGCAAACCCATCTCGGCGTCGGTGCCACGGATTCCGGCCTCGAACGTTGCGGTCCGGGAGATCTCGTCGACCTCGACGAGACGGTTCATCCGACGCAGATCGATGCACACCACACCGTCGAGGCCGGAACGCTCGGGTTCGAGACCACCCACCACCGACGTGCCGCCGGTGAACGGGACCGCCGCGAGCCGATGGTCGGTGCACAGCGCCAGGATGCCGAGCACCTCGTCGTGGCTGCCCGGGAAGACGACGACGTCGGGGGCCGCGCTGACGTCGCCGGCGCGCAGCCGCAGCAGGTCGGGGGTCGAGAAGCCACGCGTGTGCTGGACGCGCTCACCGGTATCGACGACGACGTGGTCGGCGCCGAGCAGCTCGGTGAGTGCGGTTCGGGCGGCGTCGGGGATGGTGGATTCCGGTACCGGGATGTGGTCCGGGTCGACGCCTCGATCGGTTGATCCACCGGCGGTGAGGGCTTGCGCGGCGTCGGGCAGGTGACCGGGATTGTCGGGGTCACCCCAGCGGGGTCGGTGCATCCGCACCGTTGCCAGATCGGTCTCGTCTGTCGCGGTCTCGTCGGACATCTGCTATTTGACGATCGCGCGGACCACCAGATCGGCGATCTCGTCGTCGGTGAGGGCGGTGTCGGGGATGAGCATCAGCGAGTAGATGGTGCGCACGAGGAACTCGGCAGCGCCGCGGGGATTCGGCGTCAGCTGGTCGCCGATCTGCGGCTCGATGTCGGGCAGGGTCTCGTTGACGATCTGGTGGATCAGCGTCGGGCCGCTGCCGGTCGAGGTTGAGACGAGCGCGCCGACGACCTCCTCCGGCTCGTTGCGCAGCACGTACTGCAGCGCCTCGTGCTCGCGGATGTAGGGCAGCACGTTTCTCACCTGAGCACGGACCTTGCCGGCCGCGTCGGACTCGGCGTCGGACCATTCGCGCAGCTTGACCCGCAGCAGCGAGACCTCGCGTTCGACGATCGCCGCGACCAGCGCGTCGCGACCGCCGAACATCCGGTAAGCGGTCGCACGTGCCACTCCCGCATGCCGCGCGACCGAGGTGAGGCTGAGTGCCTTGGCGCCGAAGCGCGACACCATCGCCACGCCGACGTCCACCATGCGGTCACGATCCATAGGAGAAACCGTATCCAACCGTTCGCGGCGCGCGTACCGCGGCCGGTCAGGAAGCAGTCGTGGTGGTTGTCGTCGTGGTGGTGTTGTGGGGTCGCGGGTTCGACGTCTGTGGTCGCGGCGCGCCGGTGGGCCGGACCGTCGTGGTCGTGGTGGTTGTCGTCGGGGTCGGGATCGGGTGGGTGTTACGCGTCGGACGGCCCTCGGGCGGCCGTTGACGCGTGGGCGGTCGGTGGTGCGTCGTGGTCGGGCGCTTCGGCGGAGTGAACGTCGGCCGCGGCGGGGCGACCGTGAACCGCACCCGGCGGTCCACCTCGGGGTAGCCCCGCGTCAGGCTTCGGCACGACACGAGGAACGAGCGCGGCACCCTCGGGGTGAGGCCGGCCGACACGCTTCCGCGGCGACCGGGGCCGAGGATGGTCGAGTCCAGCGGGTACTGCCGGCCTGCCGAGAACAGGTCACAGCGCACCGGAGTGCGTCGGTATCCGTTGTTACGCAAGAAGATCACCACGGTGTTGCGATCGGCCACGTAACTGCACGATGGGGCGGGGCCGCGGCCGGCGAACTGACCACAGTATTGCGGCCTCGGTGGTGGCGGTGCCGCGTCGGACGACGATGTGCCGACGATCGCCACGGTGCCCGCGGCACCTGTCGCGAGGGCGACGCCGACGATGATGCCGGTGGTGAGCTTGCGCATGTGTAGGGCTCCTCGGCCGATGACGGGTTGTCTCGCGCGGTCGACCCCCCGACGCCGCGCACTGAAGATTACCCGTCCCCACGTCCTCGGCTCAATGAAATGCGGCTGCTCAATGGAAGGAAGCGACGGGGAATGAAGCGACGGGGAATCAGATTGCGCGTGATGGCGACCCCGACGAGGCACAGCGCCCCGCCGATCAGCCCGGCCGTGGTCGGCAGTTCGCCGAGGAACAACCACGACATACCCACAACGATCGCCGGAACCACCAGGGTGGTCGCGGCCATGGTGCTCGCACGCGTACGGGCCAGCGCATATGCCCAGGTCGTGAAGGCAATCGCGGTGGGGCCCACGCCGAGGTAGATCAGCCACCACACCTCGGCAGTCTCGGCGCCGGCGAGTTCGGAGTAGGCGGTGGGGGCAAAAGGCAGCGTCACCACGAGACCGGCAAGCGCACCCAGCCACGTGGCGGTGAGGGCGTCGACGGTGTGCAGCGCCTCCTTCTGCAACAAGACGCCCATCGCGTAGAGGACCGCGGTCGCAAGGCCGAGCACGATGCCGAGCCAATCCGCGTGCGCACCGTTCGACGCCGACGGCCCCACCGCGATGAGCACCACACCCGAGAACGCGAGCGTCATGCCGACCACGAGGCCGCGCGGGAACCCGTCGCCCATGAATGCTCCCGCGTACACGGCCACCATGATCGGGGCCAGATTCACCAGCAGGGCGGCAGTGCCCGCGTCGAGGTGCTGCTCAGCCCAGTTGAGCAGCACCGTGTACAGCGCGAACCACGCGACGCCGTTAGCGATCACGAGTGCGAGCGCACGGCCCCGCGGGAACCACGGTGTGCCGCGGGTGCGCCACCGCACCGCGATGAGGATCACCGTCAACGGCACGACAGCGGCCAACAGCCGGCCGAATGCCATCGACCCCGGCGAGAACGTGTCACCGAGCGCGCGGATCGCGACGAAGGCCGACGCCCACAGCACCACCGTCACGAGCGCGGCGACAGACGGCAACAAGCGGGAGGTCATGTGCGCCATTGAAACCGACAGCACCGGGTGCCGTCGACTGGTGGCCCAGCAAGATGACTGAGATCGGGCCTGTGAGGGTGTTCCTCCGGGAATATCCCGAAGCTCGGCCCTGAGCGGCCCGATCTCAGTCACACCGCTGAGGGCGCCAAAAGTAGGGGATGAAAACTCGTCCCCTACCCTTGGTGTCTTCCCCCAGGAATTTCTAGCGGAAGACTATAAACCCCGGGGAGGAAGCTCTTCCCCTAGATTTTGCGGGCACGACGCCATGGTGTTTCCCCAGGTCAAAAGCCGACAACCGAAGTCTTCGGCTCAGACGGACAACTTCCGCAGTCGGGGTTCGAGGTCGCGTTGGAAGTACTCGAGGAACCGTCGCTGATCGTGTCCAGGGGCGTGGAAGACCAGATGGTTGAGTCCACAGTCGGTGTAGAACTTGACCTTCTCGACCGCCTCGTCGGGATCGGATGCGACGATCCACCGCTTGGCGACCTGCTCGATCGGGAGTTCGTCGGCGAGGCGTTCCATCTCGGTGGAGGAGTTGACGCTGTGCTTCTGTTCGGCGGTCAGCGACAACGGTGCCCAGAACCGGGTGTTCTCCAGGGCGAGTTCGGGATCCGGATCGTAGGAGATCTTGATCTCGATCATCCGGTCGATCGCGTCGAAGTCGCGCTCGGCCTTCTCCGCTCCTTCCTTGACCGCGGGAATCAGCTTCTCCTGGTAGAGGTCCGCCCCCTTGCCGGAGGTGCAGATGAAGCCGTCGCCGGCCCGTCCCGCATACCGTGCGACGACGGGTCCGCCGGCCGCCACGTAGACCGGGATCGGTTGTGAGGGAACGTCATACATGTACGCACCCTGGGTGTGGTAGTACTCGCCGTCGAAGTTGACCTCCTCGCCGGTCCACAGTTCGCGCATCAGCTTGATGGCCTCGCGCAGGCGCGCGAAGCGTTCCTTGAACTCGGGCCACTCGCCCTGGAATCCGGTGGCGTACTCGTTGAGCGCTTCGCCGGTGCCGACGCCGAGCATGATGCGGCCCGGGTACAGGCAGCCCATCGACGCGAAGGCCTGAGCGATGACGGCCGGGTTGTAGCGGAAGGTCGGGGTCATCACCGAGGTGCCGATCTGCACGCGCTTGGTGCGCTCACCGACCGCGGCCATCCACGCCAGCGAGAAGGGAGCATGGCCACCGTTGTGGCGCCAGGGCTGGAAGTGGTCGGAGACCGCGACCGAATCCATGCCGTGTTCCTCGGCGGCCACCGCGATCTCCACGAGCTCACGCGGGTCGAACTGCTCTGCCGACGCTTTGAAACCGAGTCTGAGTTCTGCCATGCCTCCAACCTACTCACGGAGGGTCGTCGGGCGTGACGGCGGCCACGTCGAAGCGCCCGGTCAACGGTGTTGGGCGCACGGTCAACGCGGCAGGAGTGGACTTCAAGTGAACTTGAAGTTCTAACCTGGCGGCATGAGCATGGAATCTGTCGCGTGGGACATGATGTACAAATCGTCGAACTCCCCGTCCGAGCGTCGTCTGCGGGGCGACCGGATGGCGACGCTGCGCCGCATCGGCGGGTTCGCCCGGCCGCATCGCCGACGCATCGCCGCATTCCTGGTGTTGTCGGTCTTCACCGCGGTGCTGACGGTGGTGACGCCACTGGTGGCCGGACGGGTGGTGAACCTGATCACCGCCGGCGCCGGGAGCGCAGCGAGCGGGCCGAATCACAACGGCGGGGATGGTTCGACGATCGTCGGGTTGGCGATGCTGATCGCGTTCATCGCCGTGGTGGAGGCGGCCGTCGGAGTCGTCGTCCGCTGGCTGTCGGCGAACATCGGTGAGGGTCTGATCCTGGATCTGCGTCGCGCCGTCTTCGACCACGTGCAGCGGATGCCGGTCGCGTTCTTCACCCGCACCCGCACCGGCGCTCTGGTGAGCCGGCTGAACAACGACGTCATCGGCGCGCAGCGAGCGTTCAGCGACACGCTATCGGGTGTGGTGTCCAACGCGGTGACCCTGGCGCTGACGCTCGGCGTGATGATCGCGATCAGCTGGCAGGTCACGCTCCTCGCATTGATCCTGTTGCCCATCTTCGTGATTCCCGCCCGGGCGATGGGTGGCCGGATGGCGGCACTGTCGCGGGAGGCGGCCGAGCACAACGCTCGGATGTCGACCCAGATGACCGAACGGTTCTCCGCGCCGGGTGCGACGCTGGTGAAGCTGTTCGGGCGTCCGGAAATCGAGTCGAAGGAGTTTTCCGGACGCGCAGATCGGGTGCGCGACATCGGAGTTCGACGCGCCATGCTGCAAGCAGCGTTCATGACCGCGCTCACCTTGGTGTCGGCTTTGGCGCTCGCCCTGGTCTACGGTCTCGGCGGTTGGCTGGCCGTACATCAGCATCTGTCGGCGGGCGCGGTGGTGTCGCTGGCACTCCTGCTCACCCGGATGTACGCGCCGCTGACCGCGCTCGCCAATGCACGGGTCGAGATCATGAGTGCGCTGGTCAGTTTCGAGCGCGTCTTCGAGGTGCTCGACCTCGAGCCGCTGGTCGCCGACCGGCCCGACGCGATCGACGTGCCCGGCGCGGAACTCAGCGGGGTCGTGCCCACCTCGGTGCGACTGTCCGACGTCTCGTTCGGGTACCCATCGGCCGACAAGGTGTCGCTCGCATCGCTGGAAGAGGTTGCCCAACTGGACAACCGGGGTGGCGAGACGATCCTGCACCACATCGACCTCGACGTCGCACCGGGACACATGCTGGCCCTGGTGGGCAGTTCCGGCGCGGGAAAGTCGACCATCGCGGGGCTGGTCACCCGGCTCTACGATGTCGACTCCGGATCGGTCCAACTCAACGGGGTCGACGTGCGAGATCTGAAGCTCGAATCGGTGCATCGCACCGTCGGGCTGGTGACCCAGGACGGCCATCTGTTCCACGACTCTATACGTGCGAATCTGGCTCTGGCACAACCCGATGTCACCGACGACGAGATCTGGGCAGCCCTACGGCGAGCACGGCTCGCCGAACTGGTGGAATCGTTACCCGAGGGCCTCGACACCGTCGTCGGCGAACGCGGGTACCGACTGTCGGGCGGCGAACGTCAGCGCATGACGATCGCGCGCATCCTGATCGCCCAGCCGTCGGTGGTGATCCTCGATGAGGCCACCGCACACCTGGATTCGACGTCGGAAGCCGCCGTCCAGGAGGCGCTGGCCGAAGCGCTCCACGGCCGCACGTCGATCGTCATCGCGCACCGCCTCTCCACGATCCGCGCGGCCGACGAGATCGTCGTCCTCGAGCAGGGCCAGATCGTCGAGCGTGGCGATCACCCGACGCTGCTCGCCCGCGGCGGACGCTACGCCGAGCTGTACCGCACCCAGTTCGCCGACGAGGTCACCGGTGAGCGGTGCTGCCCGGAGTCGTTGAGCGCCTGAGTATCTCGCCAGCCCTTCGAGGCTTGTCGACTTCGAGACAGGGGTGGCGTCGTGACCAGGGCAAATGCGCTACTTGCAGATCAGCGACCCACCGACCGCCTGCGCGGCGATCGTGGAGGCGGGAAGAGTGAAGCCGTCCAGAACGGACCGTCGATTCGCCGGTGCGTCTCCAAAAAAGTAGGGGAAGAAACTCTTCCCCTACCCTTGGAGTCCTCCCCGCGAATTATCTGGGGGACGACTCCGAACCTCGCGGAAGAAACTCTTCCCCTAGATTTTGCGAGCACGGCCATGACGTATTCCTGCAGTTCAGGAGGCCGAAGGCAGTACTCTTCGGATCAAGGAGCGCAAGGGGCTCTTCGCGCCGATCGCGCCTCAGGCGGCGAGTCTCAGTCGTCGAGGTCGTCGAGAGGGTCGATGAGACCGCGGCGCGGTTTCTTGCCCTCGACCACCGGCGGTGTGAGCTTGCGGCGACGGAACTGGAGGTAGATCAGCGCGATGTTCACCACGATGATCGCGATACCCAGTGCGACCCATAGCCATCGGCCGTCGCGCCACCAGGTGTAGGTGAGCGCGCCGACGCAGACCATCAGGATGATGGCGCCGACGATCGTGAGGATGCTCGCGAAATTCTGTGCGTTGCGCTGGTATTGGTGGTAAGTCATCGGAAGGCGTCCTTTCCGGTCAGGGCCTTGCCGATCATCAGCTGGTGCATCTCGCTGGTTCCCTCGTAGGTCAGTACGGATTCGAGGTTGTTCGCGTGCCGGATCACCGGGTACTCGAGGGTGATCCCGTTGGCGCCCAGTATCGTTCGGCATTCGCGCGCGATCGCGATGGCCTCCCGGACGTTGTTGAGTTTGCCGAGGCTGATCTGCTCGGGACGCAGGCCGCCGGCGTCCTTGCGTCGGCCCAGATGAAGGGCGAGCAACTGCGCCTTGCCGACCTCGAGTGCCATGTCGGCCAGTTTGACCTGGGTGATCTGGTAGCCGGCGAGAGCCTTGTCGAACACTTCGCGGTCACCCGCGTAATCGATTGCGGCCTCCAGGCAATCGCGCGCGGCGCCCACCGCGCCGAAGACGATGCCGAACCGCGCCTCGTTGAGGCAGCTGAGCGGTCCCTTGAGTCCCTCGACCTCCGGCAGCATGGCCGACGCCGGAAGACGGACGTCCTCGAGCACCAACTCGGCGGTGACCGACGCCCGCAACGACATCTTGTGTTTGATCTCGATACCGCGGAAACCTGGTGTGTCCGTGGGCACCACGAAGCCGCGGATGCCGCGCGACCCTTCACCGAGGTCGGTGCGGGCCCAGACCACGGCGACGTCGGCGACACTGCCGTTGGTGATCCACATCTTGGCGCCGTTGAGAATCCAGTCGTCGCCGTCGCGTTTCGCGGTGGTACGCATGCCCGCCGGGTTGGAGCCGAAATCGGGTTCGGTGAGCCCGAAGCAGCCGATCGCCTCCCCCTTCGCCATGCGGGGCAACCACTCGTCGCGCTGTTCGTCGCTACCGAAGGCACGGATCGCGAACATCGACAACGACCCCTGCACCGAGACGAAACTCCGCAGCCCGGAGTCCACGGCTTCGAGTTCGAGACATGCGAGACCGTAGGCGGTCGCCGACGTCCCGGCACACCCATACCCGTCCAGGTGCATGCCGAACAGACCGAGCTCACCGAGTTCGAGAGCGAGGTCACGCACCGGCAACGCGCCGTCCTCGAACCACCCGGCGACATGAGGCCGGAGGCGGCGGGCGCCGAACTCGCGGACGGTGTCGACGATGGCGCGCTCTTCGTCGTCGATGAGCACATCGAGCGCGAACAGTTCTTCAACGGACTGTGCGGACATCTGTCTCCTCAGTTCTGCAGCACGATCGACACCGCGATCGCAACGGCCACCACCACTATCGCAGCGACCACGAACAGCACTTGAGATGGCCCCGGCATCGGGCCGCCGCGTTCGAGTGCGTTGGTGACCCGGCGCCAGCGCCACGCGCCGATGATCGTGACCACGCAGCCCAGCGCGACCATAATGAGCCCCAGCGAGGTCTCCACGATGGTGTCGGTGACATCGGGTGCGATGTAGACGATCGCGACACCGCCCGCCAGAAATCCGAGGGCGGTTCGGATCCAGGCCAGCAGGGTGCGTTCGGCCGCGAGGCTGAACCGGGCGTCGACTGCGCCGGGGACAGCCGATCCGGATTCGCGGTCGTCCTCAGCCGGCCCGTTCGGTTCGGTCGTCAGCGTTCTTGCCCTCTCTCATCGCCTGGACCACGAATGCGGCGGTCACCTCGATGGCGTGCAATGTGTCCGGATGGTGCACGGCGAGCACTGGGAACGCGTGTACCTGCCACGAGTAGCTGTGGACCGCGGCGTCGACGCCTGCTTCGTCGAGCCCTTCGACCAACTCGATGGCGTCGGGCTCGAGCAGTTCGTTCTCGGCGGTGATGAGCACCGTCGGCGGAAAATCCTCCGCTGCGATGTCCCGGATGCGCCGGACGCCGGTCAACGGGACCGGCCCACGGTCGAACAGCGACTCGAGCTTGCGCATCTTGGACAGCGGAATGTAGGCGTCCGAACGGCTGGAGCGGTCGGGGTTGTCGGCGATGTCGAGGTCGAGCAGCGGCGAGAAGCCGATCAGCGCGACCGGCGCCGGGAGGTCGCGTTCCGCGGCCGCCTCGACGATCTTCGCGGCCAGGAAACCACCCGCCGAGTCGCCGGCCACGACCACCCGCCGGTAGCCACGTTCGGTCAGCAGTTCGGTGTAGGCGGCGACCGCGTCGGCCACCGATGCCCCCACCCCCGCGTTGGGGAGCTGCCGGTATTCGAGTGAGAACACCGGGATCTCGCAGGAGCGCGCCATCCGGGCCGCGATCGAGCGGTGGGTGCCGAGTCCGCAGACGACGAACGCACCGCCGTGCAGGTAGAGCATGGCGGTGTCACTGTCCCGGCGTGACGGTCCCGCCGGGACGATCAGCTCGACGGGACGGTCGGCGAGGGTCATCTGCTCGCGAACCACGCCGCGCGGCTTTGGCCCGACTGCGAACAGCAGGTCGATGAGAAACAGTCCGGCCATCCCGGTCTTGTTCAGCGGCCACAGTGCGAGGGTGGGCTTCAACAACAGCCTGGTGCCCAGCCACATCGGGTACGACCGGAGACTCGGCTTGCGGTGTTCCACGATCGGCATTCGTCTCCTCCTGACCCAACCGGCGGCAGAAATCCCTGTGGCGGAAATCTTCGAGGATCTCTTGTCGGGACCCTGTGGTGAAACTACACCCGCATGCCGCGAGAGGCCGCGAAATACGGCCGGTTTCGGGCGGAAGGTCACCGTCGGCGACGGTCGAGACACGGACCACGACACCCGCCGTTCGCACTGGTGGGCTATATTCTCGAACTCGTGTCGAGATGGTGGCGGTGACCGTGCGGATACCCGAGCAATTCTTGCTGTCTGCGCAGGCCAGCGCGCCGAGGACGCTGTGCGATGTGTTGACCGAGACAGCGATGAACTTCCCCGATGCACCGGCCATCGACGACGGTGATCAAGTTCTCAGCTACACGCAGTTGCTCGCCGTCGTCCGCCGGGCGGCCGCGCGACTCGGCGACGCGGGCGTGGGGCGGGGATCGCGCGTCGGAATCCGTATGCCGTCGGGCTCGCGTGATCTCTACGTGGCGATCCTGTCGACGCTCTACGCCGGCGCCGCGTACGTGCCGGTCGACGCCGACGACCCCGACGAACGCGCCGCCCTGGTCTTCGGCGAGGCGGCCGTGGACGCGATCGCCGACGCCGACGGCATCCACGCCACCGGCAACGGCGCGGGCGATCACGGTGGTCCGGAGTACCCCACGGTGGACGACGACGCGTGGATCATCTTCACCTCGGGCTCCACCGGTACCCCCAAGGGCGTGGCCGTCAGCCACCGCAACGCAGCCGCCTTCGTCGACGCCGAGGCGCGGATGTTCTTGCAGGACAACCCGATCGGCCCTGGCGACCGGGTCCTCGCGGGGCTCTCGGTCGCGTTCGACGCATCGTGCGAAGAGATGTGGCTGGCCTGGCGTAACGGGGCCTGCCTGGTGCCTGCGCCCCGGTCACTGGTCCGCAGCGGCATGGATCTCGGCCCGTGGCTGGTGCAGCGCGACATCACCGTCGTCTCGACCGTCCCGACCCTCGCGTCGCTGTGGCCGCCGGAAGCCCTCGAAGCCGTCCGGCTGCTGATCTTCGGCGGCGAGGCCTGCCCGCCCGAACTGGCCGAACGACTCGCCGTCGGCGACCGCGAAGTATGGAACACCTACGGCCCCACCGAGGCCACCGTGGTGGCCTGCGCTGCACCGCTCACCGGCACGCCGCCCGTCCGGATCGGGCTACCGCTGGCCGGGTGGGATCTCGCCGTCGTCGGGCCCGACGACAACCCGGTCGCCGAAGGTGAGGTCGGTGAACTGATCATCGGCGGCGTCGGACTCGCCCGGTACCTCGATCCCGCCAAGGACGCCGAAAAGTACGCTCCCATGCCGACGCTCGGCTGGGAGCGCGCCTACCGCAGCGGCGACCTCGTCCGCCTCGATCCCGCCGGTCTGGTGTTCATGGGACGGGCCGACGATCAGGTCAAGGTGGGCGGTCGGCGCATCGAACTCGGAGAAATCGACAATGCGCTGCAACATCTTCCGGGAGTGTCAGGCGCGGCCGCGGCGGTCCGGCGGTCGGCGGCCGGCAACAGTCTCCTCGTCGGATACCTGGTGTCCGCGGACCCCGACTTCGATCTGAAACGAGCACGCGACGAACTGGCCCGAGCACTGCCCGCCGCGATGGTGCCGAGACTGGCCGTCGTCGACGAATTGCCCACGCGCACATCAGGAAAGGTCGACCGCGACGCTCTGCCCTGGCCGCTGCCCGGCGCACCCGCCGACGAGGCCGCACCCACACTCGACGAACACACGGCGTGGCTCGCGCAGTGCTGGACCGACGTCCTCGGCGTGACGATCACCCACCCCGACGCCGATTTCTTCGCCGAGGGCGGCGGCTCGCTGTCGGCCGCGCAGCTGGTCACGGCCGTGCGCGCCCGGTACCCCGACATCACGGTTGCCGACCTCTACGACCACCCGCGGCTGGGTTCGATGTCGGAGATGCTGGCCGCGCGCCGGCCGGCCGCGGTCGTCGTCGAACGCGACGTGACTCCGACCCCGCGCAGCACCGGTCTGGCCCAGATCCTGCTGTCGGTCCCGCTCACCACTCTCACCGGCCTGCAGTGGGCCACCTGGCTGGGCGTCGTCAACAATGTGGCGATCCTGGTCACCGACCGCGTCGACCGTTCGGTGCCCTGGCTGATCGAGGTCAACTGGGGGGTACTGCTGGCGGCCTTCCTGATCTTCATCACCCCGCCGGGCCGGATGCTGATCGCGGCGGCCGGCGCGCGCCTGCTGCTCTCCGGGGTGGGACCGGGCAACTACCCGCGCGGCAGTGGCGTGCATTTGCGGCTCTGGGTCGCCGAACGCCTCCTCGACGCCAGTGGCGCGGCCAACCTGTCGGGTGCGCCGTGGATGATCTACCTGGCGCGCGCGCTCGGCGCCCAGATCGGGCGGGGCGTCGACCTGCACACGATCCCGCCGGTGACCGGGTTGCTGACCGTCGGCGAAGGTGCATCGGTGGAACCCGAGGTGGACCTGTCGGGCTGGTGGATCGACGGCGACGTGGTCCACATCGGTGCGATCGAGATCAAACGCGGGGCATCCATCGGCGCCCGTTCGACCCTGATGCCCGGCTCGGTGGTCGGACGCGACGCCGAAGTCGAGCCGGGTTCGGCCGTGTTCGGCCGGGTCAAGGCACGACAGCAGTGGGCGGGCTCCCCGGCCGTCAAGGTCGGCAAGGCCGATCATCCGTGGCCCGACCATCGCCCCGAACGCAGTCCGTTCTGGGTACCCGTCTACGGGCTGTCCTCGCTGGTGCTGGCCGCCATCCCGCTGATCTCGCTGGGCGCCGGTCTGGCGGTGATCGGTACGTGGGCGCTGCACGCGGACCGATTGCGTGACGTCGGACGTCGGGCACTGATCCTCCTGCCCGCCGCCACCCTGACGAGTCTCCTGGTGTTCGCCGTCATCACCGTCGTCCTGGTGCGCCTCCTCTCGCTGCGGCTGGAGAAGGGCTACTACCCGGTGCGGTCGAGGGTCGGCTGGCAGGTGTGGATGACCGAGCGGCTCCTGGACTCGGCCCGCACCTACCTGTTCCCGCTGTACGCGAGCCTGCTGACCCCGGGCTGGTTCCGACTCCTCGGGGCCAAGGTGGGCACCGGCACCGAGATCTCCACGGCACTGGTGCTGCCCAAGTTCACGACGATCGGCGACGGCGCGTTCCTCGCCGACGACACCATGGTCGCGTCGTACGAGTTGGGCGGCGGCTGGCTGCACATCGACGAGGCGAAGATCGGCAAACGCTCGTTCCTCGGCAACTCGGGTATGACCGCACCCGGCCGCAAGGTGCCCAAGAACGGTCTCGTCGCGGTGCTCTCGGCGACCCCGGACCGCGCAAAGTCGGGGTCGAGTTGGCTGGGCAGTCCCCCCGTTCGGCTGCGTCGTACCGCCGCCGAGACCGACACGTCACGCACCTTCGATCCGCCGATGCGACTGAAGGTGGCGCGCGCGGTGATCGAGACGCTGCGGCTGGTGCCGGTGATGGTGTCCTTCGGCCTCGGTATCTTCATGCTGCTCGGGCTGCAGTACATCGCGAGCCAGTCGCACTACGGGATCGCCGCGCTGGTGTCGGGGCTGATCCTGCTCGTCGCCGGCATGTGCGCCTGCTGCATCGCGGCGTGCGCGAAGTGGCTGGTCGTCGGGCGTATCACCGTCAGCGAGCACCCGCTGTGGAGTTCGTTCGTGTGGCGCAACGAGCTGTCGGACGCCTTTGTGGAGACGGTTGCCGCACCGTGGTTCGCCAACGCGGCCACCGGAACCCCGATCCTCAACCTGTGGCTGCGGATGCTCGGTGCGCACATCGGGCGGGGAGTCTGGTGCGAGACCTACTGGCTGCCCGAGGCCGACCTGGTCAGCCTCGGCGACGGCGCAACGGTCCAACGCGGCTGCGTGGTGCAGACCCACCTGTTCCACGACCGCGTGATGGCCATCGACCGCGTCGTCCTGGAAGCCGGTGCGACGCTGGGTCCGCACTGCGTCGCGCTACCGGCGTCCGGCCTCGGCGAATCGGCGACCGTCGGACCCGCGTCGCTGGTGATGCGAGGCGACGTGGTGCCTGCCCACACCCGCTGGCAGGGCAACCCGATCGCACCGTGGGATGGGGACTGAGCGCTGCGGGTGTCGGGTCAGGGAGCGGGTGCGGCGTCGACCTTCTTCGGCAGGGTCAGAAGGGTGACGACGCTGATGATCATCAGCATGATTCCGGCGATCCAGGTCAGGACGAAGAGCGAGGCCTGCGACGCCACGATCATCACGATGCCGGCGAGGATCGCGATGACGCCGGACAGCACCAGGAACCAGGTGGGTGCGTGTCCCGATTTCGAGACGGCGCCGTACAGATCCGCCACGCCCTGGAAGATCCAGCCGATGCCGATGAAGAGCGCCAGGAGCCAGATGGCATCTTCGGGGCTGAACAGCGCGAAGATCCCGGCCAGCAGCACGATCACGCCCATGATGCCGAGCAGGAACCGAATTCCGCCACTGAGGAATGTCGCGGCGAATGCCTGGTAGATGCGGAAGATGCCCGCGATGATCAGCGAGATCGCGAACAGGATCGCGACCGTCAGGACGGCGGCGGGCGTCCAGATGACGGCGATGAGGCCGAGCACGATGCCGATGATGGCGGTCACGATCATCGCGGTGCGCACGGCGCCGATGAGTTCGTCGGGGAATTGTTTGGTGTAGACGGCGAAGGTCATGGCGGAGAGATTATCCCGTGCAGACGCCGGAGGGCGGTGAATTCTTGCCCAACTCGCCTGGGACCGCCCGAGAAGGGTGAGAAGGCGACCGGGTAGGAACTATGTGTGGTCACCATCGCATTCTTCGAACGCCGCGACTCCGCTGCGCATCCCGACGTCGAACTCCTGCATCCGACGCGCTTCTCCCGCAGCCTGTGGGTGCCCGGCACGCTGAACGGTCCGGCCGTGTGCGCGATCGCCGCGCGGCATACCGAGAAGGCACACGGCGAGGAAGGTTTTCGGCCGGCGCGGTTCACGATCGACCTTTTCAAGGCGGCACGTGAACAACCGACGACCACTCGTGGCCGACTCCTCCGCTCCGGTGGCCGGATCCGGGTCGCGGAGGTCGAGGTGGTCCAGTTCGCTACCGAAGACACCCTCGACGACGGGGTCGTCGTCGCACGCGGCACCACGGTGTTCCTCAAGGAGTCGGCCAATCCGCCCGGCGACCGCTGGGTGCGGCCCGACGATGCGGTGACCTTCACCCCACCCGACGTGTCCGACGACGACTACTTCCCCCGGTTCTCCTCGGATGGCCCTGGCACACCGGTCGGTCCGTGGAACTCCGACATGGCCACCCACCAGGACGGATATCGCAAACGTCTGTGGTCGCGGGCGGCGCCGGCCGTAGCGGGCGAGCCGCTGACCCCGTTTCAGCAGGCGGTGATCAGTGCCGAGTCGACCAGCCTGGTCTGCAACTGGGGAACCACCGGCATCGGGTTCATCAACTGCGACCTCACCGTCGCCCTGGCTCGGCTGCCCGAGGGGCCGCGGGTGGGCGTGGAGGCCGACGCGCACGTCGAGAACGACGGCATCTCGGTCAGCACTTCCGGGCTCTATGACCGAAACGGGATGATCGGCACCGCGACGGTCACCGCGGTGAACAATGCCGCGGCCGAGATCGACTTCACCACCGCGAACAGCTCTGGACGCTACCGAGACGCGTGAGAAATCGGACATTTCGGTACCGGAAGTCGTATCGCCGCGCGCGCACCACACCGCGGCCTTGATATGGTCTCGCCATGAAACGGAGCCTCGCCCGACTGCGCGTGGGATTGGCCGTGACCGGCCTGGCCACAGCCATGACGCTCGGACTCAGCGTGAACCCCCAGGTCGCGTCGGCCGCCAATGCCGCTGGTCCGGCATCGATCGTGTCCCGCCTGACCGGCCCATTCGCCCAGAACGACACCATCGGCCGATACAACATCTTCGGCACCGACCTGGGCATCATGTGGGACAACGGGCACGGCGAGATCCTCACCGCCTTCGGTGACACCCAGTCGATCAACGGCTGGTCGTGGCTGTACGGGCAGTTGTTCTACTGGCGCTCCAATGTTCTGCTGCGCAGCAACGACCGCTACCTCGCCGACGGCATGACCTTCACCGGACATTCGGGTCCGCCCGGACATGCCAAGCGCCTCCTCAAGCCGAACGTGCGCAAGGAGATCACCATCATCCCGACCGCGGGCATCGCGGCGAACGGCGCGCAGTACATGACGGTGATGTCGGTGAAGAACTGGGGCAGCCCCGGAAACTGGCTGACCAACTGGTCGGCGCTGGTGAAATCCACCGACAACGGTCGTAACTGGAAGCCGGTCAACGCCTTCCGGCCCAACGGCGGCGGCAACAAGAAGTTCCAGATGGGCGCCTTCCTGAAGGTCGGCAAGACGCTGTACTACTACGGCACTCCCGACGGCCGGTGGGGTTCGGTGTACCTCGCCCGCGTCGAGGAATCCGATATCGAGAAGCTCGGCCGCTGGGAGTACCTCTCCTACGGAAAGTGGCTGCGCAACAACCCGGATGCGGCGACCCCGATCATGGCCCGTCCGAACGGCGAACTGTCCGTCGCATGGAACGACTACCTCGGCAAGTACATCTCGCTGGCACAGGGCGATCTCGGCGTGAAACTGCGGACCGCCGACCGGCCGGAAGGGCCATGGTCCTCCGGCGAACTGGTCATCCCGAGCGCCGACCCCTACACCGGTTACGCGCCCTACATCCACCCGTGGTCCAAGGGCAGCACGCTGTACTTCACCTACTCGATCTCGCTGGGCTACCAGGTGTACCTCATGCGCCTGCCACTCAAGAAGTAGGCGAGGCGAACTACGACGACGCTGGGCTCCCGGAAGAATCCGGGAGCCCAGCGTCGTTCTGTCGTCAGGCGAGGCCGAGCATCCGCCTCATCTGTGCGATCTCCCGCTGCTGCGCTGATTTGATCTGCGCCGCAAGAGTTTTCGACGCAGGATCGGAGCCCTCGCGGAGTTCGGTGTCCGCCATGGCGACGGCACCCTCGTGGTGGCGGATCATGGCCTGCAACCACAATCGGTCGAACTGCTCGCCCGACGCGGTGCGCATCGCCGACATCTCGGCGGCCGACATCATGCCGGGCATTGCCTGGTGACCTCCGTGTCCGGCGTGATCACCCGTGGGCGGCTCGACGCCCCAGGACCGCAGACGCGCAGTCATCTGGTCGATCTCTGGCTGCTGCGCGCCTTTGATCGCGGTCGCCAGAGCGATCAGTTCGGCGTTGCCGGTCCGACCGGTCACGAGATCAGCCATGTCGAGGGCCTGTTCGTGGTGCGGGATCATCCCGGTCGTGAATCGGACGTCGGCGTCGTTGTGCGGCGCCGCCTGCGAGACGGCCGTCGAACTCGACGGCCCGGCCGGCGAACCGGAGTTCGCGCAGCCGGCGACTCCGAACGCGACGGTCGCGGCCAGTGCCGCTGCGAGCACAGCGCTGCGATGAGATAGGTGATGCATGGTCGAACTTCCTTACGAGACAAGTGTTTCTGCTGATTTCGGGCATGACTGATTTCGGGCATGACAAAGTGACCGGAGTACATCCGGTCGTTTCGTGATGCTCAGCAGCGAATCACCTGGAGCTCGAGATGCGTGCGTATCGCCCACGGGGGTGGTCTGCCGAGGACGTGGACCGCCGGGAATCCGCGTCGACACAGACCGGCGGCGAGCAGGAACGCCCAGACGAGCAACACCAGGACCACGACCGGCGGATCCGCGTCGTCGGCCCGGACGAAACTGCAGGGGTGACCGTGTGCGTCGCAGTGGTCCCCTGGCCCCATCGAATCGTCCGCGCTCGACACCACTGCGGTGAGAGTCGGTACGCCTGGGGTCGGGGTATGCGGGGCCGGTGTGTTTGGGGTCTGTGTGTTTGGGGTCTGGGCATGCGCGGTGTGGTCGACGTGCGTAGGTGACACCGCGTGGGACCCGCGCCCGTGATCCGCACACACCGCCACGACCACGTGCATGAGAGGGATGGCGACGACCAGCGCTATGAGAACGACGGGCCAGGCCCGCGGGAGGTGTCGTCGCACGGTCGTGATGCTACGCACTACGACGTCGCGGCGACCTTGTCGGCCGCGGACTCGTCGTCGGAGGCACGGGCCGCTTCCTCGGCGAGTCGCTTCTGCCGGGGTATCAGCCAGGTCCGGTCGGCCACGCGATACGCCACGATCACGATGGCGGCCAGGCCCCAGCCGAGCAGGATGTCGAAGACGTAGTGCTCGGCGGTGTAGACCAGCGCGAAGGCCATGGCGAGCGGGTAGGCCATGAACAGCACTTTTCCGAGTGCCTTGACGCGCGGCCACATGAACAGGGCCAACAGCATGCTCAATCCCGCGTGCAGCGACGGTATCGCCGCGACCAGGTTCGACTTGCCCTGTCCGACCTCGACCAGGCTCGACGCCACGGCGATGCCGAGGAAGTCCCACCCACGCGACGAGATCCGCTCGACGTACGGATTGGCCCCCTCGTGTGTCGGCTCCACGTCGCCGAGCAGGTTGTCCTCGACCGGACCGGCCAGTTGGTACATGCAGGGCGGGTCGTGCGGATGGTCGACGACGTCGGCCGCCGTGCACTTCGCCGCCGCCCACGGTGGAGCCGCGGGCACCAGCGTGTAGCCGATCAGCGCGAGGAACGATGTCGCGATGAAGCACGCGGCGTAGCGCCGCCAGGCCATGCGGTCCCGGAGCCACAGCACCCCGGCCACCGCGTACGGGATGACGAAGAACGACATGTAGACGATGCTGACCACGACCTCCCACCATGGCGCGGTGGGTTCCTTCAGATGCGTCTGCAACCACACGGTGGGGTTGACCCCGAACATCCACTGGTCGACGTCGACAGCCAGGTGCCACTGCACCGGCATGTCGATGGCCTGCGCGAAGTTGCGGACCAGGTCGTAGAGGATCAGGATCAGCGCGAACGGCAGCCAGTCGATGATCACGGTGATCGCCTTGCGCCGGCCGATACATCCGGCCAGCAGACCAAGGCACATCAGGATGATCAGGCTGGTCCGATCGATGGCGAGCCCCTCCAGCAGGAATTCGCCGATCAGCAGGATCACCCACGCACCGATCGCGATCCGTCGGACCACGGTCAGGTCACGTCGCTTCTCCGGCTCGGCCTCCATCTCGGCGGCGGCGGCGAAATCATCGAGGATCGGTTCCAGGCCAGGGATCGGTTCGGGTGCCGAAGAATCTGGGGTAGGGGGATCTGCTCGAGACTCACCGACTGTGTCGTCCACACTCACCGAAGAAGTTCCTGCCCGTCACACCCCGCGGGGCACCCACCCTCGTAACCTGCCGTCAGTCTAGTGGCCATCGGGGGTTCGTCGAGGGGCCACCTGTCGGCTGCGTGTCCGATTCTCGTTCTTCCATGCCCGGACGCGTGTTGTGCGTCACACTGGCTGCAGTGGTCGACGCCGTTGAAGCAGGAGGTCAGGTGCCCAATCGGTATCTGCGCTATGGAGATCAGCGCTACATCATCACCAAGGAGGCCGAAGCCCGGCTGAACCGCACACTCGAGTCGGTGTACGGCACCGGAAGCCGTGGTCACGAATGGCTGAACCTCTACCACGACAGTCCGGCCCCCTGCCGGCTGCTGATCGCGCCGGGCGTCCCGATCACCATCGAGACCGAACCCTGTCCCGGGGACTGACTATCGTCTGATTCATGCGCATTGGAGCACACCTTCGCGAGGACGCAGACCCGCTGGCCACCGCCGAGGAACTCGGGATAGACGTCTTCCAGATGTTCGTCACCGATCCGCAGAGCTGGAAGAAGCCCGAACCCAATCCGCGTGCTGCGGACATCCGCGATTCCGACGTCGACGTCGTGGTGCATTCGAGCTATCAGATCAACGTCGCGAGCCTCAACAACCGCTTGCGGATGCCGTCCCGCAAGGCGGTCGAGCAGCAGGCCGCTGCGGCCGCCGAACTCGGCGCGTTCGGACTCGTCGTGCACGGTGGTCACCTGCGCGACGGTGAGGCTTCGGCCGAGGGATTCGCCAACTGGCGCAAGCTCTTCGACCGCCAGGCCGACAAAGGCGGGTTCGGTGTGCCGATTCTGATCGAGAACACCGCGGGCGGCGACCACGCGATGGCGCGCACCCTCGAATCGATCGACCGGCTCTGGGAGGCGGTGGGTGACTTCGACGCCGCGGGCTTCTGCCTGGACACCTGCCACGCGTGGGCCGGCGGCGAGGACCTCGTCGGACTCGTCGAGCGGGTCAAGGCGATCACCGGACGCATCGATCTCGTCCACCTCAACAACTCGCGCGACGAGTTCGACTCGGGACGCGACCGGCACGCCAACCTCGAGTCCGGTCACATCGATCCGGACGTCCTGGCGGCGGTGGCCAAGGCCGCCGACGCCCCGGTGATCCTGGAGACCCCCGCCGAGGGAATCCCCGCCGACCTGGCCTATCTGCGCGACGCGCTCTGACGCTTGCAAAAGTAAGCACCTTCACAGCCAGACGAGTTGTCGGCAACGCTACTCGGGCGTAAACTGAGGTTACCGACGAGTAACTTATGCGTTCGTCGATCTCAGACTTGCCCACCGAGCCAGCCAGATAGGAACACCATGGGCCATTACAAGAGCAACATGCGCGACCTCCAGTTCAACCTCTTCGAGGTCTTCGAACTCGACAAGGTCCTCGAGTCGGGCGAGTTCGGCGATCTCGATCACGAGACTGCTGTCGACATGCTGCGCGAGGTCAAGGCCCTGGCCGAGGGACCCATCGCGGAATCCTTCGTCGACGCCGACCGCAACCCGCCGGTCTTCGACCCCGAGACCCACTCCGTGACGATCCCGGAGGGCTTCACCAAGTCCTACAACGCCCTCGTCGAGGGTGGCTGGGACAAGATCGGCATCGCCGAGGAACTCGGCGGCCTGCCTGCTCCGCGTTCGCTCTACTGGGCGATCGGCGAGATGATCCTGGGCGCCAACCCGCCGATCTTCATGTATGCAGCGGGTTCGGGTTTCGCCAACATCTTCTTCAACAACGGCACCGACGAGCAGAAGAAGTGGGCTGCGATCTGCTCCGAGCGCGGCTGGGGCGCCACCATGGTCCTCACCGAGCCCGACGCAGGTTCCGACGTGGGCGCCGGCCGCACCAAGGCCACGCAGCAGGAAGACGGCTCCTGGCACATCGACGGCGTGAAGCGTTTCATCACCTCCGCCGACCAGGACATGACCGAGAACATCTTCCACCTCGTCCTGGCCCGCCCCGAGGGTGCCGGCCCCGGCACCAAGGGCCTGTCACTGTTCTTCGTTCCCAAGTTCCACTTCGACCCGGAGACCGGTGAACTCGGCGAGCGCAACGGCGCATTCGTCACCAACGTCGAGCACAAGATGGGCATCAAGGCGTCGGCCACCTGTGAGGTCACCTTTGGCCAGCACGGCGTCCCGGCCAAGGGCTGGCTCGTCGGCGAGGTCCACAAGGGCATCGCGCAGATGTTCGAGGTCATCGAGCACGCGCGAATGATGGTGGGCACCAAGGCCATCTCGACTCTGTCGACCGGTTATCTCAACGCACTCGACTACGCCAAGGAGCGCGTGCAGGGTGCCGACCTGACCCAGATGACCGACAAGGCCGCGCCGCGCGTGACCATCACCCATCACCCGGATGTGCGTCGTTCGCTGATGACCCAGAAGGCCTACGCCGAGGGTCTGCGTGCCGTGTACCTGTACACCGCGTCGCATCAGGATGCCGTTGCGGCAGAGATCGTCTCCGGCGCGGACGCGTCGATGGCACACCGCGTCAACGACCTGCTCCTCCCGATCGTGAAGGGCGTCGGCTCCGAGCGGGCCTACGCCAACCTCGGTCACGAGTCGCTCCAGACGCTCGGTGGTTCGGGCTTCCTGCAGGATTACCCGATCGAGCAGTACATCCGCGACTCCAAGATCGACTCGCTCTACGAAGGCACCACCGCGATCCAGGCGCAGGACTTCTTCTTCCGCAAGATCATCCGCGACAAGGGCCAGGCGCTCGCACACGTCGCCGGACAGATCCAGTCGTTCATCGAGTCAGAGGCCGGCAACGGCCGCCTGAAGGCGGAACGTCAGCTGCTGAAGACCGCACTCGAGGACGTGCAGGCCATGGCCGCGTCGCTGACCACCAATCTCATGGCGGCACAGGAAGATCCGAAGGAGCTCTACAAGGTCGGGCTGGGTTCGGTCCGCTTCCTGATGAGCGTCGGCGACCTCCTCATCGGCTGGTTGCTGCTCAAGCAGGCGCAGGTCGCACTCGCCAAGCTCGACGCCGGCGCGGCGGGCGACGAGAAGTCGTTCTACGACGGCAAGGTCGCGGTCGCCACGTTCTTCGCCAAGAACATGCTGCCGCTGCTCACCTCGGTGCGCGTCACCGTGGAGAACGTCGACAACGAGATCATGGAGCTCGACGAAGCCGCGTTCTGAGTTCCGTTACACCTGAAACTCCCACTTACACACGAAACCTCCTGTGTAAGTGGGAGTTTTGTGTGTGCGGACTGGTCAGCGGTAGCAGGCCCGCCACCCCTGCGACCTCAGTACCACCACATCGCAGTAGGTGGCACGCGGGTAGTAGGCGCCCATACTGACGGCGGGATCACCGCCCTTGCTCTGCGCCGCCTGCACCGATGAGGGGTAGAAGCCCGACGACGGCAACATGTTTCGCAGAAAGACCACTTTGGTCGGCACATTCGTGTCACCCCAGCCGATCACCGTCGCCGTCGGGTCCGACGAGCGACTCAGGTCTGCGGGTGCGGCGACCACGTATGTGTAGTAGCCGTCGCTGTCGAGGCGCGTCTGGAAGTCGGCCGCACACGCCACCACCGGATACGGGGTCATCTTGTCGTTCTGGCACATCGACCAATAGCGCAGGCCGACTCCAGGTTTCGCGGGTGATGCACCGGCGCGCGTGTTCGGATAGGTCGGCGCCTTCCCGCGGATCACGACGACGCGTCCCTTCCGATAGGTCAGACCCGCACCGATGTACTTGTTGTCGCCGTTCGGAAACAGGCCGGCGGTCGAGTTCGGATTGACGAAGGTCGCCTCCGGCGATCCGGCCGGGAAGGAGTTCGCGGCCGCGCCCGCGATCGCCCGATCGAACACCGACGTGAGCGCCGCGGCGATCGGACCGCTGTAGTTGCGCGGGTTGAACGGCACTGCGCACGGCCGGAGCGTGACCTGCGCTCCGCCGAGATGCATGACGACCGTGGGAAGTTCGACACCCCCACTCAGCGACGAAGGATCGTCGGGAACGTACACCCGGACGATGAGGAACCCGACCGGCACCCGCTGTGCACCCGCCGCGGGCAGGCCGCGAATCTCGTTGCGGGAGCGATTCGGTGCACGATTGACCACCGTGGCCTGCCATGAACCACCCGCGGCCGCCGCTGGATCCACGAACGGGTTGACATCGTTGCCGGCAGGCCGGATCTGGTTGTCCCGCAACGTGTCCACCGTGTTGAAGTCGGTGCCGTAGGTGTTCAGCGAGAAGTACCGCGCGTGCGGGTAGCGGCCCGACAGCGAGATCGAATCGCCCGGCCCCAGCGCATACGGCAACACCCAGTAGGTCGCGTTGACGTCCGGGAAGGCGACATTGAGGTCATCACGATTGGACATGATCTGCCACGCGCAGACCGGTCCCGGGGTGTCGCCCTGACCGACCGGCTCGGCCCGGCCGACCGCTGTCCCGAACGTCGTGAGCGTCGCTGCGACGACGCTCACGATCACCACCACCGCGCTACGCCACGACCTCATCGGAGGGCTCCGGCGCCTAGTCTTCGGTCACCGTCAAGCAGTAGCTCAGCTCGGGCGACCTGGTGTAATGCAGCGACTGCTGACCGGAATCGCAATTGGGTGGGCCCGACTGCCGGGAGTCGATCTTGACCGCCACGAAGGCGCTCTGTGGCGCCGAGCCGCAGCTGATCTCTCGCACGTCAGAGAGCGATCCGGCCACTGAGGGCCACTCGTAGCACTTGCCGACCTGCATTTCTCGGGCGAGGCACAGCGTCTTGCTATCGTCACCGGACCCGCGGAACCACACTGTGTCATACGATTCGCCGCATTGGCTGCTCACGTCGACCTTGGCGGCCACCGACCAATGGAAGTCGGACGTGCCGCAGTCGATCTTCACCGGCTTGATGCTGGTGCCGGAATCCTTCTCGATTCGTACGCAGTCGCCGACCGCCACATCATCGGAGTCATTGACGTTGTCCTTGTTCGCCCAACCCAATGCGAACAGGCCGATGATGCCGATCACGACCAGGAACACAAAGATGCCCAGGCCGATCCACAGCCACTTCAGACTGGACTTCTTGGGCGGCGGCGTGAACCCACCGCCCGCCGGCGCGGGGTACGGCTGATAGGCGCCCGGCTGGGCCGCCGGATCGGGTTGATACGGCTGCCCGGCCTGGTATGGCTGGCCGGGTTGATACGGCTGCCCAGGCTGATACGGCTGGCCGGGCTCGTTCGGCGGAACACCGGGCTGACCAGGATAGGGCGGTGGAGTCGTCATGGACAGAGATGCTACTTCTTCTCATGTCCGATTCAGCGCATTGGTTGTGATGCACCGATTCCGACGCCTACTTGAGGAGCAGGCTGTCGCGGATCAGCTGGTTCGGATCGAGAGTGCAGAACACAGCCACAAGGCGATAGGCGTTCTCGTTCGACGAGAGCAGCGGCCGGTCGTGGCGCTGCGCGTAGGCCCGAATGGTCGCCTGCTGCTGTTCGGGAGTCAGCGAGATGTAGGTGCCACAGGTCATCTGATCCGGATCGGTCGCCGCCCCGGATTGCGGCGGTATCGACGTCGACGTCGTCGTACTCGTTGTAGTCGTCGTCGACGTGGTGCTGGTGGTGGTCGACGGTGAACTCGACACCACCGAGCCGGACGTCGGTATCGCCGTGCCTTCGACGTCGCGCGAACAACCCCCGACCACGAGGCCGAGCGCTGCGGCGGCGGCCATCACCGCCGCAGCGCGCCTCGCGTTGTTTCCCCCAACAGGCATAGCGCCAGATTACTTCGGTGGCATCCGGATGCCGCCGTCGACGCGGACAACTTCGGCGTTCATGTACGAGTTGGTGGCCAGTTCGACCACCATCGACGCGAGTTCGTCGGCCACACCGAGACGATGCGGGAACAGTACCGACTCGCCCAGCTTTGCCTTGAACGCCTCGGCGGCCTCGCCCTCGCCGTAGATCGGGGTGTCGATCAGGCCCGGAGCAACGGTGTTCACCCGGATGCCGACCGCCGCCAGGTCACGAGCGACCGGCAGCGTCATGCCGACCACACCGCCCTTGGATGAGGAGTAGGAGGCCTGGCCGATCTGACCGTCGAAGGCCGCGACACTGGCCATGTTGACGATCGCGCCACGTTCGCCGTGCGCGTCGAGCGGCTCGTTGCGGCTCATCGCCGTCGCGGCCAGACGGATCGCGTCGAAGGTGCCGATCAGATTGATCGCGATGACCTTCTTGTAGGCGTCGAGGTTGTGCGCCGACGCGAACTCGCCGTCGCGGCCGATGGTGCGCTGCGCCCAGCCGATGCCGGCCGAGTTGACCAGGACCCGCAGCGGGCCGAGTTCGGCGGCCTTGTTGACCGCGGCCTCGATCTGGTCGGTCTGGGTGACGTCGACGCTGACGAACGCGCCGCCGATCTCCTTGGCGAGTTCCTCGCCCTTTTCTGCGTTGAGGTCGGCGACGACCACCTTCGCGCCCTTGGCCGCCAGCTGGCGGGCCGACGCCGCGCCGATGCCCGACGCGCCGCCCGTGACAATTGCACTAGCTCCGTTGATATCCACGTTTCGGAGGATAGCCACCCCGCGTATGACTCGGAACACATGCCCCTCGATGTTTCTTCATGGTCACTTCGGAAGCTGCACCTGCGCGGGCGTCCATCGGTTGGTCGTGGAACCGTCCCCCACTTGTCCATAGGTGTTGGCACCCCAGCAGAAGACGCCTCCGCCGTCGACAGCGCACGTCGATCCCTCGGCGGTACTGATGTCGGTCACGTCCGCGACACCGGACAGTTTCTGCGGCGTGCTGACGCTGCTGGGACCCTCCTGACCGAACTGTCCGGTGGAGTTGGAGCCCCAGCAGTACGCATCACCGCCGCTGACCGTCGCGCACACCGTACCGGCATCGGTGGTCACGGCCGTCGCCTTGCCGATCCCGTCGATCTTGGTCGGCGTGACCACATCCGACGTGTTGCCCGGACCCACCTGCCCCTCGTCGGCACGACCCCAGCAGTACACGTCCCCGCCGGCAATCGCGCAGGTCGTACCGTCGTCGGTGTCGATCGCGGTCACATCGGCCAGTTGCGAAATCTGCCGTGGCATCGCCACTTCCCCTGTGGCACTGCCATTCCCGAGCTGGCCGTCGCCGTTGTCGCCCCAGCAGTACGCCTTGCGGTCCGCGACCGCGCAGGTGGTGTCGTAGCCCGTCGAAACCGCCGTCACACCTGATAGACCCGCCACCATGAGTGGAGTTGCGCTCGACGTCGGGGTTTCACTCCCGAGCTGGCCGAAACCGTTTGCGCCCCAACAGTAGAGCTCACCGCGCGACACGGCGCAGACGTTGCCCCGTTCCAGGTCGACGTCGTAGTCGCTGGAGATCACGGAGACACCGGTCAGGTCGGGGACCAGTGTCGGCTGATCTGTCACGGCCGGGTTGTCGTCGGCCAGACCTTGCGCGCTCTTGCCCCAGCAGTAGACCTTGCCGCTGCTCAGGACACATGCGGCGGGGCCCGCACTGACGGAGGTGTCGGGCTTCGCGTCGTCACCGCCGACGAGCAGCAACACAGTGGTGGTCGCCGCGACCGCGACGATGATGACCGCAGCGACCGCGCCGAGGACCCACCACAGTCCGCGACGGCTCTTTCGCGGCGTCGGACCCGGATACCGGTTTGCATTCGGCGGGGGTGGCCATGGGCCGGGCGGGGGTCCGGTGGCGACCGTCGAGGGATAACTCGCGCGGACAGTTGACGGATCGACGGGGTCGACGGGCGTGAATTCGTCTGGCAGTCCCCCGCGCAGTCCGGTCGTCAGTGCCGCAGCGAAGGTCGAACAGGAGGGGTAGCGCAGGTCTGGATCGTCGGAGAGTGCGGCCGCGAACACCGGATCGAGGTTCACCGCGTCGGCCCGCAGGGCACCGATCGGCGCGATGTGCGGTGCCGTCGGAGCCGTGCCGGTGAGCCGCTGGTAGGCAATCGCCGCCAGCGAATACTCGTCTGCGCGTGCCGTCGCCGGACCCGTCGCGGTCTCGGGCGCCGCGTAGGGCGACCCGGTCGATCCGGCAACGGCGGCGCCGATTCCGAAGTCCGACAGCAGAACCCGCAACGTCGACGCCGGTCCATCTGAACCGACGAAGATGTTCGCGGGCATCAGGCGCCCATGCACAACCCCGTGCCGGTGTGCGTGATCGAGCGCGGCTGCCGCCTGCTCGATCACCGCCCCGACCTCGCCGACCGACAGCGGTTCGGCGTCGAGTCGTCGGCCGGCGATCCGATCGGTGACGAACCACGGCACACCGTCTTCCACACCGTGCCGACGAACCGCGACGATCCCCGGATGCTCGAGTTGTGCCCAGGCGCCGAGCGCCTCCGCTACCCGCGACTGCATGTCGACATCGACCGCACTGGTGACGACAGTCAGCACTCGCGGCTCCGACCGTTCGGCCTCCACGAGGTAGTTCTCACCGAATTCGCCGACACCGGCCGAGGACACCACCCGATTGTCGGCGAAGACATCACCCGGGCTCAGCGGCATGGTCATCCCCTGTCGGTGTCGCCGCCCAGATTGGCGCTACGTATCGGACGGCTCGTGCGTCAGATCGTATCGGAGGCGCGAATGTCCGACCCTCCATGCGAAAGACTTCATCCGTTCCAGAACACCTCACCGCACCGTCGTTGTCACGCGGTCGGAGCCACCGCATCTCCCGGTGTTGGCCTACTGGTGCGGCTGTGGTTGGGTGCGGGGTGGGTGTCTTCGACTGCGCGGCAACGGTTTCGCCGTGGCGTCGCGGTTCACACTATGGAGTTCTCAAAGGTCGTGCGCGGAGCGAACTCCGCTGTTCGGGATGGTCACCGGCGGATCTCGACACGGCGCCTCGCCCCTGGGGCTCGGTACCGGCTCGATCAGCGGCAGGGGCGCGAGATCACGTGGTCGGGTTCAGGCGGCGTTGTCCAGGCGCATGGTGCGTCGGTTGTAGGCCGGTAGTGGTCTCCTTTCCGGATCAACGGAGGCCGGCGGAACCAGCCACGGGTGGCGGTCAGCCCCGAGGACGACGTCCCACCCGTTGTGGTGCACATCGGTATGGCAGGACGGGCAGAGTAGGCACCCGTTGTCCAGGACGGTTCTGCCGCCGTCGGCGTGATGTTTGATGTGGTGTGCGTGGGCCCAGGACGCCGGCGCGCCGCATTTGATGCAGCACCCTCCGTCACGCACGATCAACGCTCGACGCAGGTGTGATGGGAACAGGCGTAGGTTGTCGGTCATCGCGACCGGCACCCCGTCCTTGTCGACGGTGATCGCGGTGACCACCGCGTCACAGGTCAACAACCGGGCGGTGTCCAGGGTGACGGGTCCGGTGAACGCCATCGACGCCAGATCCGGATTGTCGGCCGGCAACGTGAGCAGCACTTGATGTTTCGGCATCCCCACCAGGCCGTGACCACTGTGCCCACCGTGCGCGGCGTCGAGGATGCGTTCCAACGCTTCGGAGCGGCGACGCCCGGCGCTGCGGGCGTCGGGGGAGCCGTCGGGTTCGGGACGAGGTGCGGCCAG
>NZ_JBSFQL010000020.1:0-110938 GCF_053588675.1 Gordonia sp. NPDC003422
TACGGGGTGATCGACCCCGCCCACGCGCGTGCACTCGCCGAGGATGCCACCTGGACCGGCATGTACCGCGAAAGCCAACGGTTTCTGCATCGCAGTGACCCCACCGACACCGACCCCGATGGTCGGGTCAGCATGTTGCGCGCCGGACGACCCCGCAAGGCCGGCCGTGTTCAGTACCCGCCCACCTGGCCGGCAGCTCGCAGACGGGTTCGGCGCTGGTCCGGGTGCTTTCCCGCCCACCCAACCCGGCGCCGATCGACCCCACCGGACACGGTGGGCTACTCGTACCCCCGGTCGGGGCGTTGGACTACGAACCAACAGACGCACAGCGGCGCGCGATCGCGCTGACTGACCACCACTGCCGCGGACCCTACTGCGGACGACCCGTGGAACAGTGCCAACTCGACCACGTCAAGCCCTACAACCATGCCCACCCGATCGACGGCGGCTGGACCATCACCGACGATCTGATCCCGCTCTGCATCCCCTGCCACCAGTTCAACCCTTCGAGACGCTCGCAAGCTCGCTCCTCAGGGCGGCGCCACCTCGACATCTGGATACCCACCCTGGCCGAAGGCCGCGCAGTCATCTGGCAGCACGCAGCCACCGGCAAAACCATCATCACCTGGCCGTGAAAGCGGATACCTGCAGCGCAGCACTGCATACTCAATACATGAACAAGCACGTTCGGATCGCTTCTGATGACGACGAACCTCGGCAGTCGCAGGCCCGAAAACTGGCTGCCGTCCGAAACGCTCTCACGTACGAGTTTCCGACCGGTGACATCGACCAGATTCTCAGCGAGACCGAGGTTGGCTACCGGGAATGAGCCCCGGCCATGTTGACTGACAACTACGAAACCGGTTGCGCCAGTTCCTCGACCACCGACGCGACCACGTCGCGCATACTGCCGGTGCGTGCGTACACGGCACGCTGGCGCTGATAGCTGGCCCCACGCTCGATGATTCGTGAGACACCCGCCAACTCGTCGACGCACTCGAGGTCGCGTGCGATCGGCGCCAGCCGCTCCAGAACGTTCGATAGGTCCTCGGTCACCAGCCGTTCGGTGCAGTCCGAGTCGAGGATGACGATGGCCTCGAGGCCGTAACGTGCTGCGCGCCACTTGTTCTCCTGAACCAGCCACGGCGCCATCGTCGGCAGCGCCTCTCCCGCGGTCAGCCGCCGATCCAGATCGACGACGAGACAGTGGATCAGCGCGACCACCGCCGACAGGTCGGCCACGTTGGTCATCCCGTCGCACACCCGCACCTCGATGGTGCCCAGATGCGGCGACGGCCGGATGTCCCAACGGATTTCGTTGATGTGGTCGATGATGCCGGTGGTCTTCTGGTCGCCGACGAACGCCTCGAACTCCGACCACGTCGCAAACTGGAAGGGCAGACCCGCCGTCGGCAACTGCTGGAACATCATTGCACGGTTGCTGGCGTAGCTGGTGTCCTGCCCGGCCCACATCGGCGAAGACGCTGAGATCGCCAGCAGGTGCGGATAGTAGTTGAGCAGGGCGTCGAGGATCGGTAACACCTTGTCGCGGTGGCTGATACCGACATGCACGTGCAGACCCCAGATCAACATCTGGCGTCCCCACCACTGGGTCCGCTCGATCAGCTCCGCATACCGGTGCCCCTCGGTGAGCAGCTGCGTCGACCATTCGGCAAACGGATGCGTACCCGCGCCGTACAGGTCGACGCCCAGTTCGTCGGCGATCCTGCGCACCACCGCCAATGTCCCGGTGAGGTCGTCGACCGCCTCGGCTGTGGTCCGACAGATACCGGTCACCAGCTCGACGGTGTTGCGCAGCAACTCCTTGTGGACCTGCCCGGTCCGCTCGGGGTGCTGCTCGGCGACGGCCGCAAACAACGCCGCAGCCGAGTTCGAGAGGTCACCTGTTTGCTTGTCGGTGAGTGCGAACTCCCATTCGACGCCGAGCGACGGGGTCGGGGATCCCTGAAACGGGATGGACGTCACCACGTCTGGCCTCGGGGGTTGGTATCGCTACGCGCCGAGCTCGATGACGCCGCAGGCCAGACGAGCGCCCGCATCGCCGGTCTTGAGGGTGTTGGGGCTCGGGTTGGGCACGTTGCCGAAGTTGTCGGGCTTCTCGTGGATGATGATCGACTTGCCGATGATCTGCTGCAGGGTCACGGCGTCGGTGACGGTCACCGTCTCGCCGGTGCCGTCCTTGAGGATGTTCATCGAGATCAGGTCGCCACTGGACGGATGCGCGTTCGCGTCTCCGACCTGCAGGTGACCGCCCGCCGCGCTGAAGGCCTCACCGTCGGGGCCCGGCGCACACTGGCCGTTGGTGTGGATGTGCATGCCGTGGAATCCCGCCGGGATGTCACCACCGGTGACCTTCACGGTCACGGTCACCGGACCGCCCGCCCCGCGGGCCACGAACGTCGCCTCACCGACCCGGTCGCCGTCCTCGTTCTTGATCTCGGCCTTCGCCTGCTGTCCGGTCGGGACGTTGTCCTGGTTCTCGACCGAGCCCGGAGGCAGTGGGACGTCAGAGATCACCGGGGGCGTGGTGCCCTTCACGTCCGACACCGGCTCGTCGGGGGTACAGCCCGCCAGCACGACGCCGAGCGCACCCGCCGAGGCCAGTGCCGCGGCGATGCGCAGGGTGGTCGGACGAGATTTCCTACTGCCGGTCATGTCACTCCTTGGTCGATCCTGGTGAGGGCTGCGGGCGGCACCGTGGTGCGTGTTCGTATCGGGCCGCAATCGTACCGGGTCCGTTCATTCGGACCGCTCGAAGGCGATGACGGGGATGCCGTCCTCACATCGGCCGGCAAACGCGGGTGCACGTTCTTCCACGACGTAGCTGCCACCGAGTGCCGCGGCGATCTGGTCGGCCTGCGCCTTGGACGCGGCGTCGTCGTAGAAGATGGTGTTCTCGCTGAAGGTGCCGTCGGTGTAGGTCTGCGGCGCACGGGTCTGGAAACCCTTGGCCTTGAGCTCGTTGGTGACCTCGCGGCCGAGACCGTTGATGCCACCGGCGTTGTAGACGCACACAGGCTTTGCGGCGGCCGCCGCCGTGGTCGAGGTGGGTGCCGCCGACGTCGTGGTCTGGGTCTTGTTCGCAGCTTCCAGCGCTGCCTCCGGGTCGTCGGACGACGTCGCTGCCGAATGCCATCCCAGACCGATGAAGACCACGGCGACAGCGAGCAGCAACATGGCCCCGGCACGCAACGGAAGGCGATTGGGCTCACGATCTGCATTCATCAACGACGACCTTAACGCACTTCGCGAGGTGGCCCGGCGTCAGACGTCAGTGATATCCGCGGCACGCATTGAGAGCTCGCAGCCACGCATCACGTGATCTCGAAGCCCAGCCGACGGGCCGCGCGGGCCTTCTGCCGGGAGGCCCGAAGCCGACGCAGGCGCTTGACCAGCATCGGGTCTGCAGCCAGCGCTTCGGGACGGTCGACGAGCGCGTTGAGTACCTGGTAATAGCGGGTCGCCGACAGGCCGAACAGCTCTTTGATGGCTTCTTCCTTGGCTCCCGCGTACTTCCACCACTGACGTTCGAACGCCAGGATGTCGTGTTCGCGCCGCGACAACCCGTCGGCCCCGACCTCATGCGGGTCCACCGCTGACTGGTCGGCGGCAGCGTTCTCGGGGGTGGGTTGATCGCCCTGCTTCTGGCTACGCGCAGCTGCGCCGTCCATCTCGCTCCCTCACGATTCGCCCGTCGATCCAGCCCTACCGTCGATCCGCACAACCATCGTGGTGGGCAGCTCTGCCGGGAACACTTGGCCCGCTCGCTTCGCTCCCGGCGCCGCCGCCAAATCACAATGGTGTGGTTCGTAATCATCTAACCACGCACCCCAACCTCGAACGCGGTGTGACTCGCCCGGTTCGTGCGGCATCAATTCTCTCCCAGGTCGGCGCGATGCGGGCGACGAGAAGGGACTCCGAACCCACCCAGTAATCTGAGCCGCATGGCCATTCTCCCGATCTGCATCATCGGCGAGCCGGTGTTGCACGAGCCCACGGCTCCCGTGGCGCTCGACGATGCCGGCAAGCCGTCGGCCGAGACGATCACCCTGCTCGACGACATGTACGACACGATGGACGCCGCACACGGTGTCGGTCTGGCGGCCAATCAGGTCGGAGTCGGGCAGCGGATGTTCGTCTTCGATTGCCCCGAGGGTGAACGTTACGAAGCCCGACGCCGCCGCGGCGAGGTGATCAACCCGATTCTGGAGACCTCCGAGATCCCGGAGACCATGCCCGACCCGGACGGCAACGACGAGGGCTGCCTGTCGGTCCCCGGCGAACAGTTCCCCACCGGACGCGCCGACTGGGCGCGAGTCACCGGCGTCGACCGCACCGGCGCCGAAGTCGTGGTGGAGGGCACCGGGTTCTTCGCCCGCATGCTGCAGCACGAGGTCGGCCATCTCGACGGCTTTCTGTACGTGGACGTGCTGATCGGGCGCAACGCCCGCGCGGCCAAGAAGTCCATCAAGAAGCACAAGTGGGGTGTGCCCGGTCTGACGTGGATGCCCGGCGAGGTCGAGGATCCGTTCGGCCACGACGACGACTGACCACGCCCACGGTGACCGAGCCAGCCGACCTCTTTGCGGGCGACCGTGTCGTCGTGCGCTATCGGCTCGGCGAGGCCACCCCTGCGGACTGGCGCGGTGATCGGGACGCGGCACGCTCGGATGTGACGGGCTTCCTCGTCGACGACGCGGACCCGCTCGTTCTCGAACGCGACGGCACACGCGAATCCATCCCCCGCTCGGCTGTCACCTCGGTGCGGCTGCTCTCGGCAAAGCCGGTACGCAACAGCGAGATTCGCAACCTCGAGCATGCCGCCGCGCTCGCCTGGCCCGGTGTCGAATCGGCGTGGATCGACGGCTGGCTCCTCCGGGCCGGCGGCGGATTCACTCGACGCGCGAATTCCGCACTGCCACTGGAGCCTTCGGCCCGATCGGCGCAGAGCCTACCGCAGATCGCGGCGTGGTATCGGCGTCGCGACCTGCCGGTCCTGCTGTCGTTGCCGGACCGCCTGATGACCGCCGGGGTGATCGACGGCGAACGCGGCGTCGAGGTGCAGGTCCTGACCGCCGACCTCGAAACATTGCTGGCGCGTGGAGCCTCCATGCCGAACCTCGAGATTCGCCTCGATGACGAACCATCGGATCAGTGGCTGCACGCCTACCGCCCCGACGCCGACGTTGAGCTCGCCCGGAGGGTGACGACGGCCGCCCGCGGACCGGTCAGGTTTGCGACGATCGGCACCGATGACATCTCGGCGATCGGGCGGGCCGCGGTCACCGCTGGGCCCGACGGCGTTGCACGGCTCGGTCTCACCGCGTTGTGGACCGCCCCGGACCGACGACGCTCCGGACTGGCCGGCGCAGTCGCGAGACGTCTGGTCGAGTGGGGTGCCGCAGAGGGCGCCGCGTCGGCCTACGTGCAGGTCGAGACCACCAATCGTGTTGCCGGCGCGTGGTATCGGCGCTGGGGCTTTGCCCTGCACCACACCGCGCACTACCTGACCCCGACCATCGAAGGAAACGCGATCTGATGCCACGATCGGCTCCGACTGCCGCGGCCCGACGACGCCAGGCACTCATCACCGCCATCGCCCTCGTCGTGATCGCAGCGGTCTTCGGTGTCACCTGGCTGATCAACAGACACGACGATTCCACCGCGTCGACAACGACTGCCGCCACGTCCGTGACCAAGTCGTCGGCAGCCAAGACGTCAACAACCAAGACGTCAAGGTCGGCCAAACGGTCCTCCACAGCAGCCGTGTCCACGTCGAGGTCGACGAGCACGTCGTCGCGGGTGCCTGCCCGAGTTCGACAAACCCTGGCGCTCATCGACTCCGGCGACTGGCCAGAAGCCGCCAACGCACCCGGCACACACGGCGGAGATGTGTTCCGCAACAACGAAGGAAAGCTTCCGCGCACCAACCCGGGCGGAACGCGCATCACCTATCGGGAGTGGGATGTGAACCCCAAGAAGCGCGGTCAGAGCCGCGATGCCGAGCGGATCATCACCGGCAGCGACGGTTCGGCCTACTACACCGCCGATCACTACGTCAGCTTTGTCGTCATCCGGAACCGGCGATGAACCCGGAGACGCTGCGCGACTTCCTCGCCGATGCCGGCGGTCACGGACCCGTCGTCGGCATGCTGCGCGACGACGCGCTGACCCGGACCCCGTCGGGCCTGCGAGTACGCAACGTCGACGCCACTGCGGCGACCACGCTCGACGACCTGTTCACCGCGTTCGCTGCGGCCTGGCATTTCCCGGATCATTTCGGCCACAGCAAATCCGCCTTCGACGACTGCATGCGCGATCTCGACGGCTCCGCCGAACCCGGCTCGGCACCCGCCGGATTCCTGACGCTGATCACCGATGCACATATGCTGCTGACCGACGATCCCGACGGATTCGACTGGTTTGCCGAGTCGATGCCGTTCTATCGTGACCACTACCGCGACCACGACAGTCAATCGGTGTTCGCCGTTCTGCTGTGCACGCCTCGGCGCTATCGCGACACGGTCCGAACACGCTGGCGCGCAGCCGGTGTGCGGGTTGCCGAGGTGCGGTGACGATGCGAATCGCCACCTGGAACGTCAACTCCATCCGCGCCCGGTCAGAAGCGGTGGTCGCCTGGATGGACTCCAACGACATCGACGTGCTGGCCATGCAGGAGACCAAGTGCCACGATGACAGCTTTCCCGTGATGAGTTTCCTCGCAAGCGGTTACGACGTCGCACACATAGGTCAGGGGGCCTACAACGGCGTGGCGATCGCATCCCGCGTCGGGCTCGACGAGGTGGAGATCGGCTTCGAAGGGATGCCGACATTCCCCATCGACGGTCGCGAAACCGCCGAAGCGCGAGCGCTGTCCGCACGCTGCGCCGGCGTGCGGGTTTGGAGTCTGTACGTCCCGAACGGCCGAGCCCTCGACGACCCGCACTACCGCTACAAGCTCGATTGGCTCGACGCGCTCGCCGGCATCACGTCACTGCAGCTCGCCCACGACCCCGCCGCGGAGATCATGCTCGCCGGCGATTGGAATGTCGCCCAGCAGGACTCCGATGTCTGGGACCCGGGCTGCTTCGAGGGCAAACCACACGTCTCCGACGCCGAACGATCCGCTGTGCGCGCCTTCCTCACTGCCGGGCTGGCCGATTCGGCACTTCCCTACGCGCCGGGCTACACGTTCTGGGACTACACCGCGCTGAGGTTCCCCCGCAACGAAGGCATGCGCATCGACTACGCACTCTGCTCCCCCGCACTCGACACCCGCGTCATCGGCGCCACCGTCGACCGCAATGCCCGAAAAGGCAAGGGCGCCAGCGATCATGCCCCTGTGATCTTCGACATCACCTGACCGGTCGGGCGCACTGAAAGTAGGGGAAGAAACTTCTTCCCCTACTCTTGGAGTCCTCCCCCAGAAATTACTGGCGGAAGACTCCGAACATAGGGGAGGAAGCTTCTTCCCCTAGATTTTTCTTCGGCACTCCGGTGAGTACGTAGGGTAGAGGACCCGGTCAGAGATGTGGTCGCCGTGCTCGTCGAATCAGATCGACCGCTGTGCGGCTTTGCGATAGCCGCGAACGGCGAGCACACCGAACACGACCGAAAGCCCTACGGTCCAGACAATTGTCAGCGCAAGCGGACGCGCGACGGGACCTCCTTCGGTGAGTCCGCTGAGTGCGTCGACCGCCGGACTCATCGGTTGGTACTCGACGATCGGCTGCAGCCAGCCCGGATACTCCGACAGCGGCGCGAAGCCGGTATTGAAGAACATCATGAACAGGAACGGGATCGCCGTCTCCTCCATCAACGACCGCGGGGCCACGGTCGCGCACGCGATCATGACGAACACGATTCCGGTCCCGGCGATCACCGGAACCAAGAGGGCGGCGACACCCGCGAGCCAGCCCTGAGTGAAGCGGAACCCCATGGGGATTGCCACTGCGAACAGGACCACCGTGGCGATCGTGATCCGCACGACCTCTGCCAGCACCCGGCCCAGAAGGTAGCCCGATCGCGGTACCGGCAGGGTCGACAGGCGGGCGAGCAACCCCGTCTCGCGTTCGCTGATCAGTTGCAGCCCGGTCATGATCGTCCCGAACATCGCGCCGACCAACGCGACCAACCCGGTGTTGCGATAGATGCTGTCGCCCAGACCCAGGTTGGTCGTCGACTGTCCGAGCACGAGGTGGAAGACACCGAGCAGAAATGCCGGGAAGACGAGCGTCTGCACCACCACACCCGGATCGCGAACCCAGGTGCGTAGCAACGCCGAGGCGTGCACGACGGCCTGGGTACCGAGCAGAACCGTCTGGCGCAGGTATGGATCGATGGCCGAATGGGCCGGAACGGCAGTGGCGGTCATCGTGACACCTCCCGACGGTTGGCAAGAACGGAAGCGAACAGTCCCAGTCCGATCAGGATCACCGACCACGCGACGACCGACGTGATGTCGACGTCGGTCCCGGCCGCGAGCGCGCGCATCGCGTCGACGAAGATCGTCACCGGATTGTTGCTCACAAATGGGTGCACCCACTCCGGAAATGACTGCACAGGAACGAGTCCCGTCGAGACGACGACGAGGATCAGCTCCGGGATCATCAGCATCTGCGCGATGCTGTCGGGATGATCGGCCACCGATCCCGCCGCATCCGCCATGAGACTGAGGCTGACGGCAAAGATGACCGCCAGCAACACGAATCCGACGAGATCCCACACAGATCCGTGAAAGCGGAAGCCGAGGGCCGCGCCGAGCGCACAGGTCGACGCCAACGAGATCGTCACGCGTATTGAGGCATTGATCATCCGGCTGATCGGCGGCGCGCTGCGCGCCATCGGCAGCGATGCCAACCGGCCCCGGACCCCGCTCTGCGCGGCCCGACCGGCGATCTCGCACGAGATGATCGAGACGAAGATGGCGGCCTGGATCACGACCAACGGCACGAGGTTTTGGGCATAGTCGATACCCATTCGGTCGAACCGGCTGTGCAGGGGTACATAGAAGCAGATGAAGAAGACGATCGGCGAACCCACGGCGAAGACGAACTGTCCCTCGCGTGCACCGGATTTCAGGCTCTGCCGAGTCAGTTCGCCGATCGCGACCAGCGCCGGGACCGCGGTTCGTATCGCATCACCGCCGACCGAGGCCGGACGAGCGATCAGCGGGGCGACGCTCATTCGGCGCCCTTCCCGGCCATCACCGCGTCGCCCGATTCCGACTCGTCGGCCGATTCCGGTGTCTGCCCGGTCAACTGGAAGAACACCTCGTCGAGAGACGGACGTCGCAAGGCGATGTCGAAGACCGGGATCGACGCCCGCTGCAGAGTGGCAACCACGGTGCCGACCGTTCCCAGTTCGTCGGGCGCAGCGACGGACAGCCGCGGACGCTGGTCGCCACCACCGGTGGCCGCCTCGATCTCCTCGAACTCCCGCAGGGCGGTACGGGTCCGGTCGAGATCTGCGGAGTCGAGCAACGTGATCTCGCACACCGCCGATCCCGCACGCTGTTTCAGCTGCTCGGGAGTGCCCTGCTCGACCACTCGCCCGTGGTCGAGCAGGACGAGATCGTCGGCGAGGCGATCGGCCTCCTCGAGGTACTGCGTGGTCAGCAGCACGGTGATTCCCTCCGTGCGCAGCGTCGACACGGTCTCCCACACCGACGCGCGACTCCGCGGGTCGAGGCCCGTGGTTGGTTCGTCGAGGAAGAGCACCTTGGGCCGGGTGACCAGCGCCGCCGCGATGTCCACGCGTCGTCGCATACCGCCGGAGAGCTCAGAAACCTTGCGATCCATGAATTCCACGAGACCGAAGGTCTCGGCGACCTCCTCGAGCCGCGACCGTGTCTCGCGCCGCGGCAGGCCGGTGAGCCGACCGAACATCGCGATGTTCTCCCGCGTCGTCAGCGACCCCTCGAGCGCCGCATACTGACCGGTGAGCGAGATCAGTTCGCGCACTCTGCCGGCGTCGTCGACGACGTCGTATCCGGCCACCGAACAACGGCCCGCTGTCGGGCGCTGCAGCGTCGACAGGATCGAGACAGTGGTGGTCTTCCCACAACCGTTGGGCCCCAACAGTCCCAGCACCGAACCCTCGGGGATCTCGAAGGAGATGCCGTCGAGCGCGCGGACGTCCCGGTACGACTTGGCCAGATCTTCGACCACGACCAGCGACATTGTGGTCACCCCATCCTTGAATCGTGAGCATAGCTGACGGTATATGGGTCACCCTGACAAACGTCAGGTGATGGAACCAGAGAATTGTTGGTAGGCATCGAAATCCGGCTTCATCGATGCGGCCACGAGCTCCCACAGGACCTCGTCGGTGCCGCCGCCGACGCGCGCGAGCTTCATGTCCCGCCACCACTGCGCGAGCGGGGTCTCACCGGTCAAGAAGCCCGAACCGCCGAAGATGTGCATACATTCGCCGATGACCTCTTCGCCGAGCCGCGCCGCCGACACCTTCATGGCAGCAGCGCTGCGCAGATCGAGCTTGCCTCCCGCTGCGATACCGGTCAGCGCTAGGCGCAGCATGTCGACACGGGAGACGAGGTCGGCCATCCGAAGCCGCAGCGCCTGGTGGTCGATCAGTGTCTTGCCGAACTGGGTGCGCTCGTGCATCCGCGCAAGCGTGACACCCAGGGCCAGTTCGCATGACGCGGCGACCTGCCCGGCAATCGACAGCCGCTCGTGGGCGAGGCCCCAGCTCACCGCCGCCAGACCGGTACCGGCACGCGCGATCAGATGGTCCGCGGACACCACAGTGTCGATCTCCACCGCAGCGGTATCCAGTGGCCCGGCACTGACTTTCGCGTAGGGCGGCATGATCGTCACCTGATCGGTCGGAACCAGGATCAACGCCACGTTTCCGTGCCGGCTCTCGGAGTCACCCTCGACGGTGCGCGCCACCACCAGGATGTAATCGGCGATCGGCGACAGCGAGACGAACTTCTTGCGGCCTTTGACGCGGAATCCGTCGCCCTCGGTGGAGATCTCGGTCTCCACGATCTGCAGATCCGAGCCGCCCGACGATTCCGAGGCTGCCAGGCACAGCACCGCATCGCCGCGGATGGCGCGCTCGGCGACGTCGGTCAGCAGCGGCGAGCGCCCACCGAAGCGACGCAAGATCGCGATGGCCGAATCGTGCAGGCTCACGCCCACACTGATGCCCGCGGAACCCTGGCGACCCAGCGCGTAGGCGAGTTCGACGAGCTTGGCGACGTCGGGCGTCTTTCCGTCGCCCCACTTCTGGGCGAACACACCGGCAGCGCCGAGACGCTCGAGCAGCTTGCGCGGAAATCGCTCTGCGGCTTCGGCTTCGGCGGTCCATCCACGGACCTCGTCGTCGAAGACCGATTCGAGCAACGCCCGATACTCCTCGACGGTGGTCTGTTGCGTGATCGTGGCGGTCACTTCATCTCACCGACCTCGACGAGTCGCTTGGTCTCCAGTCGGCGAATCTTGCCGGAGGTGGTGCGCGGCACCGCGCCGGGAGCCACGAAGATGACATCCGACGGCATGACACCACACTGTGCTGCGACTTCGGCCTTGACGGCGCTCTTCGCGGATTCCTCGTCCTCACCACGGAATTCGGCCACGATCACCAGTCCGGGCCGGGCCGACTGCTCGTTGCGGGCCATCGCAACCACGCAACCGCTGCGCACTCCCGACACCTTGGCCGCGACACGCTCTATCTCGATCGGGAACAGGTTGCGCCCGGCGACGATGACGATCTCCTTGGCCCGGCCGCAGATCACCAGCTTGCCGTCGACGAGGTAGCCGATGTCACCGGTGGGGAACCACTCGCCTGCTGCCAGCGGCGGGTGCCCCAGGTAGCCGTTCATCATCGAGGTGCCTCGGATCTCCACATGTCCGACGGCGCGGTCGTCGATCTGCGGAACCTCACCATCGGCAGGTTCGACGATACGAAGTTGCATTCCCCCCAGCGGTTTACCGAGGATCGCATAGCGGCGGCGGATCGGAACCGACCCGTCACCCGGCGGGGTCACCGTCACCTCGTCGTAGTTGGCGCCGCTACCGACCGACGGAATCGTGACGGCACACGTCGACTCGGCCATGCCGTACGACGGCGCCGCTGCCCCCGGGTCGAAGCCGAATCGTTCTGTGACTTCGAGGAACTTGTCGAAGGCATCGGGATCGATCGGTTCGCCACCGCTGATCGACACACGCAGCGCCGACAGGTCCGCGTCCTTGATGAGCGAGCCGTACTTGCCCAGGATGTCGTAGGCGAAGTTGGGAGCCGCGGTCAAGGTGGCCCGCGACTCGGTGAGCCACTCGAGCCACTTGAACGGTGCCGCAGCAAAGGCCGAGTTCGGCACCAGCCACAGCGGGAAGCCTGCGCCCATCGTGGCGAGCAGGAAGGTCAGGCCCATGTCGTGATACAGCGGAAGCCAACTGAAGCCGATGTCGCGGGTGCGATGCACACCGAGTCGCACGATCAGTTCGGTGGTGTTCGTGTGCACTGCCTTGGTCGACAGGACGGCGGTCTTCGGGTCACCGGTGGAGCCGGCAGTACCCTGCAGCACCGCGGGCGCATCCTCGCCCACGCGACGCGGCTCGAATCCGGTTGTGTCGATGCCGGCGCCGTAGACCGCGACCTGCTCGACGCACATCCAGCCATCGACCTTGGCCAGCAGGTCCAACTGAGGTCCGCTGCCGAGAACCGTGCCGACGCCGATATCGGCGAAGCGCACGTACGTTGTCTGGGCCCAACGCTCTTCGTCTGCTCCTCGGATCGGACCGGGCAGGATCGACACGGCGACGCCGGCGAGCCATGCGCCCAGCACCGCGGCAACCAGGTCGAAGCTCGGGTCGCCGATCAGCCCGACGTGGTGCGGCTCCACGCGCTGGCGATCGGCGAGGATCTGCGCCGCGACCTCCTCGGCCCGGGCGTGTACATCCGACCAGGGCCGGGCATCCCATGTCCCCGTTTCCGGATCGAGGACCGACAGCGAACCGTTTCCGGACAGCATTCCTTCGCTGACCGATTCCGCCAGAATGCTGGCTGTGCCAGCCTCATCGAGCGCCGTTACCATGCCCAGCCTTTCTCTTCGAGCTTTGCGATGAATTCAGTGATCAGGTCGCCGATCTCGTCGGCGTTCTGCAGATGCGGATGATGACCATGCCCGGGCAGTACCCGCCGGGTGACGTCGCCGCCGGCCGCGCCGACGATCCGGTCGAGTTGTGCGACGCTGCCGTACTGGTCGTTCTCACCCTGTACGAGCAACAGCGGCGCACCGATCCGACGACACTGTTCGGTGATGTCGAAGGTTGCGAACTCGTCCGACAGCCACACGCCAGACCATTTGCGGAACAACGCATCCGGGTCGTCGTGGAACAGTGCAAGCGAGGGCCGGACCTTCGTGTCTAGCGACTCGGCGGTCTGCCGGATGCCGTTGAGGGTGACGTCTTCGACGAAGACGTGCGGAGCGATCAGCACCGCGCCGGCCACCGGATACTCGCTCGCATAGATGGCGGCAATCGACGCGCCGTCACTGTGGCCGACGAGAAACGGACGCTCGATTCCGAGTGTCGACAACACCTCCGGCAGGACGGTGAGCGCCTCGCTGTGCAGATAGTCCGGACCCGTCGGCCCGTAGCCCGCCGAACTTCCGTACCCGTGGCGCGAATAGACGAGGGTGGACATCCCGGTACGGGCGCTGATCAGCGCGGGCAGACGACCCCACTGCCCCGCAGAGCCGAGACCCTCGTGCAGGAGGACCACGGTCGGGAAATCTGGGCGATCACCTTCGTACACAAGGTATTCGAGCTCACCTCGGTGGTGTGCGAGAACTGGCATCGCGCCCTACCAACTGTGGTTGGAGACGTCCAGCATGTTCGCACCGAGCTGAGCCCTCCCCACGTAGTTGAGGCAGTCGATCGGCTTGGCCGGCATGATGGAGCAGAACTGCACCTCCCGCAGCAGTCGCTGCATCGGCCCATCCACCGCCATCGACGCCGAGCCGACGAGGGCAACTGCCTGCGCGGCAAGGGATTGTGCAGTCTCACCCAGGTGATACTTGGCGGCATAGACCAGCGAGTTGGTTGCGGTGTCCGAACGGTTGTCGGCGACAGCTCGCGCTGCACCCAAGGTCAGCGCGCGAGCGGCCTGCAGGTCGACGGCCATCGAGCCGAGACGCTGAATGCTCGGCGCGTCGTCGCGGCGGCGCGCGTCGTCGCCGATGCGCTCGCTGGCGAAGTCGACGATCGAGGTCGCAAGTCCCAGGTATGCGCCGAGGTAGCCGGCCGCCATCCAATGCGGTTCGCGGACAGCCTTGAACAAGGACATGCCCTCCACGCCGAGGAACAGGCGATCGAGGGGAATCGGTGTGTCCGCCAAGAACATCTGGGCGGTGGAGGTGCCACGCAAGGCAGTACCGCGCCATTCCTCCGAGAACGACACCCCCGGATCGTCGGCGCGAACCACAAAGTGCGAGACCTCGTAGTCGCCGTCCGCGTCGTCGGGCCGCGCGGTCACGACGTAGTAGTCGGCGACCCCGGCCAGCGATACGAACGACTTGTGTCCAGACAGGACGAACCCGTTGGCCTCACGCCGATAGGTGGTGGCGATCCCGCGCAACCGGGCACCGGTGCTGGGCTCCGAGGCGGCCGAGGCGAACATCCGCTGCCCGTCGACCACCTCTCCGACGACCCAGTCCCGGAACGCAGCACCGGTCGCACCGAGAGCATCACCGTCGGCCTCGAACAGCGAGCCGATGGCGACGTTGTGCATGTTGTAGCCAAGGGCGATGGCGCCGTTGGCCTTGGCCAGTTCGGCGAGCACGGTGGTGTAGCCGGCGAAGTCCAGACCGAGTCCACCCCGGTCCGGCGGCACCATCGCCGCGAGCAGACCGGACTCACGCAGCAGCGCGTACGCCTTGGCCGGCGCCTGGGTTCCCTCGTCGATGGGACCGGCGAGATCGGCGAGCTCCGGCAGGATCTCACCTGCGAGATCGAGTGCCTTCTGCAACGGCTCCGAGGTGGTTGTGTTCATCTCAATTCTCCACTGGTAGACCGAGATCGCGGGCTATCACCACGCGCAGCAAGTCGTTGGTCCCGGCGTAGATCGAGGCGGCGACGGCACTCGAGAAGTTGATGGCGTATCCCGAATCCGCGACCACTGCCCGGGCACCGAACAGCGGTGCCGCAGCGGTCTCGAATGCGACGAGATCCTGTGCACACGAGATCTTCACCTGCGCCGCCTCCGTGGCCAGTGCGCTCAGCGGGGTACCCGCATCGATGCGGCGAGCCATGTCGTAGACCAGCGTGCGAACGCGGTGCTCGATGATCGACAGATCAGAGACCCGAGCCGCGACAAGAGGATTGGAGCCGAGTCCACGGCCGAACTGCTTGCGTTCGCGCAGCCACGTCACAGCCCGCTCCACGGTTGCTCGCATCAGGCCGACCGAGTAACTCATGAGCAGCGCCCGTTCCCAGGCCGTGGTGCTCGACAGGAAGGCCAGGCCGGATCCCTCGGTAGTCACCATGTCCGCGTCGGTGGCGGCCACGTGATTGAAATCGATGGCGCCCATGGGGACCTCGGTGAGTGCGGTCTTGTCGAACGGCTCCGACCGCACCACCCCGGGCCGGTCGGCCGGAATCAGGAAGGCGCTCAACGCAAACGGATGGCGCTGCGCCTCGGTGCGGGCGAAGGCCAGCACGAGATCGGCGGCCGGTGCTGCCGTGACATAGGCCTTGCGGCCGTCGATGCGCAGACTGCCGTCGTCGAGCCGATGCGCCGCGGTGTTCATCGACAGGGGGTCGGACCCGCCGGTCTCTTCGGTGAGTGCGTGGCACAGCAGCATCGAACCGTCGAGAAGACGATCCGCATAGGGCGCCAGCGGCTGCCGAGGCAACGCCGACAACGGCCACTGGATGCCGAAGAGTTGGGAGGCCAGCGCATAGCAGAGACCGGCCGGCACACCGGCTCGTCCGGCTCCTTCCACCACAGCCACCGCATTCTGGACAGCGCCGTCGCCGGTCGTGCCACGCAAGGAATCGGCCATCGCGGACGATACCGATGCAGTGGCCACCAGCCGACGCCAGGCGTCCCGGAACGGCACACCGGTCAGTTCCGGTGCAATCTCCGCGATTTCGGCGGCGGCATTGGCAGCACGGTCCACCGGCGGCGCGACGAGGGTCATCGGGTCGATCCGTCCAGCACCTCGGCAACCGTGGCGTGCAGTTTCGCGGGAGTCCGGAAGTTGCGGGCAACCACGATGTCCTCGGGCAGCTTCTGTCCGATGCGCTGCTCGAGATCGGCGACGATGTTCACGAGGGTCAACGAGTCGAGCAGGCCGGTGAGCAGCAGTTCGCTGTCCGGCGTGACGGCGTCGGCATGACCGTGACGGCGCGCGATCGCCCCGGAGACGATCGTGCAGACGTCCTCGACGGAGACTGGCGCCGTATCGACGTTGTTACTGGTCATGAAGATTCTTTCTCCTCTGTGTGTCCTGGCTGCGCAGCCAATGTCTTCAGGTGCTCGCGGTCGATCTTTCCGCGCCGGTTCGTCGGCAACGGCGAGCAGATGACTATCGAATCCGGTTGTGAGGCAATGGGGAGTAGCGCGCGGATGGCTCCGTCGGTTGCGGTGATCGCGTCGGCCGACTCCGTGGTCTCGGCGCCGGCGCCGGTGTCGAGGAACAGGGTGATCCGGTTGTCGGGCCCGGTGGCCACCGCGGCCGCGGCCAGCACGGACGCCTCTTCGCAGGCGATCGTCTCGATGCCGGCCAAGTCGATGCGATATCCGCGGCGCTTGATCTGGCTGTCGACCCGTCCGGTCAACACCAGTTGACCGTCGGCGTCGCGATAGGCGTGATCGCCGGTGCGATAGGCCCGCCGCACACGACCGTCGGGGAAGGCCAGTGCGACTGTGGGATCGACTACCTCGCCGCCGATCACATAACCCGTCAGCAACGGTGCGCCTGCGACCACCAATTCGCCTGCCTCCGCGGCGTTGCACTCCTCGTCGACGAGGAGGATCTCGACACCCGGCAACGCTGACCCCACCGGGACGGGTTCTCCCGGACGCCAGTTCCGGACATCGGCCGCTGTGCACACGTTGGTCTCGGTGGGCCCATACCAGTTCCGCACGTGGATGCCCGGGAAGGTGTCGAGCAGTTCGCGCAGCGCCGCAGGCGGATAGGGTTCGCCGGCAAAGGCAATCGCACGCAGCGCCGACAACGGTTGTTCCTGGCGTCGAACGGCCGAGACGATCCCACGCAGCAGGCTGGGCACCGCGTAGATCACCGAGATCTCGTTGTCCGCAAGCCATTCGGCGGCATCCTGCGGAAATGCCTTCAGCCACTCGGGCAACTGCACCGCGGTGACTCCGGCGATGGCGGTCGAGAAGATGTCAAAGGTGCTCAGGTCAAAGGTGAGCGCCGCCTGAGCTGCCACCCGTTCTCCCGCACGAAGTTCGAGAGATCTTGCGGCCCACTGCGCGAAGAACGCCACCGCCGACGACGACAGCAACACTCCCTTCGGGAGTCCGGTACTGCCGGACGTGAACAGCAGGTAGCCGGGTTCCGCGGACGGACCGTGGGCGTCGTCCTCGCCGCGTGCCGCCAGCAGCAACCCGTCCTGGGGCAGCTCGACGACGCGGCCGGCCGGGTTCACCCGGTCGATGCCGGTGCGGTCGGAAAGGACGTGGGTGATGCTGGCCTGGTCGAGCAGTGCAGCCGTGCGATCGGGCGGATCGGCCACATCGATCGGTGCGACGACAGCGCCAGTGGCGATGACCGCGTGGATCGCGATCGTGGCCGGTGCGGATCGCGGCAGGTACACCGCGACCGCACTGCCGCCACCCACCCCGGCAGCGCGAAGTCCGGCCGCCAGCTCGGTGACGCGTTCGGACAGTTCCGCATACGACAGCTCACCGAGTTCGGTTCGGATGGCACAGCGGTCGCCGTGTTCGATGGACGCCGCGGTGAGGATGTCGGCAAGCGGATTCGACGCGTCGGCCGTGGTGGTGGCAGACGCGCATGACGTTGACAGTGTGTCCATGGTCCTCAGCCTCGTCGGAGCAGACTCACGCGCCGGCAAGCTGCTGCCGCAACGCGTTCTTGTCCATCTTTCCCAGGGGAGTGAGCGGCATCTCGTCGATGATCCGCACCACATCGGGCGCCTTGTACGCGGCGAAACCTGCTTCGTCACCGAGGAAGTCGGCGAGATCACGCCGGTTGGGCGCGGATTCGGTGCCGCTCTCGACCACCACGAAGGCAACCGAACGTTCGCCGAGGGTTTCGTCGGGCTCGCCGATCAGCGCCACCGCCCGGATTTTCGGGTGCCTCAGCAGCGCACCCTCGATCTCGGTCGCGGCGATCTTCTCGCCGCCCCGGTTGATCTGGTCCTTGATGCGGCCCGACACGATGAGGTGGCCACTCTCGAGACGACGCACCAGATCACCGGTGCAGTAGAAGCCATCAGCGGTGAACGACTTCCGATTGTGCTCCTCGGCGTCGAAATAGCCACGCGGAGTGTACGGTCCGCGGACTGTGAGCTCGCCCACCTCACCGGTCGGCACCTCGTTGCCCTCGGTGTCCACCACTCGAATCTCGTCGTAGACGGAGACCGGTACTCCTTGCGTGGTGGCCAGCAGCTCCGGTTCGTCGTCGAGATGTGTTGCGCAGAACAACCCTTCGGACATACCGAGGATCTGCTGCAGGGTTGCGTCGAACTCGTCGATGATGCGACGCGCTTCGTGATCGGACAGGCGCGCCGATCCGATCTCGATGATGCGCAAGGAACTCAAGTCATTGGAGGTCCATGACCGCTCATCGAGCCACAACGGCGCCAGTTGCGGGTTGATCGCGGTCATGGTGACCCGCTCGCGTTCGATCAGCTCGAAGCAGATCGCCGGATCTTGGTGTGGCGCAAGGACAACCTTGCCTCCGACGCGGAGCGTGGCCAGGATGCCCGGGCAGTTCCAGGTGTAGTTGAAGGCGATCGGCAAGACGGCGAGGTACACGCTGTCCTTGTCGAGCCGGCTCCGCTCGCCGGCCGCGCGCGAGTTGTATTGGTAGTCATCGTGGGTGCGCCCGATCAATTTGGGCATCCCGGTGGTGCCGCCGGAGAGCAGCAGCAGCGCGATGTCCGACGGCTTGGCAACATCTTCGATCGGATCGTCGCCGGCCGTCGACAACGTCGAGTACGGGACAAATCGGTCATCGGAACCGTGGTCGCCGAGATCGCCTGCGACGATGACCGTGCGAAGCGACGGCGACGTATCCAGAATGTCGCGCGCAAGTTCACGGTGATCGAAACGATTGAACACACCCGTTGTCACATAAGCGACCGCGCCCGTGGCCCCCGCCAGGTGCCCGACCTCGGCGTGCCGGTGGCCGGGTTGTGTGTGCACCGGGATCGCCGCAAGTCGCTGAAGAGCGAACCACGTCACGATGAATTCTGCGGAGTTCGGCAACTGGAGCAACACCGCGTCGCCGGCCCGAATCCCAAGACTTCGTAAACCGTTCGCAACTAGCGTTGCTCGATTCGCAAGATCCCGGTACGAAATCCGTTGTTCACCATCGACAATCGCCGTCGAGTCACCATAGGCGGCAGCCCACTCGTCGACCCGGGTACCGAAAGTCTTTCCCTCCCAGAGGCCCAGCTCTCGATACCGCTCGGCGTAGTCGGCCGGCCAATTGGGTATCCGGTCACGGATCGAGGTGGTCGGCGTCTCCAGATTGCTTGTCGTCATGCGCTATCCCTCTACGTGCACTTGAAGTTTGGTTCAGCGGCGCGGTGGCGAACACCACATTCGCAAGAACTCTCCGCGATCCCCCAGAGCGCCTGATCGAGTTCTCTTGGCGCTCAACAGGAGGCCGGTGGTCGGTTCACCGAATATCGTCATTCGGGTGGCCACGGCCTGCTGATGAGGGTACCCTAACATGAGTTGGTCCCCGAATTAAGCCGAGGTTCGAGGCCCCGCCCGGGTATCTGTGCCTGCATTTCACCTCAGCACCGCGATGGGTTAGTGTGTGTAGCCTAACCTAATCTGCGTCGATCCGCGAGAGGGTCCTCTCCATGGTCAAGCCAGGACAACAAAATCCGAACTTGCCCGGCCAGCGCGTCGACCTGCGCCATCGAACTCAAGACGTAAGCACGAATCGCGAATGAAGTGGGTACCGCAATGACCTCACCCTTGACGTCAACTTACCGCCTCGACTCGTTGCGGATCGATCCGCAACGAGATGGCGCCACCGTGCACCAATGGCTCGTGCATCCGAAGGCGAAGTATTGGGACATGTTGGACAGCACGGAGACTCAGGTTCGCGACTTCCTCGCCGACAACATTGCCGAGGCCGGCGACAGCGATTACGGACTCCGGATCGGGTATTGCGACGATGCCCCCGAATTCATGTTCGAGCTCTACAACCCACTCACCAGCGACCTCGCGGCGCCGGGCACCGGATATGTGCACACCGAAGGTGACATCGGGATGCACCTGCTCGTCGCCCACTCCGACCGGCAGCTGTCCGGTTTCACCGGAAATGTGATGCTCTTCATCATGCGCACGGCCTTCTTCGAGGTCGGTGCCGCCCGGGTCGTCGTCGAACCCGATGTCCGCAACACCGCGGTGCAGAACCTCAACGCCGCGGTCGGCTTCCGCGTCGACGGCGACTACCCGGTTGCCGACAAGATCGCCCGCCTGAGTTATTGCACGCGTGAGGATTTCATCACAGTCACCGACAACGGCCGGACGATCGGATCGGCCGCGGCCGGCGAACAAGAGGTTGCACGTTGACCAGTTCACCCGCGCTCGCCACTCGGGGGTTGCGCGACGTCTACGACCGTCGCATCGCGAAGAAGATACTGGCGGAGTTCTGCCACGAGCAGGCCCTGTCGCCCGTCGAGGACTCCGCCGGTCGCTTCGTCGTGACGTCCGACGACCGGCAGACGCTCTACACCTTTGCCGCCGAGGTGCTGGCCCTCGACAACTGGGCGATCGACGAGGAGTCGATTCGACGGGTTCGCGACGGTGTCGAACTTCCCCTTCGCGCTGTCGAATTGATTGTGGATGTCCATGAGACACTGGGCATTCCGACCGAGTCGCTGCCCGAGTACATCGAAGAACTCATCAATACGGTCGCCATCAGCGCGCACCGTTCCGACTCCCGACGCGTCGCCGCGGCTGCGCTGGCGGTGGCGGATTTCCAGACCGTCGAGCGCACCCTCACCGAGGGACACCCGTGCATCGTCGCGAATGCCGGCCGGCTCGGGTTCAGCTCCGACGACGTCGAGCGCTATGCCCCCGAGTCTGCTCGCCCATTCCGACTGACGTGGGTGGCCGTCTGGCGCGATCACTGCGACTTCGCGTCGATGAGCGGGCTCGAGTACATGACGCTCATGCGCGAGGAACTCGGCGACCGGACCCTCGAACGCTTCAGCGACACCCTTGCCGACCTCGGACTCGACCCCGACGACTACTGCTACCTGCCGGTCCACCCGTGGCAGTGGATCGAGAAGATCAGCAAGCTCTACGGTCCCGACATCGCCGACCGCAAGCTGGTGCGACTCGGTGAAGGACCGGATCTCTACCAACCTCAGCAGTCGATTCGCAGCTTGTTCAACATCTCCAATCCCACCCGGCACTACATCAAACTCTCGCTCTCCATTGTCAATATGGGATTCACGCGAGGAATGTCGGCCGACTACATGCGCACCACCCCGCTGATCAACGAGTGGGTCCGCAAGCAGGTTCAGGACGACGAGTACCTCGCGTCCCTCGGCTTCCAGCTGCTCTACGAGGTGGCCGCCATCGGCTACCGCAACCCGACATTCAACGCGATCACGCAGCCGGGTTCGGAGTACCGAAAGTTCTTCTCGGCGCTGTGGCGGGAGAGTCCGGTCCCGCTGACGACCGGGGACGAGCAGCTCATGAGCATGGCTGCGTTGCTTCACGTCGATCACCACGGCGATCCCTTTGTCGCCGCGCTCGTCGAACGGTCCGGACTGAGCGCCGACGAGTGGGTACGTCGATACCTGCGGACCTACCTGCATCCGATCACCTACCTGCTCTACCGCCACGAGCTGAAGTTCTCTCCGCATGGCGAGAACCTGATCCTGGTGATCGACTCCGGCGTTCCGGTGCGCGCCATCCTCAAGGACATCGGCGAGGAGGTCAGCATCTTCGCCGAGCCCGACGACCTACCCGAATCGTGCCGGCGGGCCCTCACCGAGGAACCCGACGAGATTCGTAACCTGGGCATTCTCTCAGACGTGTTCGACGACTTCCTACGTCCCCTGGCTGCCATCGTGCATTCGGCGGGGCTGGTGTCCGACCGGGATTTCTGGGAGTTGGTCGGGGACAGCATCCGCGAATTCATCTCGCAGCAACCGGATCTCGCCGATCGCTTCGCGAAGTGGGATCTGTTCGCGCCGACCTTCGGCGCGGTTCACATGAACGGGCTGCAGCTGGCGAACAACCGACGCATGGTGAACGTGGGGCACTCCTACGCGTCGCTGGTCGCCACCGACCACAAGCTGCTCAACCCCATCGCGCTACCCGCGCGCTCCGAAATAGTCTCTTCTACATCTCATCTGGGGGATCACCTTGCCACATGACCACAACACCTCATGGGGCGGAGCACGATTCGCCCGCCCCGGAAGCGGTTGGACCGATGTCAGCGGCGGCCTCGCGCAACTGGCGGACGCCGTCGAGAACCATCATCATCGTGCGCCACTCCCTCCCGGAGCACCAGAAGAGACGCTGGCCTCGGTTTCGAATTCTCTTGGTCCGGAACAGATTCCCGAGAACGGCGTCGGCGAGTCACGTGCCCTGCAGCACGTGGCCGAACTGATCGCCCGCTACGGGCTCGATCTCACCCACGAACTGACCGCGGCTCATCTGCAGCCACCGCCACTCACGGTGTCGGTGGTCGCCGATGCGCTCGCCAGCGCGTCGAACGCCTCGTTGGACACCTACGACTCGGGGCCTGCGACGCTGGCGATCGAGCAGTGGACGATCGCTGCCCTGGCGCGCCTCGCCGGTTTCCCCGACACCGCGGGCGGGGTCTTCGGTCCCGGCGGCTCGTATTCGAACCTGCTCGCGATGCTCATCGCGCGCGACCACACCGCCGCACAGGTCGGCATCGACACCCGGCAACACGGCGTCGCCACCCTCACGCGTCCGCTCGTGTTCTGCTCACGGGTGGCGCATTTCTCCATCAATCGGGCCTGCGCCACCCTGGGTCTCGGTGAATCCGCGGTGATCCCCGTCGAGGTCGACGAACACCACCGGATGATCCCGGCCGCCCTCGAACGCGCACTGCTCGAGAACGCCGGCACCCCCATCGCGATCGTGGCCACCGCCGGTACCACCGATTTCGGCACCGTCGATCCGCTTCCGCAGATCGCCGACATCGCCGAACGCCACCAGGTGTGGCTGCATGTCGACGCGGCCTACGGGTTCGGGTCGCTGTTCTCCGACAATCTCGCTCGACTCGTCCGCGGCATCGACCGTGCCGACTCGATCACCCTCGACCTGCACAAGATCGGCTGGCAGCCGGCGGCGGCCAGCATCCTGCTGCTCGCCGACGAGGGCGAGTTCGCCTCGCTGAACCGAAATGTGGCCTACCTCAACCCCACCGACGATGTCGAGGCGGGTTTCGGTGGGATGCTGGGCCAGACCCTGCAGACCACCCGGCGACCGGATGTCCTCAAGGTCACCGCCACGTTCCTGGCCTATGGCCGAACGGAATTGGGCCGGATGCTCGACACCTGCCACCAACTCGCCCGCCATGCCGAACAGCGCATCGTCACCGAGCTCCAGCTCGAACTGGTCGCACCCGCCACCCTGACGACCGTCGTGTTCCGCTACCGCTGCGAGCAGCTCGACAAGGTCAACGCCGAGCTCCGTCGCCGCCTGATCAGCAGTGGCAAGGCACTCATCGGACGCACCCGCGTACAGATCGGCGGCAGCGAGGAACCGCAGACCTGCCTCAAGCTCACTCTGCTCAACCCCACCGCACGCGAGTCCGACATCGACGATCTCTTCGACGAACTCCTGCGCATGGCATTGGAAGTGGAGTCCGAGCTGGCCGAGGGCTCAAAGCACAACAGCGAGAACATGGTGAAAGTTCATGAGTGACCAACAAACAGTGGACGTCCTGGCGATCGGTTGCGGCCCGTTCAACCTGAGCCTGGCCGCAATGGCGTCCACCGTCGACGACATCGATGTCCTCGCAGTGGACTCGGTTCCCGAGTTCCGCTGGCATCCGGGAATGATGTTCGACGACGCCACCCTGCAGGTGAGCTTCCTGTCCGACCTCGTCTCGCTGGTGGACCCGACACACCCGTTGTCGTTCCTGGCCTACCTCGCCGACGTCGACCGGCTCTATCCGTTCCTGGTGCGGGAGGACTTCTTTCCCACCCGACGCGAGTACGAGGCGTACCTGCTGTGGGCCATCGACAAGCTCTCCTCGTCCATCCGCTTCGGCACCACCGTCGACGAGGTCCACTGGGATGACCACGCAGAGCACTTCCGCGTGACGCTCACCTCCGGTGGTGTGCAGTCGGAGCTGATCGCCAAGCACGTGGTGATCGGCGTCGGTACCGAGCCGGCAGTGCCGGCGGCCCTCGCGTCGAACTCCCCTGCCGTGGTGCACAGTTCGAGCTATCTCCAACACCAGCCAACCGCCCTCGAGGCGGGCGCGGTGACCGTGATCGGTTCGGGCCAGTCGGGCGCGGAGATCGTCGTCGACCTGCTCGAGGCCAATCTGCGCGGCGGACCGGCGGTCCGATGGTGGACTCGCACACCGTGGTTCGCACCGCTGGACTTCACCAAGCTGTCCCTGGAGATGACCACCCCGGCGTACATGGACTACTTCCACTCGCTGCCGGAGGGCACCCGCGATCGCGTGCGTGGCGGTCACTGGCAGTTCCACAAGGGAATTTCGACCGACACCCTCGACCGCTTGCACGACCTGCTCTACCGCAGGCAACTCTTCGACGGTCTCGCACCCGTCCAGCTGCGCAACGGCGTCGAGATCGAAGGGCTGGACGCGCTCGACGACGGCCGGGTTCGAGTGCGGGCACGGCATCGTGACACCGAGACAGCTCTGGCACACACCGCGGACCTGGTGATCACGGCCACCGGCTACCGGTACCGCGAGCAGCCGTTCCTCGTGGCCATCCAAGACCGCTTGCGCCGTGATTCGCTGGGCCGCTTGGTCATTGCCAACAACCATGCGGTGTCGTCGGACCCGGCACTGGCCGATCGGCTCTTCGTGGCCAACGCCGAGGAGCACGCCCATGGTGTGTCGGCACCCAACCTGGACATCGGTGCGGTGCGCAATGCGCGCATCCTGAACACCGTCGCCGGCCGCGAAGTGTACCGCCTGCCCAAGCACACGGCGTTCACCAGTTTCGGTGTCACCGGAACCGACGCAGAAGATGTAGTACCAGAAGCCGCTGTGCCAGAAGACAAGACATCCATCGACGACTTTCTCGCGAACTCGCCCACGGCGAGTTCCAACACCCAATTGACAGCTCTCGGACTTGAGGAGTGACGTGATTTCCAAGGACCAGATTCGTGCCGACGTCGCAGCTTTGCTCGACGTTGCACCGGAGACAATTGCCGACAACGACGACTTGGTGCGTCACGGACTGCATTCGCTGCTGGTGATGAAACTGACGAACGCCTGGCGTCGCCAGGGCCACCTGATCCAGGCGTCTGCGCTCACGCTCGACCCGACCATCGAGGCATGGGCACGTCTGTTGGGCGCCGACACCGTCGATTCCGCCCCGGCCACGGAAGCTCCTGCGAAGCCGGCCGAGCGGACGCCCGACGTCGCGGTGGCCGACCCCGCCGCCGAAGATCCCGATGCAGAAGAGTTCGGTTTGGCCACAATGCAGCACGCCTACTGGGTGGGCCGCCAGGACGGCCAGGCCCTCGGCGGTGTGGCTGCCCACCTCTTCGCCGAGTTCGACGGTCAGTTCCTCGACGCCGGGCGCCTCGAACGCGCCGTCGCGGCGGTCGTCGCGCGGCACGACATGCTCCGCGCCGCTTTCGACGACGCCGGCCAGCAGCGAATCCTCGCCCAGCCGCCGCGACCGGTGTTCAGTGTCGTCGATCTCCGCGACGCCGACGCAAGCGAGGTCGAGGCCGGTCTCGAGAGCACCCGGCACCGGATGAGTCACCAGTTGCTGGATGTCTCCGAAGGCAGCGTCGTCGAATTCGTGCTGACCCTGCTGCCCGACGGCCGCCACCGCCTGCATCTGGACGTGGACATGCTCGCCGCGGACGCCATGAGCTACCGACGCGTCCTGGACGATCTGGCCACCGCCTACGAGTCCGACGCCACGCTGCCGCCCATCGGATACACCTTCCGGGAGTATCTGGCGCAGTTCCCCGAGCAGATCGTGCCCGCGGAGTACGAGGCGGCTCGCGAGTGGTGGGCGCGCAAGGCTCCGACTCTGCCCGAAACCCCTACCCTGCCTACCATTCCCGAGGCACAACGCGCCGACCCGCTGCGGAGCGTGCGCTACCACCACCAGTTGAACGCGACCCAGAAGGACCGTCTCTACTCCGTCGCCTACGACAACGGTGTCACTCCCGCAGTCACTTTCGCGGCGGTGTTCGGCGAGGTCATCGCGCGGTGGTCCACGCACCAGCGATTCCTGCTCAACGTTCCCCTGTTCAATCGGGAGCCGCTGCACGACAACATCGATCAGGTGGTCGGTGACTTCACCAACTCGGTGCTGATCGACAGCGACGCGAGCGAGACCGAGTCGATGGTCGACCGTGCCCGTCGCCTGCAGAAGGAATTGCACAACTGCGCCGCCCACGCCACCTACGAGGGCCTCGACGTCCTCCGCGACCTGGGCCGGATTCGCGGCTCCGCGGTCACACCGTCGCTGGTCTTCACCTCAGGCCTCGGCTTCGGCGAGTTGTTCTCCGACCGCGTTCGACGTCTGTTCGGCGAGCCCGTGTGGATTCTGTCGCAGGGCCCGCAGGTCGATCTCGACGCACAGGTCGTCGAACTCGACGGTGGCCTGCTGGTCAACTGGGATGTCCGTCGCGACGCACTTCCCGAGGGCGTCATGGAGTCGATGTTCGCCGAATTCCAGCGCATCCTCGACGATTTGGTGGCGCCGGATTCCGACTGGAACCAGCTGCTGGCGATCGAACTCCCCGATGGCCAGCGGACCACACGGGATCGCGTGCAGTCGACCGAGGCCACCTCGACCCCGCGCAGCCTGCACGGCGCGTTCTTCGATCACGCTGCCCGCGCTGCCGAGCGCACCGCGCTGGTGACCGCGCAGGGCCAGGAGCTGAGCTACGGCGACGTCGCCGGTCAGGCACTCTCGGTGGCCCGCTCACTGACGGACGCCGGCGTCGGAGCAGGCGACACCGTCGCACTGATCCTCCCCAAGGGACACCGTCAGGTGATCGGCGTGCTCGGTGTACTGGCGGCCGGCGCGACATACCTACCGATCGCGCTCGATCAGCCGTCCGCTCGCCGCGACCAGATCCTTTCCCGCGGTGCGGTGACGGCCGTGATCTGCGACGCCGCAGGTGATCTGCCCGCAGGGGTCGCAGTCCTCGGCTTCGACGAGGCAACCTCGGGGCCGCGCGCCGACGCCGCGATCGTCGCCGGACCCGACGAACTGGCCTACGTGCTGTTCACCTCGGGTTCCACCGGTGAGCCCAAGGGTGTCGAGGTGAGCCACCGCGCGGCGGCCAACACCGTCGACGCCATCGCCGCCGAGTTCGGTCTCACCGCCGACGATCGCACGATCGGACTGTCGGCGTTGGAGTTCGACCTGTCGGTGTTCGACATCTTCAGCCCGCTGTCCCTCGGTGGCGCGCTGGTGTGCATCGCGTCGGAGGAGACGCGCGACGCCGATTCGTGGGCAGCAGCCATTGCCGCGCACAAGGTCTCGGTTCTCAACGCGGCGCCGGGCCTCATCGGGATGCTGCTGGACGCCGCGAGCGCCGAGCAGTTGCAGTCTCTGCGCGTGATCATCACCGGCGGCGACCGGGTGGATGTCGATCTCGCCCGTCGGGCCCGGTCCGCGGTTTCCGGACTGCGCTTCGCCGGACTCGGCGGAACCACCGAGACCGCCATCCATTCCACGGTTTACGAGGTCGGCGACGACTTCCCCGCCGACTGGACCACGGTTCCCTACGGCCGCCCGATGGGTGGCGTCGCATGCCGCGTCGTCAACGAGCGCGGCGAGGATGCACCCGACTGGGTCACCGGTGAATTGTGGATCGGCGGAACGAGTGTCGCGGACGGCTACCGGGGTGACCCGGACCGCACCGCCGACCGGTTCGTGACGGTCGACGACCTCCGCTGGTACCGCACCGGCGATCTCGCCCGCTACCTGCCGGACGGCACCATCCAGTTCCTCGGCCGAGCCGACCACCAGGTGAAGATCCGCGGGTACCGCGTGGAACTCGGCGAGGTCGAGGCCGCCGCGCGCACCCTGCCGGGTGTCGGCGAGGCAGTCGCAGCCGTCGTCGCCGGCCGCCTGAGCCTCGCCATCACCGCGCCGTCCTCGGGCGCTGTCGCAGACGAGGATGCGGTGACCGCAGGGCTGCGGGATCTGCTGCCGGACTACATGGTTCCGGCCATCGTCCACGTTCTCGATCAGGCCCCGCTGACCACCAACGGCAAGCTCGACCGCAAGGCCATCCGGGCGCTGCTCGAGCGTGAGGTCGCCGGCGTGAATCCCGACGGATACGTCGCGCCGGCGAATGCCGTGGAAGCTGCGGTCGCCTACATCGCCGAACAGGTCCTCGGGGTGCAGGAACTCGGTGTCACCACTGACTTCTTCGACGCCGGAGCCAACTCGATCCTGGCCACCTCGTTCGTGGCGAACGTCCGCGGCCTCCTCGCGGTCGAGGGCGTCGGCATCACGGCCGTGTTCAGTGCACGCACCGTGCGCGGATTCGCCGAATTGCTCGCCGGCCGGGAGCAGGTGCCCGGTCAGCTCGATCAGGTTGCGCGAATCCTGCTGGAAGTCACCGGTATTCCGGTCCCCGAAGACTCGGCCGAGTTGGCGGGGGTTGCCGACTGATGCCGTCTTTGGAAGAACTCCAGGCGCTCATGCGCTCCCGGCTCACCGCCGTCGGCATCAGTGTCGACGGCGGGGTGCCGACCCGGCGCAATCACGACCGGGCCGCGCAGTCCTTCAGTCAGCGCATCGTCTGGGCCCACCAGCAGCGCGTTCCCGACAGCACCGCCAACAACATCTGTCTCGCGTTCACCTTCACCGGTGTGGTCGACGAGACGGCTCTGCGTCGGGCGCTGCTCGGCGTCGTCGAACGTCACGAGATCCTGCGGACCACGTATCACACCGATGACGACGGCTCGTACTATCAGCTGATCCACACCGATCTCCCGATCCGGGTGCAGACGCTCGATCTCGACGACGCACCGGCGTCCACGGAACGGCTGAGCGAACTCATCGCCGAGGCCGCGACGGAACCCTTTGACCTGGCCGGCGAGTCGTCGATCCGGCTGACCTTTGTTCGGCTGACCGCCGACGCCGACGGGCAACCTCGGTTGGCGGTGGTGATCGCGATGCAGCACATCATCTGGGATGGGATGACCTTGCCCGCGATGGCTCGCGACGTCGAGCGGTTCTACGCCCAAGCGATCGCCAAACCCGATGGGGCACTTGAAATCCCACCACTGTCTTCACAGGTGGCCGACTTCGCAGAATGGGAACAGGACCGGTTTGCAGCCGACGACCACGCCAGCGACACCGCGTTCTGGGAAGACCAGTTCCGCGACATCAGCACCACTGTGCTCCCCTACGACCGTCGTCCCGAGAGTGTGTCCGAGCGCAGCGCCCGCATGGACCGGCAGCTGAGCGATCACGCGGAATCCGTTCTGCGATCGCTGAGTTCGGAACTACGAGTGCCACCGTTCTCGGTGTTCCTGGCCGTGTACTACCTGGCATTGCGCCGGATCACCGGACAGCGTGACATCTTGATCGGAACCACCGTCGCCAACCGCGAGGAAGTCGGCATGGAGGCGCTGATCGGCAATTTCAGCAACTCGATCGCGCTGCGAGTCGGCACCGACGGTGCCACTTTCGCGGATCTGGTCGCCGACGTCCGCGCCGTCACGGACTCGGCCTTCGGTCACCGCACCTTCCCGTTCGAACATCTGGTGGAGGTTGCCCGCCGTATCACCGGCGATCCGCAGGCGCAGCCGTTCGACACCCTGGTGCTCTTCATCGACCAGGAGTTGCAAGGTCCGCAACTCCCGGGAGTGTCGTCGACGTGGGAGCTTGCCCACAAAGGTCGCGCGCTGCTGCCGCTCGCGGTGGAGACGTTCATGCATGCCGACCGCACCGAGGTCCAGATCTCCTACCAGATCGACCTTTTCGAGCCCAGCACGGTGGAGCGAATCCACGACAACATCGAGCAGGTGCTCTCCGACGCGACCGCCGATCGCCCCCTATCCGATCTCCTGCCCGCCGACCTCGTGACGTCCGGTGGTGTGCAGGTGTGACCGAACCGATCGTGACAGGCGAGATCGAGGTCATCCGCGATGCCCACGGCATCCCACACATCAAGGCGGACAGCGCATACGGCGCGCTGTACGGTCAGGGCTACGTCACCGGCGTCGACCGCGCTTGGCAGGTCGAGTTCCTGCGTCTGCGCGGCGAGGGACGCACAGCCGAGGTCTTGGGTCCCGACGCCCTCGGCTGGGACGAGTTCGTCCGCCGCGCCCAGGTCGACCGCGTAGCCCGACGGATCTACGAGGCGTCGTCCCCGCGCACGCAAGACCTCCTGCGCGCTTACGCCGAAGGCGTCAGCGCCGGCTTGCTGCACGAGGACACGACGTCGATCGAGCTCACCGAGTTGGGGCATCGACCCACACCATGGCATCCGTGGTCGCCGATCTCGGTGTTCATCGTGCAGCACATCATGTTCGGACGGTTCACCACCAAACTCTTCCGCCTCCACGCCTGCCGGGCGCTCGGCTCGGTCGCGCTGGACTTCTTCGACAGCGAGGGTTTGGACAAGTCGGATCTGCACGTACCCGAGCATCCGTCCGACGACTTCATCGCCGACATGCTCGACCTGGTGTCCGATCGACCCGCGGAGGCGGTCGGGGGTGACGTCTTCCCCCTCGACGACGCCATCATCGGCAGCAACGCGTGGGGAGTCGCCGGCAGCCGCACCGCCGACGGTTCTCCGCTCATTGCCGGTGATCCCCACCGGTTCGTCGAGATCCCCGGGATCTACCAGCAATGCCACCTCAGCTGTCCCGAGTTCGACGTCGTCGGATTCGCATTCGCCGGGGTTCCCGGTGTCCCACATTTCGCGCACACCCGCAGTGCTGCTTGGGGAATCACCAACGCGATGGCCGACTATCAGGACGTCTTTGTCGAGCAACTCGGCCGCGACGGCGCACACGTCGTGGCACGGACATCGGAAGGCACCGAGCCGGTGTCGAGCCGCACGGAACAGATCTCGGTCCGCGATGGCGACCCGGTGGACGTCGAGGTCATCGAAACCCGCAACGGCTCGGTTCTTTTCGGTGGCGCCGACACGCAATGGGCCATCAGCCTGCGCACGCCGATGATGAGTGACGCCGAGGCCACCTTCGACGCAGTGGTCGACCTGCTGTTCGCCCAGACCGTCGCCGACGTCGAAGAGGCACTGACCAGTTGGGTGGAGCCCGCGAATCGCATCGTCATCGCGGACACGAGTGGACGACTGACCAACCACGCCGTGGGGATGGTTCCGCAGCGCGCTCCGGAGAACTACTGGCTTCCGGTTCCCGGTTGGGACGAGCGGTACCGATGGACCGGATACGCACCGGCCTCGGTCACCCTGTCCTCGGTTGCGGGAGAGGACTTCACGGGCGAGGTGACCGACGTGTCCGTCATCGCCAACCAACGCATCGACAGCACACCGCCGCTACAAGCCCTCACCACAGAATGCGCCTCGCCGGCACGGGCCGACCGGATCGGCTCTCTGTTGGCGGACTCACCTGTTGTGTCGGCAGAGGATTGCCGACGCATCCAGGGCGATGTCGACAACCGATCGGCCGGCGTCGTCCTAGACCTGCTCACGCCGCTGACCGGCCTGACTGCGGCCGCCGAGGATCTTCGACGCCGAATCCTCGGCTGGGACAGCGCGATGCACGCCGACAGTGTGGAGGCATACCTGTTCGCCGAGATCCGCACCCGGCTGGTTTCGGCGATCGCCGCCACCCCCGCTCTCGCCGGTCTCGCAGCGCCGCATCCCTTCCCGCGCTGGCTGGACCCATGGTTCTTCGCCGCGACACGCATCGGTGCGGGCTTCTCGTCGGTGGTCGAGCTCTCCGACGCCGTCGGTGTGGACATTCACACACTCGCTTCCGAGGTACTGGAATCGGTGGCCGCCGATACTGCTGCAGCAGAGAGAATTCCGACGTGGGGCGAGGTTCACGTCCTCATCCCGTTCCACCTCTTGGACTTTGCCGGCGTGACCGCCAACCACCCCGAACTGTCCCCACGGGTACGACCGGAGCCACTGCCCCTCGGCGGCGACGCCGAGTGCGTGTTCGCCAACGCCAGCGCGGTCGGATTCGCACACGTGTGCCGTCAGGGACCTGTGGCCCGCTACATATGGGATGTCGCAGACCGCGACGCCGACCAGTGGATCGTCCCGTCCGGAGCCGCCGGGGACGCGCAATCACCGCACTTCTCCGATCAGGGGCCGCTGTGGGCCCGTGGCGAGCTGATCAGCGTCGTCAGTGATTGGTCAGCGCTCCGCGAGGAGGCAACAACCCGGGAGGTAGTGCGTCCCGCCCTCCCCGAGACCAACGTAGTTCTATCCCAAGGAGAATCGTGAACATCCTGAGCGACGCGCAGCGTGAACTCATGCGAAAGAGGCTTGCCGACGCCGGAATCGCCGCCGACGAAGCAGCTCTCGGCACCACGACACCGGAAGCCACACCGCTCCCGACGGACGGCACTCTCGCCACCGCCGAACGGCGTATGTGGAAGATCTACGAACTCGAACCCGGTTCGGACGCCCACAACTTCGCGGTGCTTCTCGAGTTCGGTCCCACATACTCGATCGACACGGTCGTCGCCTCGATGCAACGCCTCGTCGACACCTCGTCGGTGCTCGGTTCGGTCATCGAGGTCAGCGACGACGGCGCCCCGCGCCGCAAGGCGACCACCTGGGAAGGGCGCTGGGTTGTTCCCGGCGAGATCTGGGAGTGGGGCACCACCGACGCGACCTCGAGTCAGACGCAACGTCCGCAGACACGAGACGCCGTTCTCGCCGCTGCCGCCGAGCTCGCCAAACAGCCGTTCGACCTGCGTCGCGAGGCACCCGGCCGCGCACGGATCTACAAGCACGACAACGGGTTGTCGATGATTCTCGTTCTGCACCACCTCGCCGGCGACGAGACCATCCTCCCGCCGGTTATCGGCATTCTCGTGTCCGACGATCCCGAAGCCGGACTCCCGCCGGCGCCCGCCGGCGATCCGTCGGCGCGACCGGAGTCCCTGGTCGGCGCTGCCGTCGACCATGCACGCGCAACCTGGGCCGCCGAGGGTATCCGTTACCCGATCTCCGGCGCGCTGCCGCAGACGAGTCCCGAGGACAGCTGGTTCTCGGTGCTCGGCGAGGGTCCGGGCCGGTTGATCAGCCAGCCGATCGACAGCGACGACGTTGCGGCACTCGAGCGGTTCGCGCGGGAGTCGGGCGCGACATCGAACGCGATGCTCATCGTGGTGTGCGCACTGACCGTCTTCGCGCTGACCGATGCGTCGGACTTCAATCTTCTTGTCCCAGCCGATAACCGGCGGCCGGAGGAGACGATCGATCGCGTCGGGTACAGCGGCAACGTGGTGCCGATGCGCTTCACCTTCGACCCGACCACCCGCGCCGACGAGGCGGTACGCGCCGCGGTCTCGACCGTGTACTCCGCGATGGAGTACTCGTCTGTCGACTACGGCACGATCCTCACCGCGCTGCGCAACAGTGGCGGCCGCTTCCCGGTCGCCGAGGTGATGGCCCTGGCCAAGAACGCCCCGCTGCGCGGTGTCCCCACCCCAGACGGCGCCGAAGTGAGCTGCGAGACGATCTTCAAGGACATCGTGCACTATCCCCTGTCTTTGGCCTTCGAGACCGGCGAGAACGACGATGTGCACCTCGAAATCGAGTACCGCACCGACGTCCTCGGCGAGGACGTCGCACGACGCGCCGCTCAGGTCGCCTCCGCACTCGTCGCCGACCTTCCGAAGAAGTCGCACCTGTCACTGCGAGATCTGTTGACACAGAGTGCGAATGTCAGTGTTGTTCAGGCTGCCGCACGGCAGTAGCAAAGGAGTTACACATGTCCGATTCGATTCACGAGGCGCTGCAGAGCATCCTCGAAGAAGACCTCGACCTCTCGCTCGGTGATGTCACCGAGTCGTCCCTGCTCATCGACGATCTCGGCCTGGACTCGGTGGCGTTCGCCATTGGTGTCGTGGCCATCGAAGAACGTCTCGACGTCGCATTGACCGAGCGTGAGATCTACGAATGCAAAACGGTCGGCGATCTCGAGAACGCGATCCGCGCCAAGATGGGCAGCACGACGATGAGCGGTGCGTCACAATGAGTTCGGCAACAGTTCGGCCCGCTCGCTCCGCTCCCGGCGCCGTTGTCTCCACCGCCCCGGCCGTGACCGACTTCGGTCCGACCGACTTCACCTACCTGCACACCGACACCGATAGTCGCCACGGACACTGGGCGATGGCGCTCGAATTCGAGCCCGGCGACCCGGCGTTGACGCTCGACGCAGTGCGAGCCCGCGTGCGCGAGCGTGTCTCGCTGTTCGATCTGTTCCGGATCGGTGTGCGCGAGGGTCGCGAGCTCGAGCCGGAGATCGTCCTGCACGACGACGTCGATGTCGATCGGCACGTCACCGAGGATCGGTTCACCGACCGCGGCGATCTGTACCGACGGATCGCGGCTCTGCTCGAACAGCCTCTGCCACGGCCGGATCCGTTCTGGAGCGTCACGCTTCTGACCTCGTCGGAGACCGGGGATCAGGTGATCCTGCTGAAGGTCCACCACAGTCTCTCCGACGGGATCGCCGGTGCGGCCTTTGCCGGACTGCTGGCCGATGTCAAGGACGGGGACTTCTCCGAGTTCGAGCGTTTCGCCACGAGCCCGCGCTTCCGCACGGGGCCGATCGATCCGGACCTCTTGCACTCCTCCCGCGTCGCCTTCGAGAAGCAGTGGATGGACGGCGAGGCCGGCCGCGACTGGCCTGCACTGACAGAATCCGGGAAGCGGGAGATCGCGCTGTATCGCGCGTCGACCCGCACGCTGCGTCGGGCCGCCAAGGCGCACGATGCGTCGGTGCACGAGTTCCTCCTCGGCGCGATCGCCAAAACCCTGAGCGTCGCGGCGCCGAATGGCGAAGGGCCGCAATCCGAGAGCATCCGGGTCACACTCCCGGTCACGCTCGACCAGTCCTTCCGGCACACCGGCAACGCGGTCGCGATCTCGCTGCTCAACCTGCTCGGTTCGGAGTCCGACCTGAATCGTCACATCGATCGGGCGCGTGCCGAACTCGCGATCGTCGAATCGTCGCGTATGGAGTTGGCGCTGGTCGCCAACGATCAGGAACCGGCTCCGCCATGGGCGGAGATGCGGGAGATCGTCGCCGCGTCGATGGACCGCATGAGTCCCGACATCCACATCGGCATCAACCCCGGATTCACCCGGGTCCGGTCGGCTTTGGGGCGCAAGATCGCCGCCCTGACACCGCTGTCGCCGTTGGTCGGTTATTCGTTCTCGGTGACGTGCCTGATCCTTGGTGGCACAACCACCTTCGGTATTGTCGCCGATCCCGCGGCGCTGCCGGGTTACGCGGCACGCTTCATCGAAGCGTTCGACGCGGTCATAGCGGAGGCAACACCCGCGCAGTGAGTCTTGCTGCATCGAGATCTGTCCACAACGTCGGGGATTGAGGAAAGTGCATGCCCACAAGTAGAAATCGTCCCAGATCACGCACCCGGACGCTCACACCGATCGCGGCCCTGTTGGCCGCGTTGCTGGCTGCCGGACTGTTCGCGGGATGCAGTGCGCCGGAGGAGAACGACACGCCGGCCAGCGTCTCGCCGGTCACCATCGCCGACCTGCCGGGTCAGAAGCCGGTGGTGATTCCCGCTGTGCCGCAACGGATCGTGGCCGTCGGCACGCAATGGATCGACACCGTACTCGCCTTCGGCGTGACGCCGGTCGGCTATCTGACCGGGCAGACCGATCCGGCGCAGAAGGCGCCCTGGACCAGCGACAAGCTGAACTCGTCGACGGCGATCACCTCGCCGACCGACCCGAGCGCGCAGATCACCCAGATCGCCAAGCTCAACCCCGATCTGATCCTGGTCCCGTCGTACGCCCCGGCCGCGCTGCGCGACCAGTTGGCGGCGTTGGCGCCGACCATCGGCGCGGTCAGTGCCTCGTCGGTGGACCCGTGGGACAAGCTCGTGACCGTGCTCGGCACCGCGCTGCGGGAACCGGAGAAGGCCACCGAGCTCATCAACGGAGTCAACGAGAAGTACTCGTCGGTCAAGACGGCCAACCCGGGGCTGGCCGACAAGACGTACTCGCTTTCGTTCATGTACACGCCGACACAGATCTCGGTTCTCGGCGACCCCAATGACGGTGCGGGACAGATCTTTACCAGCATCGGACTGAAGGTTTCGCCGACGGTGGCGGCCGAGCGCGCTCGCCAGGGCAACGCACCTCGGTTCACCATCGGGCTCGAGAACGTACCCGTCCTCGACGCGAACCTGGTGCTGGCAACCGGTGCGACACCACAGCTCGACCAGCAGTTCCGCAGTCTGCCAGGCTATTCGAACCTCGCTGGAGTGAAGGCCGGCGCCGCGCCGGCGCTCACCTCCGACGAGATCAACGCGCTCAACACGCCGAGCGTCCTGTCGATCCCGTGGGTCCTCGACCGCCTGAACCCGGCCCTGGCCGCGACGGCGAAGCAGAGCTGAACTTCAACACTCAAGGGCGGGGCCGCAATTGCGGTCCCGCCCTTGTGTGTTGCAGCTGCGAGCGCAGATCCCTTCCGGCTCAGCCGAAGGACTTCCCCTCGATCCAGTAGGCCATACCCTTGACGGCCTTCTTACCCAAGTTGAAATCGTTCTTGAAGGCTGCAGTCACAGCCCGTGTACTCGCCGAATCGAGTGCGACCCAACCGAAATGGCCACTCGCGTCAAAGGCGGCCGCCTTCACCGTCTCGACCAGGGCTGCCCCAGAACGCTCGCGGGCGATCCAGTGCACGGTGTCCTGAGCGCGCGATCGCAGCGGCAAATCTTTGTCGGACTCATGCTGGTATTCAAACCAGATGGTGGCCGGCGTTTCCGGCGCCGACGACGCCGAGATCGCGTCGAGAATCGAGTTGATCGCGGCCATCGACGCCGTGTCGCCCGCGATCAGGAATCCCTTCGCGGGCGGGTCGGGCATCTCGAACTTCGACCCCATCACCGTCGCATTGATCGTGTCGCCGGGTTGTGCCTGCTGCGCCCAGCGTGCCGACGCGCCGTCGTGGATGGCGAACTCGATGTGAAAAGTGTCCGACGCCGGATCGGGGTCGACCAGCGTGTAGCCACGCTGATGCAACTTGCCGTTGTCCTCGAACCACATTCGCACCCACATCGTCGGGTGTTGCTTGACCTCCGTCAGCAATCCGCCACCGGTGAATCCGAGGCGCACGTAGTGATCGGTGACGGTTCCGTGCTGGTCACGGTGAACGCGAAGTCGTCGGCACGCAGCAGTTTGAGCACGGCACCTTGCCAGCCACGCCCCTTGGTGGACACCTCTGTCATCATCAGCCTCCCGTCGACAGCAGTTTCGAAATTAGCCTACCCTAACTTGCATTCGACTTCGGTGGCCACCGTCGACCCCGATCCGCCGCCACAAAAGTAGGGGAGGAATCTTCTTCCCCTACCCTTGGAGTCCTCCCCCAGAAAATTCTCGCGGACGACCATGAACCCCGGGGAAGAAGTTCTTCCCCTAGATTTTTCGGGTACGACGCTGACGGATTTGCCCTGGTCAGGAGACCGACTGCTGCACTCGTCGGATCAGGCCGGCGCAAGCGCGACGATCCCCGGATGGGCGTCGACGTAGTGCTTGGTGAACGAACACACCGGCCGCAACCGCGCGTTCTGGTCGCGGACGTATCCGATGACGCACCGCGTCAGCCGGGTCCCGAGACCATGACCGGAATACTCGTCGTAGAGGACGGTGTGCAGCACCGTGACCGTCGTCTGACCGTCGGTCGTCTCGGTCGAATAGCCGAGCACGCCGACCAGGTCGCCGGCCACCCACAACTCGAATCGATCCCGTTCGGGATTGTGCACGACCTGTGAGATCTGCTGGAGAATCGCCTGCGCGGACTGCGGCGGCGGTTGCCGATGTTTCCTGTTCAACGGATTCCCTCCCGGAAATGCTCAGACGACTACGCACGGACCACGGCGTGTGCGCCTGATTCCCCAGCCAGGCGCCTCACGTCACTACTGTGATTCGGGTCACACAGTACCTTACGGAACCGTAGCCCTGCCATGGCTACGGAGGCACAGCAAACAATCCTGTCCGGTCGGATAGGGCGTAGAGTGTCGGACGGTGCGTTCGCACCGCTGGGGTTGACTCACAGCCACAACTCAACATCGCGGGGGCTCTCACGACACCGAGGGCTGAGATGGCGACGGGCGGTCGCCGACCGCCTGAACCTGTCCGGGTAATGCCGGCGTAGGGAGACATCTCATGGGCACTCGTATACCCACATCCGGTTCGCGCACCGACATCACCGTCGACGCCGACCTGCTGACCACCGGCCCGATCGAGGGCAGCATCAAGCACTACTGCGAACTCGACCACCTTCGCGTTCCTCAGCGCCGTATCCACCTCACCAACGGCGAGCACCTCGACGTCTACGACACCTCCGGGCCGTACACCGATTCGACGGCGCACATCGACGTCCAAGCCGGCCTGCCGCCCATCCGCGACGCGTGGCAGCGACCCGACCCCATCGACGGCGCCGCCACCCAGCTCGCGTGGGCACGCGCGGGGATCATCACCGACGAGATGCGCTATATCGCCGCTCGCGAGGGCGTCGACGCCGAGTTGGTCCGCAGCGAGGTCGCGATTGGCCGTGCGGTGATCCCGGTGAATCATCGGCACCCGGAATCGGAACCGATGATCATCGGCAAGGCGTTCGCGGTGAAGGTCAACGCCAACATCGGCAACTCCGCGGTCACCAGTTCCATCGCCGAGGAAGTGGAGAAAATGGTGTGGGCCACGCGCTGGGGGGCCGACACCATCATGGATCTGTCCACCGGCAAGGACATCCACATGACGCGCGAATGGATCCTGCGCAACTCGCCCGTCCCGGTGGGCACGGTGCCGATCTATCAGGCTTTGGAGAAGGTGAACGGCGATCCCACCAAACTGACGTGGGAGATCTACCGCGACACGGTGATCGAGCAGGCCGAGCAGGGCGTCGACTACATGACGGTGCATGCCGGGGTGCTGCTCCGATACGTCCCGCTGACGGCCCGACGGGTCACCGGCATCGTCTCCCGAGGCGGGTCGATCATGGCCGCGTGGTGCCTTGCCCATCATCAGGAGTCGTTCCTGTACACGCACTTTGACGAGCTGTGCAAGATCTTCGCGCGCTACGACATCACCTTCTCGCTCGGCGACGGCCTGCGTCCGGGTTCGATCGCCGATGCCAACGACGAGGCGCAGTTCGCCGAACTCCGAACGCTCGGCGAGCTCACGAAGATCGCGAAATCCCATGGCGTGCAGGTGATGATCGAAGGTCCGGGCCACGTCCCGATGCACAAGATCGCCGAGAACGTGCGGCTCGAGGAAGAGCTCTGCGAGGAGGCGCCGTTCTACACCCTCGGCCCGCTCGCGACCGACATCGCACCAGCCTACGACCACATCACCTCGGCGATCGGCGCCGCGATGATCGCCCAGGCGGGCACCGCCATGCTCTGCTACGTCACGCCGAAAGAACACCTCGGGCTGCCCAACCGCGACGACGTGAAGGTCGGTGTGATCACCTACAAGATCGCCGCGCACTCTGCCGACCTCGCCAAGGGACTGCCGGGTGCACAGTCCCGCGACGACGCACTGTCCAAGGCGCGCTTCGAGTTCCGCTGGACCGACCAGTTCAACCTGGCCCTCGACCCGGACACCGCCCGCGAGTACCACGACGAGACACTGCCCGCCGAACCGGCCAAGACCGCCCACTTCTGTTCCATGTGCGGCCCCAAGTTCTGCTCGATGCGCATCTCCGCCGACGTGCGCGCCTATGCCGAGGAGAACAATCTCGTCACCGCCGAGGACATCGACCGCAAGATCGCGCAGGAGATGGCGGCCAAGTCGGCGGAGTTCGTCGAGGCCGGCAACCGCGTCTATCTACCCCTGGAGGCCACCACCACATGACGGACGTCCCGCTGTTACCCACCGCCGCACCGGGTTCCACCCCGATCCGGGTGATGACCATCGCCGGGTCGGACTCCGGTGGCGGCGCGGGCATCCAGGCCGACTTGCGCACCTTTGCACTACTCGGTCTTCATGCCTGTGTTGCGGTCACCGCGGTCACGGTGCAGAACTCGCTGGGTGTCAGCGGTTTCCAGGAGATCACTCCTGACGTGGTGGCCGCCCAGATGCGTTGCGTGATCGACGACATCGGCATTGGTGCGGCCAAGACCGGCATGCTGGCGTCGGCCCCGATCATCGACGCGGTAGCGGCGCAGTGCCGAGAGTCCGGTCTGGGCCGCGGCTCCGACGTACCGCTCGTCGTCGACCCGGTATGCGCTTCGATGCACGGCGACCCGCTTCTCGCCACCGAGGCCTTGGACACGTTGCGTGACACGCTGATTCCGCTGGCCACCGTGGTGACGCCCAACCTCGACGAGGTGCGGCTCATCACCGGAATCGACGTCGTCGACGATGCCACCCAACGCGATGCGGCCCGGGTTCTGCACGGCCTGGGTGCGCAGTGGGCATTGGTGAAGGGCGGACATCTGCGGAGTTCCGACCGCAGCACCGATCTGCTCTACGACGGCACCGAGTTCCACGAGTTCGACCACGTGCGCATCGACACCCCCCACGACCACGGCGCCGGCGACACCCTCGCCGCGGCCATCACAGCCGCACTCGCACACGGGTATTCGGTACCCGACGCGGTTGCCTTCGCCAAGAGTTGGGTATCGAAGGGTCTCGCTGCGGCGTACCCGCTGGGTGCCGGGCACGGTCCCGTCAACCCTCTGTGGCGCGTGAGCCGGCCGTAACGGCCACCGTCACCGATTATGGTGGCCGAATGAAGCTGTCACGCGCAGTACCCATTCTGACCGTCGACGATATCGCGGCCGCCACCACCGCCTACCGGCAGACCCTCGGCCTCGAGGTGCTGATGGACCATGGCTGGATCGTCACGCTCGGCTCCGGTGACGTCGCCCAGTTCAGTCTGATGACCGAAGATGCGACCGCGTCGTGCAATCCGGTCGCCTCCCTCCAGGTCGAGGACGTCGACGCCGCACACGCGGCCGCCGAGGCCGCCGGGCTCGAGATCGTCCACGCGTTGTCCGACGAGGAGTGGGGCGTTCGCCGATTCTTCTTCCGTGATCCGGCCGGAAACGTCGTCAACGTGCTCAAGCACCGGTGAGGCCGCCCTCCTACTTCTGCCAGCCGATGTCCTCGACCGGGCCGACGAAGAACTGCCCCGCACCGTAGTTCGCGAGTCCCTGCTTCACGGCGACCATGGTGGGCCCGTTGGTGAACGGAAGCATCGCGTACTGCGCGAAGGCGGTGCGCTCCACCTTGTTTCCCGCCGCGATCTGTTCTGCCGGATCGGCGATCTGCCCGACCCGTGCGATCTCGGCGTCCAACTGCGGCGAACCGGCACCACTCTTGTTGAAGGATGACTTCTCGCACCAGATCTGGCAGAAGTACGCCATTCCGAACGGATCACTGGACTGGAAGCCCATCAGGAAGATGTCGAATTCCTTGTTGGTGACGACCTTTGAAAAGTCCGACGACGGACGCTGGATCACGTTGAGGTCGACGCCGATGGTCTTGTACATCGCTTGCAAGGCCCGCACTTGGGCCTGCCCGGTGGGATCGTCGCCGAGCGTCGGCAAGGTCAGCGTCAGCCGCTGACCGTCCTTCGTCCGGGTGCCGTCGCCCCCGACCGTCCAACCCGCCTGGTCGAGAAGCTGTTTGGCCTGGTCGGCATTGAAGTCCACTACGCCGGAGAGGTTGTCCTCATAGCCTTTCTCGAAAGAGTAGAGCAACAACGAGCCGGGGAGTGGCTCCGAGTAATTGAGTCCGTTGAACTCGATCTTCGCCAGCGTCGCCCGGTCGGTGCCGCGCATGATCGCCTCACGAACTCGGACATCGGCGAGGATCGGCGAATCGGTGTTGATCACCATCAGGGATTGAGCCGGCGTGGCCGACGTCCGAATGTCGATGCCACTCATCGATTTCACCTGCGCCAAACGATCTTTGGTGCCCACTCCAGTGGCGTCGATCTCCCCGTTGCGGAAAGCATTGATCGAGGCCTGGGACTCCATCTGCCGGAACACCCGCTGATCGAGCTTCCCTGGATTGCCCCACCACTTGGGATTCCGTTGGAACACGACGGTGCCCTGATTGCGGTCGTAGGACGCGATCGTGTACGGCCCGGCGCCGAGTTCGGGATGGGGTTGCTGGAGATAGGCCTTGTTGTAGAAGTCCGGATTTGCGACCTTTGGGTGCAGAACATTGTTGAACAGCCCGTCGGGCCAGGCGTAGACACCCTTGAAGCGGACGACCACCTGGCGATCGTCGACTCCCCGGGTCACCGAGTCGATCTTGTCGTATCCGTCGGTCGAACTCGTGACGTAGCGGGCATCTCTACCGGAGTTGGCCTGCCAGGTCGTCACGAAGGAGCGGTAATCGAAGGGCGTGCCGTCGTTGTAGGACGCCTTGGGGTTCAGCGTGTAGGTCACCACGGTGTTGCCGTCGACCAGGGTCTTGTCCACCTTCGTCACGAAGTCGGTGTTGGGTCGATACTCGCCGTCGGGTGAGAAATACGCCAGGTTCGGGTTGTACCAACGCCACAACAACTGCGTGTAGGCCGTGCCGTCGGCTTGGAAGGTGTTCCACTGCGGTGAGACCTCCACAAGCGCAGTAGTGAGCGATCCACCCTCGCGGAGGTTGTCGCGCGGTTGTTCGTTGATCTGGGCGCCGGTCACCGAGATGGGAGCGCCGGTGTCGGAGTCACTCCCGCATGCCGACACCAGTGCCACACCCATGCACGCCGCGGCCAGCACGACCAACAGCCGTGTCTTACCCAAGCCGCTCTTGCCCGAACCCCTCATACGCTGACCTCCATGAAATGACAGGACGCTGCGTGGTCGTCGGCGTCACCGATGACGCGCAGCTCCGGGTGATGGCTCCGGCACCGGGTTTGGCGCTCGTCGTCGAGTGTTGCATACAGCGGGCATCGCCCGGTGAAACTGCAGCCCACGATCTCGGCGGTGGGGCTCGGCTGCTCGCCGCTCAGCACGATCGGCGTGCGGGCGCGTTCGGCGGCCGGGTCGGGGATCGGCACCGCCGACAGCAACGCGCGCGTGTAGGGGTGGGCCGGGTTGTCGAAGACGCGATCGGTGTCGCCGACCTCCACGAACTCGCCCAAGTACATCACCGCGACCCGGTCGGCCAAGTGCCGTACCACCGACAGATCGTGTGCGACAACGAGATAGGCAACATCGCCGTCGGACTGCAGTTGCCGGATCAGGTTGACGATGTCGGCCTGCACCGAGACGTCGAGCGCCGACAGCGGCTCGTCGAGGATGATGAGTGACGGATCTGTCGCCAGCGCACGCGCGATGGCGAGTCGTTGACGCTGGCCACCCGAGAACGCGGCCGGGAAGCGATCCGAATGTACCGGGTCCAAGCCCACTCGTCGTAACAGCCCGGCCACTTTGGCCTCGGTGTCGGAACGTGAAGTGCCGAGTGCGCGTAATGGTTCGGCGACGATGTCGTAGGCGGTGAAACGCGGATCGAGAGCTTCGGAAGGGTCCTGGAACACGATCGAGACGTCTTGGCGAAGCGAGCGCGCCGCCCGCTTGCGGACCGACGCCGGATCCACCCCACCGATTCGCACCACGCCGGCGGGCTGCGCGAAGTCCATCACTTCGAGGAGCGTCGTCGACTTCCCGCTGCCGGACTCGCCGACGATGGCCATGCACTCGCCAGCGCGGATGTCGAAGCTCACGCCCTTGACCGCGCGCACCGTGCCGATCCGACGCTTGAGGAGGCCACTGGTGAGCGGGAAGAACTTCCGCATCCCGACGACGTCGAGCACCACGGGTCGATCCTCGCGTGGCACTGCGGATTCCGACGATGACACGTCTGATACCGGAAACACCGGATCGCCGGAAACGGTGCCGGCCCCGGTGATCTCACCCGAGCGCACACACGCCGCATCGTGGCCGTGTGCGGACATCTTCCGCAGCGGCGGCTCGCTGCTCCGGCAATCGTCGATGGCGATCGGGCACCGCGGCGCGAACATGCACTCGTCGAGCGGGTCGATCAGCACTGGCGGCGTACCAGGGATGGGGGTCAGCATCTCGACGCGGCGGTCCACGCGGGGCACCGCGCCGAGAAGCCCGATCGTGTAGGGCATCCGCGGCTCTTGGTAGAGCGTGTCGACGTCGGCGCGTTCGACCGGCCTGCCCGCGTACATCACCACGACGTCGTCGGCCGTGCCGGCCACCACCCCGAGGTCATGCGTGATGAGCAAGACCGCCGCACCGGTCTCGCGCTGCGCGGTCTTCAACAGGTCGAGGATCTGCGCCTGGATCGTGACGTCGAGCGCCGTGGTCGGCTCGTCGGCGATGATGACCGCCGGGTCGTTGGCCATCGCCATCGCGATCATGACGCGCTGTCGCATACCGCCGGAGAGCTCGTGCGGAAAAGCCTTGGCGCGCCTGGCCGGATCGGGGATACCGACCAGGTCGAGCAGCTCCACCGCGCGCGACCACGCCGGCTTCGACGCGATCCGCTGATGTGCCTGCAGAGCCTCGACGATCTGCGATCCGACGGTGAACACCGGCGTCAACGACGACAACGGATCCTGGAAGATCATCGAGATCTCCTGGCCTCGTATCGACGACATGTCCTTGTCGGACAGTCCGATCAGCTCCCGATCGCGCAGCCGTACCGATCCGTCGATGCGCGCTGTGTCAGGCAGCAGCCCGAGGACGGCCATCGCCGACACCGACTTCCCCGAGCCCGACTCGCCCACGATCGCCGTGGTTTTACCCGAACGCAGCTCATACGACAGCCCACGAACGGCCTCCACCCGACCGGCTTCGCTGCCGAAGGACACACGCAGGTCACCCACCTCGAGCACCACGTCGTTCACGAGGCGGCACCCTTGGTGGAGGTGGGGTCGAAGGCGTCGCGCAAGCCATCGGCGATCAGCGCCATCGAAATGGTCAGCAACGCAAGGGCTCCGGCCGGGAACCAGAACAACCACGGCGACGACTCGAGTGAACCACTGCCCGATTGCAGCAGCGAGCCCAACGAGACGTCGGGGATCTTGACGCCGAAACCGAGGAACGACAGGCCCGTCTCGGTCAGCACGGTGGCGACCACCCCGAGCGCGAGATTCAAGACGAGCAACGACGCCATGTTCGGCAGGATATGCCGGACGATGATCACGAGCGCAGGCACACCGAGGTACCGGGCGGCGGTGACGTAGTCGAGTTCCCGCAGCGACAAGGCCATCGAATGGATCACTCGGGCCAGCATCATCCAGCCGAAGGCGATCAGCACCACCACGAGCCATCGCCAGTCGCCGCCGGTGCTGGTCGACACCAACGCCAGGATCAGGAATGACGGCACCACCAGCAGAATGTAGATGGCACCCAGGATGATTCGCTGCGCCCAGCCCCCGAAGTACGCCGACAACCCGCCGAGCAGGGCGGCGATCACCGCGGTCCCGACCGACACACAGATCGCGATGGTCAACGACCGCTGCAGGCCGTGGACCACCTGTGCGTACAGGTCGTTGCCCGCGTTGGTGGTCCCGAACCAGTGCTCCGGCGACGGCGGCAACGCGATCGCGAAGAAGTCGACGTCGGTGTAGGAGTACTTGGCCACCATCCCACCGAACAGCGCGAACAGGACGAGCAGCACGAAGATCACCAGGCCGACCATCGCCGACCGGTTTCGCATGAATCTCTTGGCGAGGATCTTGGTGCGACCCGACCGACGATGCGCGAGCGGGGCCGTCGAGTTGTCGCTCTCGGCGAGCAGGCCGCCGCTCTCGCCCATGATCGGCACGGATGCGGCGTCGTGGCCGCCCGATCCGGTGCGATTCGGTTCCTGGGGAAGATTCGACATGTCAGCTCACCCGCACTCGAGGGTCGAGATACACGACGACGATGTCGGCCAGGATCGCGCCCACAGCCGTCGCCGCGGCACCGAACGCAGCGACCGCCACCACTCCGTTGATGTCACTGGTGTTGATCGAACTGACAAAATACCGCCCCATGCCCTCCCAGGCGAAGATGGTCTCGGTCAAGACAGCACCGGTGAAAACCGCGGGGATCGCAAAGGCGATACCTACCGCGACCGGGATGATCGCGGTCCGCAGTGCGTGCTTGCGCACCGCTTGTCCCCGCGTCAGGCCCTTGGCGCGTGCCGTGCGGACGTAGTCGGAGTTGATGGTGTCGAGCAGCAGCGACCGCTGCAGCAGGTGCAATCCCGCGTAGCCGCCGATCACCAAGGTCAGCGTCGGCAAGATCAGGTGTTGCGCACGGTCGCCCGCGACCGCCCAGAACCCGCTGATCCCCAGACTCTCCGACCCCGATACGTAGACGACGGTGTTTCCGAGTGCCTGGTTGACCGAGATTCCGAGCAGCACGATGCCGAGTCCGAGAACAGGCACCGGCAGGTTGATGGAGGCGAGGGAGACTAACTGCCAGGCACGGTCGGACAGCTTGTACTGCCGCAGAGCCGTGTAGACGCCGACCGCGATACCCAGGAGCGTCGAGAGGATCGTCGCCGCGGCCAGCAACTGTACCGACGACATCATCCGGAAGCTGATCTGCTCGTTGACGCTCAATCCGAGGGGCGTCCTGCCCCAATCCCAGTGGAAGAGGATGCCGCTCAGCCACGTCCACCAGCGTTCGAGAATCGGCACCTTGTCGTTGAGGTTGTAGCCCGACAGTGTCGCGTCGACCTGAGCCTCGGGCAGGGGTGGCCGGCGCGCGGCATAGTTGGATCGCGGGTCGAGCATCGCGTTGGCCAGGAAATACGTCAAGTTGGTGGCCACGAACACAAGCAAGGCCCATACAGCGATGCGCTTGCTCAGGTACGCGATCACATCCGCTCCACGTTGATCATCGGTGGGCGCCGACTCGATCGACCCCCGGACTGACAGACATTGTGTCAGCGCGACGGCGGTTGCGCCCTGTTTCATCCACCGATGCCATAGACGCGACGATAATCGGCTGTCATGGACTGGACTTACTTGATGGACATGGACGGCGTGCTGGTCCGTGAGGAACACCTGATTCCCGGCGCCGACACCTTCCTCGCCGAACTGCGATCCGCCGGCACCCCGTTCACCGTGCTCACCAACAACTCGATCCGCACGCCACGCGATCTACGCGCCCGGCTTCTGCGCTCCGGCCTCGACATTCCCGAGGAGTCCATCTGGACGTCGGCCCTGGCCACGGCCCGGTTCTTGGAATCACAACGACCGGAAGGGACGGCGTACGTGGTCGGCGAATCGGGGCTGACGACCGCGCTGCACGAGATCGGCTACGTCATCACCGACTCCGACCCCGACTACGTGGTGCTCGGCGAGACGCGCACCTACTCGTTCGAGGCGATCACCACGGCCATCCGGCTGGTCGAACGCGGCGCCCGGTTCATCGCGACCAATCCCGACGCGACCGGGCCGTCGACGAGTGGGTCGCTGCCCGCAACCGGTGCGGTCGCCGCGTTGATCACCCGGGCGACCGGCCGCGAACCCTACTACGTCGGGAAGCCCAATCCGTTGATGATGCGGACCGCGATGCGACGCATGGGCGCCCACTCCGAGCATTCGCTGATGATCGGCGACCGCATGGACACCGACGTCATCTCCGGCATGGAAGCCGGCATGCAGACGATCCTGGTGTTGTCCGGAATCTCCACGGCCGCGTCGGTGGAGATGTACCCGTACCGTCCGACGATGGTCATCGAATCCGTCGCCGACCTCGTCGGGCGTACGCAGGATCCGTTCCCGGCGCCACCGACCTGGTGAGAATCCGCCACTCTTGATCCGAAGAGTTAAGCGACCACCGCGCTGACCTGGGGAGACGCAGTCTGCCGCGCGGAGGCGGTCCAGACGCTCTGTGTCCTGTTGGAGAATCTGTGTGCTGCAGCACACAGTTGGGCCGATTCGGCACAGGGTGTGGTCTGAGGGCACCCCGGGGCGCATCACCGGCCAGGTCGGGTGCGGCCTGGGTTTGTGTTTGGTCACGTCCCGCGTCGAGCTGTGAGAACTCGAGTTGAGTTGGAGAATGCGATTGCTGCAGCACTCGCATTCTCCAATTCGGCTCTGGTTGTCGCGGTGCCGGCCGCGCGGAAGCTCCCCAGCCGCATGGGCGGCAACGTTCGTCCCGCCTCCACGATCGCCGACGAGGTCGGCGGGTGGGTCGCTGATCCGGACGAGCTCGTTGCCCCGCGCTTTGAGCTGAATAAACGGATCTGCCCGAAGCGCCCCGCCCGCTGGCTAGGTGCGAGCTTGCTCGCCTCGAAGGGCGTGGTGAGACAACGATGTCATCTCGCCGGGGGCTAATGGCTCGCAGGCTCGCACCTAGCCAGCGGAGGGCAGGCTCGCATGCCAGCCAACGGAGGGCGAAGCAAAGGCGCCCACACATCGAGTGTGCGGGCGCCTTCGGTGAAGCTGGGTCAGCTGAGTGCTTTGGCCTTCAGTGCCTCGAACTCCTCGGGCGTGATCGAACCCGCGTCGAGCAGGGACTTTGCCTCGGAGATCTGCTGTGCGGGCGTAGCGCCGGCAACCGACTGAATGTAGGCATCGGAGGCCTTCTTGGCCTCGGCGTAGGCCTCGCGCTGACGCTCGGCCATCCCCTTGCCCTTGGCGAGGAGATACACGATGGCCGTCAGGTACGGGAAGATGATCAGGAAGATCACCCACGCGGCCTTGGCCCAACCGGAGGACGCCTTGTCACGGAAGAGGTCGGAGATGATGTGCCAGAGGACGATCAGGTAGGCGACGAACGCGAAGATGACGATCGTGTACCAGATGAAGTCCCAGAACGAGTCCCACATTGGGCTAGCTCCTTCTTGCTGAAGAGTCGGGTCGCCAACGAGGCTCGTTGACTGCGGCAACAGCATGTCACACGCTCGGGCACCAGGCGATAGCTGCCCGGCGTAAACAGGGCTTTGTGCCCAGACATTCATCCCGTATAGGTGAGGACATGGCAACTCCAGAGAACGTAGAGCTCGGCCTCGACACCTTCGGCGACGTCACCGTCGACGAGAATGACTCGCTGATCTCCGGTGCGCAGACGCTGCGCAACCTGCTCGACCAGGCAATTCTCGCCGATCAGGTGGGTGTCGACTTCCTCGGCGTCGGGGAGCATCACCGCGACGACTACGCGGTGTCGGCGCCGGAGGTGGTGCTGGGCGCCATCGCCGCCCGCACCCGTCGCATACGTCTCGGTTCGGCGGTCACCGTGCTGTCCTCCGACGACCCCATCCGGGTTTTCGAACGGTTCTCGACGCTCGACGCCCTGTCGTCGGGCCGCGCCGAGGTCATCCTCGGTCGCGGTTCGTTCACCGAGTCGTTTCCGCTGTTCGGGTACGACCTCGCCGACTACGAGGAACTCTTCACCGACAAACTGGCACTGTTCGACGCCTTACGTGGCGGTGGGCCGGTCACCTGGTCGGGTTCGACGCGGGGTCCGCTGCGCGACCAGATTGTCTACCCGCAACTGGAGAACGCACCCCTGCCCACGTGGATCGCGGTCGGCGGGAGTCCCGAATCCGTTGTCCGCGCTGCGAGTTACGGCCTTCCGTTGATGCTCGCGATCATCGGCGGCGACCCGTTGCGGTTCAAGCCGTACGTCGACCTCTATCACCGGGCTCTGCGTGAACTCGAGCACGACGGGCTCCCGGTGGGCGTGCACTCCCCCGGTCACGTCGCCGACACCGATGAGCAGGCCCGTGAAGAACTGTGGCCGCACTACCGGACCTACGTCGCACGTATTGGCCGTGAACGTGGCTGGCCACCGCCGACGCGGATCGAGTTCGACCGCTCCACCGGACCCGGCGGGTCCCTCTACGTCGGGTCACCGGAGACTGTGGCGCGCAAGATCGCGGCCACCGTTTCCGCACTGGGCCTGAGCCGCTTCGACCTGAAGTACTCACACGGCACACTTGGTCATCCCCAACTGATGCGCAGCATCGAACTCTATGGCACACAGGTGATCCCACGTGTGCGCGAGCTACTCAGCGACGGCTGAGCACCAGGAGGAAATCCCCGGCCGGATCGGTCCAGGACGCGACGACCGGCAGGCCCGCGTCGCCCAACTCCGACGCGAGGTCGGCGGCGTCGAACTTGGTGCTGATCTCGGTGAGGATCTCGGTTCCCGCAGAGATCCGCCAGGGCCGTTGCAGCACTTCGAAATACGCAGCGACGTCGCGCCGCGCCCGCAGCCACATCTCGATGCGGTGGTCGACCGGATTCCAGCGTGCGATGTGGTCGAAGTCGTCGGCGTACAGCCCACGGGCGTCGAGTCCGGTGCGCAGCACCTCGATCATGTTCCGGTTGAAATCGGCTGTGACACCGGCCTTGTCGTTGTACGCGGCGACGAGCCGGCCGGTGTCTTTGACGAGATCGGCACCCATGAGGAAGTAGTCGCCGGGCGAGAGTGAGCCGGCCAGCCGCTGATAGAACCGGGCGCGGTCCTCCGGGTAGAAATTGCCGATGGTGCCGCCCAGGAACACCGCGACCCGCGGCCCCGACGCCGCGGGCAGGGGCAGATCCGGTTCGGTGAAGTCTGCGACCACCGGAACCACGTCGACCGACGGGTAGTCGATGGACAGGATCTCCGCTGCCGTGCCCAGGATCTCGTTGCTGACGTCGACGGGGACATAGCGGAGCCGGGTGGTGCACTTCTCCCAGTGCGCGGCGAAGGCGTCGAGCAGCAACCGCGTCTTGGTGGAGGTGCCCGACCCCAGTTCGACCATCATCTCGGCCTGGGTGACCGCCGCGATCTCGGCGGCGCGCGCTGTCAGGATCGCCGTCTCGCGCCGGGTGGGGTAGTACTCCGGGAGTCGGGTGATCTCGTCGAACAGCTTGCTGCCGCGTTCGTCGTACAGCCATTTCACCGGCAGGGTCGGCGGGTCTTGCCATAGACCGGCAAGTGCGTCGGCCGCGAGCGGACTGCCGAGTTCGACGGTCATCGGGCCAGCCGCAGGCCGGAGAACACCCAGCGCGAGGACGCCGGGAAGAAATTGCGGTACGTGATCCGCTCGTGTCCCTTCGGGGTCACCGCGCTCGCGCCGCGCAGAACATGCTGGTCGGACATGAACTTTCCGTTGTACTCGCCGACCGCCCCGTTGGCCGGGACGAATCCCGGGTAGGGCAGGTAGGCGCTCGCGGTCCACTCCCACACGTCGCCGACCATGGTGACCCCGGCCCGCCCCGGGTGGCATCGGGCCGGATCGAGCAGTTGCCCGCGCACCGATCCCGTTGCCGCCGCGGCGATCTCCCACTCGAACTCGGTGGGCAATCGGGCACCCGCCCAACGCGCGTAGGCGTCCGCTTCGTAGAAGGACACGTGCGCCACCGGCTCGTCGAGCACCACCGGGCGTCGGCCCGACAGCGTGAACGTCGACCACTCACCATCGTCGTGATGCCAGTAACCCGGTGCATCCCAACCGGTTTCACGGATGCGGGCCCACCCGTCGGACAGCCAGAACTCGGCCCGGCGGTAGCCGTCGTCGTGCATGAACTCCAGCCAGTCGGCATTGGTCACGGCACGATCGGCGATCTCGAAGTCCTCGAGGAAGACCCGGTGCCGTGGCCCTTCATTATCGTAGGCGAATCCCGTTCCGGCATGGCCGATCTCGTGCACGCCTCCGGCGAACGGACGCCACGACAGCGGATGAGCCGACGACGACTCGTCGGGGGCACGATCGACGTAGACCGGCGCGAACGCATGCGTGGAGAACAGGTGCTTGATGTCCATCAGGATCAGTTCCTGATGCTGCTGTTCGTGATTGCAACCGAGTTCGACGAGATCCAGTGCAGCCGCGTCGAGACGCCCCCGCTCGAGAGCCGACACGATCGCGGCGTCGACATACTCGCGATAGCGCGTGACGTCGGTGACGCCGGGCCGGGTGACCAGGCCGCGGTCGGGACGGGGGTGTCGGGCGCCGACCGCCTCGTAGTAGCTGTTGAAGAGGTAGCGAAAGGTCTCGTCATAGACGACGTAGTCCGGGTCTTGCCGCAGGATGAATTCCTCGAAGAACCACGTGACGTGGGCGCGATGCCATTTGGCCGGGCTCGCGTCGGTCATCGACTGCGGAGTCTGGTCCTCGGGTGAGAGGCTCGCCGTCAGCGCGTCGGTCGTCGACCGCACGTCGAGAAATCGTGAAACGACAGACGGCGTGAGGCCGGGACTGGTCACTCCGTTGGGCGAATCGGTGGAAACGTGCTCGGTAATGCTCATTGGGCATCCTCGGGGTGGCGACGGTTTCAAAGGCGGCGGTACAGGTGATACCGGCGGACTGGCGTCGAGCTCCACCTTCCATCGTGTCCGCGCGGGTGGGACGTGTCAACGACGGTCGTTGCAACGAACGACGCGACACGCACCCATACCCAGTCCACCAGAGACCACCGACAAAACAGCGTCACTGCTGGTCAGGAGCCCTACTGTCGCGCGTCGGGATCGATGTAGTGCACGGCAGCTTCCTCGGCGGAGGCACCTGCCCCGTCGATGCCGGCGTCGGTGGCGAACACGTCGGAGTCGGTGTCGATGCCCGAACCGGCGTCCGGTGCGATCAGCCGTCCCGCGCGGGTCGCGCCCACCTCGTCGTTCTCGGGGAACTCGTCGTCGCTGTCGGATTCGTGTGATTCCCAGTTCGATTCGTCGCGCCGGTCGGCCTCGATGTCGTCGAGCGGATCGGTGGCGCCGACGTCGGGCTCCTCTTCGGCGAGCCGCTCGTCGAGGGTCACGCCCTCACGCATCTCCTGAGCGGTGAGCCCGTGCACGGCACCCTTCGGCGCGAAGTCCGGAGGCGAATATCCCTCGTCGAGGACATCTTCGACGCCGCGGTCGTCGAGAGTGTCGCCCGGTTGCAGCTGATCGTCGTCGTCGAGGCTGTACTCGCCGTCCGAACCTTCTGGTGTGCTGCCGATGTCGTTCATACCTTTCACGATATGCCCGGGGCCCTCGCTGCTCGGCGATACCGCGCCATCAATGTCATGGCGTCCGTCACCCTCGCACAACGATCCCTCATCGGTTCGCCCGAATCGGGGTATCAACCAGGCCCGATCGGCGACAATGCACAGGGTGATCGAGGAAATGCAGGCCGAGGCCCAGGCCTTGCTCTCCGCGGGCGAATACACTCACGCACTGGCCGAGTTCTCGGTGCTGCGGGAGATCCGTGCGCGACGGGAAGGGCCCTATTCACCCAGATATCTGTCGAATCTGCACGACTGCGTGCGATGCACATCCGAACTGCAGATGTGGTCGGATTGCACGCCGCTGTGCAGCGAACTGCACGGCAAGTACGTGCGGACCCACGGACGCGCCGAGGCCGACACCGTCGACGTCGCCAAGCATTGGGCCTGGGCGCTGGTGCACCTGCACGATTACCCACCTGCCCTGCGGCTCTACCTCACCACCGCCGACGCGCTGTGGGACACCGACCCGCAGCAGGCCGCGCGACTGCTGGGCGCCGCCGCGGTCTACCGGCGCGACGCCGACTACAGCGCGATGATCGAACCCGGGCTCATCGACGGCGTGCGCCTGCGCCACAGCGCGGACCTGCTGGCGTCGCTGAACAGCGTGATCGCGGGCCTGCCCGTATCCGACGCCGCGATCACGCGCGAGGGCCTGGCCATCGCCTGAGGCGGACGTCCGGAACGCCTTGTGCCGTAGATCTGAGTCACCAGGTGGCGCAGATCTACGGCACTGACGGTCGGCTTCTATCGCAATCGAAGGATCAGCCGTCGACGGTCGCCCGCGATCGCCGCCTGCGACTCATCACGAGACCGTCCACCGCGGCTCGGCCCGACGGGGCGAAACCGACGGCCAGGAGTCCGGCGATCAGCGCGGCCGGCCATTCCCAGCCGCCGTTGGTTGCCCAGAATCCGTTGTCCCAGTGGACGTAATAGATGGCGCCGAGCATGTCGAGGATCAGCAGGACGGCCACCAGCGGGAGCAGCAGTCCGATGATCAGGAAGATCCCGCCGACCAACTCGACCCACGTCGCGACGTAGGCGGCTGTCGTGGGCATCGGGATATCGCGCGACTTGAAGAACGTCGCGGTGGCATCGATGCCGTTGGTGTGCAGTTTCTGCCAGCCGTGTGCGATGAAGATGACACCGAGAATCAAACGCGCTAGAAACTGCGCGACCGTGCTGAAGCCGACCATGTACGTCTCTCCTTGGGTTCGGTCCCGACCGAATGGTTTAACCGGACCACGGTCCGATTATTCCCCACAGTAGCCATGCGCACCGTCTTCACGCATCCCCGGACCGGTACCGGTGCAACCGGGGGTCGGCGGGTACTCTGAGTCTGGTTGACGGGCGAATCCACTGTGGCGATTCCACACAATCGAGACGCCGCCGGCACAACCGCAATCAACCCGTGACCACCGGAAGAGGAGAATCAGTGCCGGGAAAGTCTGGCTCGGGTTCGCGTGGTGCGTCGGCCCGGCAGCCCGTTCTCGGTACGCCCGCAGACACTCTCGATCCGTATCTGCCGCACAACGGCAACCTCGGGTATCGCATCTCCCGCTACGATCTCGAACTCGAATACAAGGTCGCCAGCAACCGGCTGACCGGCGTGGCCACCCTGACCGCGACGTCCTACGTCGAACTGGCCCGATTCACCCTCGACATGGCCGCGTCGCTGCGCGTCGACCGAGTGACCGTGAACGACAAGCGCGCCCACTACAGCCACCGTCGTCACAAACTCACGATCACTCCCGACAGCGCGGTGCCCGCCGGCGGCGCGCTGACCATCCTCATCCGCTATCACGGTGGACCGCGGCCGATCCGCGGGCCATGGGGCGAGGTCGGCTGGGAGGAACTGTCCGACGGCGCGCTGTGCGCCAACCAGCCCAACGGCGCGGCGTCGTGGTTCCCGTGCGACGACCACCCGAGCGTCAAGGCGCCGTACCGATTCGCCATCACCACGGACAGTCCGTATCACGCCCTCGCCAATGGCGTGCTCGAGTCCAAACGTGCCCGCGCCGGCCAGACCACCTGGGTGTACCAGCAGGTCGAGCCGATGCCCACCTACCTCGCGTCGATCCAGATCGGCCAGTACAAACCGGTTTCGTTGAGTACCAAGCCGATTCCGGTGTCGGCGCTCGTCCCGCCCCGACTGGTGCAAACCTTTCGCCACGACTTCGGCAGGCAGACCGAGATGGTCAACGCCTTTGTCGAGATGTTCGGGCCGTATCCCTTTCCGCAGTACACCGTCGTGGTGACCGACGACGACCTCGAAATCCCCATCGAGGCACAGAGTTTCTCCACCTTCGGCGCCAATCACTGCGACGGTCACCGCACAGCGGAACGCCTCGTCGCACACGAACTCGCCCACCAATGGTTCGGCAACTCGGTCACTCTCGCGCGGTGGCGCGACATCTGGCTGCACGAGGGTTTCGCCTGCTACGCCGAATGGTTGTGGAGTCAGCGGTCGGGCGGACGCAGCGCCGACGAATGGGCACGCCACTACTACGCCAAACTCGCGGCCGCGCCGGTGCGGGTTCCGCTCGCCGACCCCGGTCCGCGAAAGATGTTCGACGACTGGGTGTACAAGCGCGGCGCGATGACCCTGCATGCATTGCGACTGACGATCGGCGACGGCAACTTCTTCGCGCTGTTGCACCGGTGGACCGACAAATACCGCTACGGGTCGGTGACCACCGAGGACTTCATCGCACTCGCCGCGAACTTCTCGACCACCTCGCTCAATCCGCTGTGGGATGCGTGGCTCTTCACTCCTGCGCTGCCGCCGTATCCGGGCCCGGCCTGACGTTCGCCGCGACATGAGAGCCGCACCATGACAGCCGCACCATGAAACAGGACGGAGCCGAAGAAGGGTCGATGGCCGGCACCCTCGGCCGGGTCACCGTCGCCACCATCATCGCCGCGGCATCCGGGTACCTCGTGCTGCTCATCGCGGCACGTCATCTCGGCGCAGCGGGATACGGCGTGTTCGCGGTGTTCTGGGCGGCATACGGCATGGTGACCGGCGCGCAGAACGGGCAGTTGCAGGAGACGACGCGGGCGGTGCGGTCGGCGCTCGGGTCGGCTTCGGATTCGTCGCGTGGCGCGTCCGGGTCACGTCCGCTGAAGGTCAATGTGGCGATCGGACTCGCGCTCGGCGCGCTGGTGGCGATCACTGCTCCACTGTGGAGCGGGCAGGTGTTCGCCACCGACCGCTGGCTCTCGGCGCTGCTCCTGGCCGTCGGCGTGGCCAGTTTCGCGGTGTATGCGCATCTGTGTGGCGTGCTCGCGGGCGCCGCGTCGTGGACGGCCTTCGCGACGCTGCTCTCCGTCGATGCCCTGATCCGGCTGGTCGGCGCGATCCTTGCAGTCGCCCTCGGCTGGGGCATCGTCGCATTTCTGCTCATCACGGTGATCGGATCGGTGTCGTGGTGCCTGCTGCTGCTCGGCTCATCGGCGGCGCGCGGCGCGGTCGGGTTGCCGGGCGACGTCACCGACCGGCGACTGACCACCAACACGCTGACCGCCATGGCCGCCGCCGCCGCGAGCGCGGTCCTGGTGATGGGTTTCCCGGTGCTCATCAAGCTGACCAGCGAGATCGGACTGTTCGACCGCGACACCGACGACGAGCGCGTGGTCGGGGCACTGATCCTCGCTGTCACGCTCACCCGCGCACCACTTCTGGTGCCGCTGAACAGCTTCCAGGGCGTGCTCATCACCCGTTTCGTCGAGGCACGGAACCGGCTGATGGCTTCGTTGGCGGCGCCGCTGGGCGTCGTCGTTGCTGTGGGTGTCATCGGGTCGGCGTTGGCCTGGGTCATCGGGCCGTGGCTGCTGAGTTCGGTCTTCGGTGCCGAGTTCCGACTGGGCGGCGGCGTGGTCGCCGCGCTCACCACGGGTGCGACCCTCCTCGCCATGCTGACCGTGACCGGTGCGTCGACGATCGCTGCCGGCGCCCACCGCTGGTACGCCGCGGGTTGGTGGGTGGCGACGCTGGTGTCGATCGTCGTGCTCACCCTGCCGTTCGACATCTCGGTCCGGGTCGGCGCGGCGCTCGTCGTCGGGCCACTCGTCGGTGTCGGCGTGCACCTCGCGGGTCTCGCAACTCGCCGTTGACGGTCAGCGGCGGAGCCGGGCGACGGTCGCGCCGACTCGCGCCTGGGTGTGATGCAATCTCGACGTGGCGTGCAGCCGTGCGGCGCGCGCCGCACGATTCCAGCCGAGTTCGACGCAGCGTCGGGCCTCGTCGGCGAAGAAGCGGTTCTCCTCGGCAAAGCGTCGACCGTCGACCGCCTGCACCGAACTGACCGACGCCTCGTGGCGGCGGTAGCGGAACACGACGGTCGGGTCGTAGGCCAGCGACGCACCGGTGGCGGCGAGGTCGACGAGGAGTGCGAGGTCGAGCACCACCTCGAGTCCCGGTCGGAACCCGACCGCGCGCACCGCATCTGTTCGCCACAGCAGCGACGGAAAGTACGTCCAGTTGCCGTGGTAGAGGCTTGTCGCCAGGCTCTCGCCCCGCAGAACGGTCGTGTGCGACGGCGCGAGCATTCCTTTTATCCGATCGCCCAAGGGTCGGACCGGACGGTCGTGATCGTCGATCACCTCCACGCCCGGCGCGATCACCGCCGCGTCGGGATTGCCCGCCGCCAACGCGCGAACGCTGCCCAGATACCCGGGCAGCATCACGTCGTCGCAACCCATGACCACGAAGTACTCGTGCTCGACGAGGTCGACGCAGCGCCGGAAGTTGCCGTTGACGCCGAGGTTCGTCTCGTTACGGAGGTAGCGCACGCGCGGGTCGTCCAGGCCGAGCAGCCACTCTCGTGGGGCGTCATCGGGATAGCAGTCGTCGACGACGGTCAGGACCAGATCGGGGTTGTCCTGCGCGAGCACGCTCGTGACGGCCTGCCGAAACTGTGCGACGTCACCGTAGAAGGGCATCATCACGTCGATCGGCACCCGACTAGCCTAGACGTGCCTCGGCGCGGGATAGGGTTACGGCCATGGCTGCGACCACCAACGACGACGTCTGGTTGGTGATACCCGTCTACAACGAGGCGCAGGTGATCCGCGAGGTCGCGACCCATGCCAAGGCGACCTTCCCGAACATCGTGTGCGTCGACGACGGCAGTTCCGACGATTCAGTCGCCGAGATCCGGGCCGCCGGTGTGAGCCTGGTCCGGCACCCGGTCAACCTCGGCCAGGGCGCCGCTATCCAGACCGGCGTCGAATACGCCCGGGCACAACCCGGCGCGCGCTACTTCGTCACCTTCGACGCCGACGGCCAGCACCAGGTCGACGACGTCGCGGCGATGATCGCCCGCCTGCGCACCGAGCCGATCGACATCATCGTGGGCACCCGCTTCGCCGACGGTCGCAGCGAGTCCGTGCCGCCGCTACGACGAATGGCGTTGCGCACCATCGTCTTTCTCAGTCCACGCACCCGTCGGCTGGGCCTCACCGACGCGCACAACGGACTGCGCGCCTTCAACAAGACAGTCGCCGGCCAACTCGACCTCCTGATGAGCGGCATGAGCCACGCGTCGGAGTTCGTCGCCCTGATCGACCACCACCACTGGCGGGTCGCCGAACAACCGGTGACGATCCTCTACACCGAGTATTCGCGCGCCAAGGGGCAGTCGCTGATCAACGGGGTGAACATCGTCGCCGACGGCCTGTTCCACACTCGGATGAGGAAGTGACTCGGTGATCTGGTTCCAGATTCTCGCAATCCTCGGCATCGTCGCCCTGGTCGGCTTCTTCGTCGTCAACCGTGGCACTGCCCGGGCGTCGGCCGGGGTGAAGCTCCTGTTCGTCGCCTTCGTGGTCTTCGGCGCCTACGCGATGCTGCGCCAGGACGACGTGACGTGGGTGGCCAACAAACTGGGCATTCAGCGCGGCCTCGACCTGGTGCTGTTCCTGCTGGTCATCGCGTTCGCCTTCACCACCGTGTCGACGTATCTCCGCTTCCGCGACCTCGAGGTCCGCTACGCCCGACTCGCCCGGGCCATCGCGCTGCAGAATGCCGAACCGCCGCACGACGTCGAATCGCGCGACTGATCGTCGAGCCGCGACCATCGCGGCCTGCGGCAAATCTGTACCTGGCAGCCGAGCCGAGTGCACAGCGCATTTCGTGGGGCGCAGGAGTACAGATTCCCCACGGAGTGGCCGGTGTCAGCGCGGCGGTGCCGGTCGGGCTCGAGCCGCCAGGGCGTCGAGCAACGGCCGGACCGCTTCGGGGACATGGGGATCCTGCCAGCGGTACACGCGGCTCTCCGACCCCTCGGTGAGAGTCAGTTCGTAGCTGTACCCGTCGGGTACGCCGGTCGAGGTGTCGGCCGGGGCGGATTCGTTCGCAATGAGATCCGCTGCGACACCGGCGTACTCGGGGGACAGCTCGTGACTGTCTACGGCAGTTGTCATGTCAATTCCTGCAAGTCCACCCGATCTGCGGTATTCGATGTGTACGGGAGTCGCCATGCTCTCCACCGTAGATCAGTGGAGCGGCACCTTGACCGCGTCCCAACCGGCCTGCACCGCGCCGGCCTCCGAACTCGTGGTTCCGTAGCGGATGCGTGCCTGGTTGAGAGTGATCGCGGCGAACGACGTGAAGGTGGCGTTGGGCTTGAGCCGCGGATTGGTCAGCGCGTCGTACCAGATCTGCCCGGCCGCTTTCCACGCCGGCCCGTCGAGGCTTGTGGCGACCACATGGAACGCCTTGTTGGGGATTCCCGAATTGATGTGCACGCCACCGTTGTCGGCCATGGTCTGTACGTAGGAGCCCATGTCGGCGGGCTGATTGTCGTGCGCGTGCGCGGTTCCGGGAGCCTTCATCGAACGCAGGGCCGGCTGGAGCAGCGGGCCGACGATGTCGGCGCCGATCAACCAGTCGGCCTGATCGGCGCTCTGGCCGAGGTGATACTGCTTGACCAGCGAACCGAAGACGTCGGACATCGACTCGTTGAGCGCCCCGGATTGTCCGGAGTAGATCAGATTGGCCTCGACCTGCGTGACGCCGTGCGTCAGCTCGTGGCCGATCACATCGAGTCCCTGAGTGGTGTCGGTGAGCATGGCGCCACCATCGCCGAAGAACATCGAGCCCTGTCCGTCCCAGAATGCGTTGTCGTAGTCGTTGCCGTAGTGCACCAGCGCTCGGATCGGCATGCCCTGGCCATCGATCGAATCCCGGGAGAAGACTTCCTCGAAGAACTTGTAGGTGAGGCCGAAGTTGTCGTAGGCGGCGTTCACGGACGCGTCGGCGGTCGCCGGGTCACCTTCGGCGCGGACGAGTTTTCCGGGTGTGGTCTGCTGCGAATGAGCCTGGTCGTAGATCGTGCGGTGTGGCACTCCGCCGACCTCGGCGACCGCGGCCATCTGCGTGACGGGACCCTGCCGCCCGGCGATCTCGGCACGCGCCAGACGAAACGATTGGTCGATCTCGAGTGTGCGCAGGATTCGCGCCGAATCCTCGGGCGACGCGTCGCGCGCGACCGCACGCAAGATGTCGGGAGACAGGATGCAGTGCAACGAATTATGGTTCATGACAACAGGTTTCCTCTCGGCTGCCAGCCGAGGGATCTCCGTCGAACCCTACCGTCGACGCGCACCACCGGCCTCGTGAACGCCAACGCTAGGTTCGTGTGCGCGCCGCGGCGCGAGTAGTCGGGTACCCGACATGGGCCCGGGGGCGCCCGCTCGGGCAGCGTCGGATCACCTACCCCGACAGGTCACTGAGTAGTGGCGCCTATTCGGCGAGCGACCGGAGATAGTCGGTGACGTCGTCGTAGGACGGCAGGAGCCCGGAATCACGCGCTTCCGCCAGACTCGGCGCGGCCGTGTCCTTGCCGGACAACTCGTAGGTCAGGGGTGTCCCGTCGCGCCCGAGCGTCGGCCACTCGATGCCGAGTGCGGGGTCGAGCGGGTTGATGCCATGTTCGGCGGACGGGTTGTAGCCGGTCGAGCACAGATAGGTGACGGTCGAGTTGTCGGCCAGTGCACAGATGGCATGCCCGAGACCTTCGGACACGTACACCGCGCGACGATCGACGTCATCGATCAGAACGGTGTCATAAGCTCCGAATGTCGGCGAGCCGACACGAAGGTCGACGACGACGTCCAGGAATGCGCCCGAGGCACAGGACACGTACTTCGCCTGACCCGGCGGGACGTCGGCAAAATGCACGCCGCGCAGCACCCCGGCCGCCGAGACCGACAGGTTGACCTGGGCCAGATCGAAGCGGTGGCCGATGACCTCGGCGAGCAGGTCGGCCTTGAACGCCTCCGCGAACAGCCCTCGCGCATCACCGTGCTGGACCGGGGTCAGCTCCCAGGCGCCGTCGATCGCCAGCGGACGTACCTTCACTAGAAACCCTTTCCGCGTTCGAGCAGTTCGAGCAGGTAATCTCCGTATCCGGACTTGCGCAGCTTCTCCGCGCGCACGCGCAGTTCGTCGTCGTCGATGAATCCGCGACGCCACGCGATCTCCTCGGGGACCGCGATCTTGAGGCCCTGCCGCTGTTCGACGGTGCGCACGAAATTACCGGCGTCGAGCAGCGAGTCGAAGGTTCCGGTGTCGAGCCACGCGGTGCCGCGCGGCAACACCTTGACCGACAACTTGCCGCGCTCCAGGTAATGCGCGTTGACGTCGGTGATCTCGTATTCGCCACGGGCGCTTGGCTTCAGGTTGCGTGCGATCTCGACGACGTCGTTGTCGTAGAAGTAGAGGCCGGGCACGGCGAAATTGGATGTCGGATGCTCCGGCTTCTCCTGAAGTGAGCGGGCAACACCGTTCTCGTCGAAGTCGACCACACCGTACGCGGTCGGGCTGGCCACCCAGTACGCGAAAATCGCACCGCCGTCGACATTTTCGAATCCCTGCAACTGCGAACCGAGGCCCGGGCCGTAGAAGATGTTGTCGCCCAACACTAGTGCCACCGAGTCTTCACCGACGTGGTCGGCACCGAGTACGAACGCCTGCGCGAGACCGTCCGGCGACGCCTGCGTCACATACGACAGATTGATACCGAACTGGTCGCCGTCGCCCAGCAGCCCCTGGAAGGCGGGCGCATCGTGCGGGGTGGTGATGATGAGGACGTCGCGAATACCCGCCAGCATCAGCGTCGACAGCGGGTAATAGATCATCGGCTTGTCGTAGACGGGTACGAGTTGCTTGCTCACACCCTGGGTGATCGGGTGCAGACGACTCCCCGTGCCCCCGGCCAGAATGATTCCGCGCATGATCAACACCCTAATCGCGCCGGTAGAGTGTGGCATCATGCGTGTACTCGTGACCGGCGGCGCCGGCTTCATCGGAGCGAACTTCGTGCTGCGCACGCTGGCAACCCGACCGGACGCGGCGCTGCGCGTGCTCGACAAACTCACCTACGCGGCGAACCCGGAAACGCTGGCCCCGGTGGCGGACCGCGTCGAACTGGTGCAGGGCGATGTCGCCGATGCAGGGCTGGTCGATCGTCTCGTCGCCGAGTCCGATCTGGTGGTTCATTTCGCGGCGGAATCGCACAACGACAATTCGCTGGCCGACCCGTCGGCCTTTGTGCAGACCAACCTCGTCGGGACCTACACGCTGCTGGAAGCGGTTCGCCGACACGGGGTCCGGTATCACCACATCAGCACCGACGAGGTGTACGGCGACCTCGAACTCGACGACCCGGCGCGATTCACCGAACAGACGGCCTACAACCCGTCGAGCCCCTATTCGTCCACCAAGGCAGGCAGCGACCTGCTGGTCCGCGCCTGGGTGCGTTCGTTCGGGGTGGCCGCGACGATCTCCAACTGCTCCAACAACTACGGCCCGTACCAGCACATCGAGAAGTTCATCCCGCGCCAGATCACCAACGTGCTCAGCGGCATTCGGCCCAAGCTCTACGGCGACGGCCGCAACGTCCGTGACTGGATCCACGTCGACGACCACAACGACGCGGTGTGGACGATCATCGATCAGGGTCAGATCGGTGAGACCTACCTGATCGGCGCCGACGGCGAGGTCGACAACCGCACCGTCGTCGAAACGATCCTCGAGTTGTCAGGTCAGCCCGCCGACGCCTTCGATTTCGTCACCGACCGCCCCGGCCACGACCGTCGTTACGCCATCGACTCCACCCGCCTGCGCACCGAACTCGGTTGGCAGCCACAGTATCTCGACTTTCGGAGTGGGTTGTCGGCGACCATCGACTGGTACCGCGACAACGCCGCGTGGTGGCAACCGGGCAAGGAGTCGGTGGAGGCCAACTACGCGGTCACCGAGCGCGTCACCGGCTGATCGGAACCACGTCGCGCAGGAACGCGATCTGGTCGGTGGTCACCTTCTCGAACCCGTTGCCGACGTAGATGTCGAAGTGTCCCTCGTCGTAGCGCCGCAGCCGAACGTTGGGGTTCTGCGACGCATACTTCACGGTCGGCTTGACCGGTGCCACCGTGTCGCGGTCGCACGCACACACCAGCGTCGGACACGTGAGTTTGCGCAGCGAACGCCCAGGGGTGTGCAGCGGGATCGTCAGGCCGACGCGCGCGGCGACGGCGTTGGTGAACGGCAGACCGTCGGGCACCAGCGGCAGGTAGCCGGGCACCACGTCGGATGCGGTCATCAACGCGACCGAACCCGGCTCGCCGGCCAGCGCAACCGTCACCGGCTCCCGCCTGATCACCATCGACGCCACGTCGGCCAGTGCGCGACCGGTCACCCGAACCGAGGCCAACGGTTCCATGGCCAGGGTTGACGCCACACCGCTGGTGAACGGACATTGCGCGATCACCGCGGCGACCGCACCGTCGCGATGACCCGCGACCATCACGTGCCCGCCGCCGAAGGACGTACCCCACAGCACCACCCTCGACCTGTCGACGTTGTCGAGTGAGCGGGCGAAGGCGATGGCGGCGGCCCAGTCGTCGAGCTGGCGTCGGATCGACAGGAGCTGGCGGGGTCGTCCGGCGCTGTCGCCGAAATGCCGGTAGTCGAACACCAGACACGCATAACCTTCGGCGGTGAATCGGTCGGCGAACGCGTCGAGGCGCATCTGCCGCACCGCACCGAGACCGTGCGCCATCACGATGATCGGCGGCGGCTGCGACGACTCGTCCGGTACGTACAGCCAGGCCGCACAGCGGGCCCCACCCGAAACAAACCACACGTCGGTTCGCGACATACTCTCCCACCCGCGTCGTGTTCTATCCATCCGGATCGTCCATCCATGTGACCCGCCCCCACGAGCACCGCAGTACACCCTGCCACTATCGAATCGCGAAGTCACTATTCGTGATATCGAATGTGCAATGCAGGGACGGAAAATGCAGCGCACAACACAGGCTCTGTACGGTCGGCTCCCAGGTTTCCCGCCTACGGTGGTCGCTATGCGTGTTCTTGTGAGTGGCGGTGCCGGATACATCGGCTCGCATACGGTGATCCGGCTGATCGACGCCGGCCACGACGTGGTGATCGTCGACGACTTCAGCAACGCCAAGCCGACCGTCATCGGGCGCCTCGAGGCCCTGACCGACACGTCGATCCCCGTGCATGCGTTCGACCTCGCCGACACCGACAAGACCGAACACTTCTTCGCCCACGAACCGATCGACGCGGTGATCCACTTCGCGGGCTACAAAGCGGTCGGCGAGTCGGTGGCCAAGCCGCTGGACTACTACCAAAACAACCTCGGCACCACGTTCTCGCTGCTGCGGGCGATGCATCGGCACGACGTGCACACGCTGGTCTTCTCGTCCTCGGCCACCGTGTACGGCGCCGAGCCGAAGCTGCCGATGACCGAGGATCTGCCCACGTCGGCGACCAACCCGTATGGCTGGACCAAGGTGATGATCGAGCAGATCCTGGGTGACGTGGCGGCCGCCGACCCCACCCTGCGGATCGCGGCGCTGCGCTACTTCAACCCGGTCGGCGCGCATCCGAGCGGACAGATCGGCGAGGACCCGAGCGGCATCCCGAACAACCTCATGCCCTTCGTCGCGCAGGTCGCGGTGGGTCGGCGCGACAAGTTGTCGGTGTTCGGCGACGACTACGACACCCCCGACGGCACCGGTGTGCGCGACTACATCCACGTCGACGACCTCGCCGCCGGACACGTCGCCGCGCTCGATCGCGTCAGCAATGGCGAACCCGGCATGTCGACGTGGAATCTCGGCACCGGACAAGGTGTTTCGGTCCTCGAGGTGGTCAAGGCCTTCGAACGGGCGAGTGGTCGGGAGATCCCGTTCGAGATCGCACCCCGACGCCCGGGCGACATCGCCGCCTCCTACGCCGACCCGACGCGCGCGAACAGCGAACTCGGTTGGTACGCAACCAAGACCATCGACGACATGTGCACCGACACCTGGCGCTGGCAATCGGGGAACCCGACCGGTTATCCCGACGCCTGAGCGAGACGCGAGCGGGATCAGCCGCCGATCACGGCGTGCTTGGCAGCCGGATCGCTGGGCGCCTTGACCGTGATCGCCTCCACCGTCTCGACAACCTGCGAAACCAGGTCGTTCGGGGTGCCGGGATGAATCAGGATGTAGTCGCCGCCGGCGAGTTTCAGCTCTTGGTCGCCCACGTGAGCGATCACCACGCCCGACAGGATCATCGACCATTCGGTGGTGTCACTGGTCTTTATCCCGTGCTTGGTGTCGCTGCCCTTCTCGTAACTCCAATACTTGACTTCGAGCTGCCCAGTGTGGCGCAGCATGTCCGGGCCGGTTTGCGGAAAGAACGAGCCCACGACCCACCCGTTCCTACCGATCGAGTCCGCGTCGGCTGCCAAATGTCCACACACATACCCTTGGGACAACTCACAAACCTCCCGCATCTCCCTGCTAAGGTTCTGATTTCTTCGCCCCGATGCTACGCGAGTACCCCGAGGAGGTCGCGTGTCCGGCTTGGAGACCACTGGCGTGATCGTCGGCATCGTGGTCGGTGTTGTCGGACTCGGTGTCGCTGCCGTCGCCGTGTGGCTGGCAGTGAAACCGCGTACCACCGCCGCCGTGTCCTCACGAATCGCCGATTTCAAGGACGTGCGCCAGTCCGTGGGCAAGCGTCGGGCCGAACTCACCGCCTTGGCGCTCGAACTGCATGCGGCCGACGTAGACGAAGAACTGCCCACCGTGCTCTCCTCGCCACCGATGAGACCGGAGGTGCCGCTGCGCCTGGACCGACTTCGCGTCGTCATAAGATCGCCGGAGTCCATCCCCACAGGTCTTGGCCTACCCGCTCGCGCGGTGAAGTCGATTCTTCCGCCGAAGGATTCGGGGGCCAGGATCACGCGTTTCTCCGAAGCGATCGAACTCCACGCACGACCGGCCCTGTGGAGCGATCTGCCGACCTACCGGGTCATCGCCGTTGATCTGACGGGCAGCAATCCCGAACTCCAGGTCGGAATGTCTACGTTCTTCCACGGCGTCGACACCTCCGAACTGCTCGGCCATGAATTGGCCGCACGATCGCAGGGCCGCAAGCGATCACGGCTGACCACCTATCCGATTCGCCGCCACCTCGGCGCCCCGTGCGATCTCGGCACCCGTGACGTGCTGACGGCCGTTTCAGCGCTGACTCTGCGGATCGCCGAGGACAAGGCGACATTCTTCCTGCATCAGCGCGATGGCTCGAAGGTTGCGCTCGCCGGCGGCCTGATGCATCTGGCTCCGTCGGGGGTATTTCAGCCGAGCGCGGACGACCCGGCAACGATCGCCCGCGACAAATACCCGTGGCTGACGCTGTGCAGGGAGTTCGCAGAGGAATACCTCGGCGTGGACGAGGCGCAGGGTTTGGCCGGCGCCCAGCTGTCTTACGACGAGGATGAGCCCTACGCGAGCATCAACGGGGCGTACGAGTCGGGCGAACTCCGCGCACATGTGCTCTTCATGGGGCTGGACCCGGTGAGCCAGTGCCCCGAATTGGTGACTGCGGTGACGATGGGCGCGCCCTGCTTCGACCGCGTCTTCGGTTCGATGGTCCGGCAGAACGAGGAGGGCGAGTTCCGCGGCGCACGCATCGCGTCGGGACGGCTCGTCGGCTACGACTTCGATGCCCCCACGGTCGCGTACCTGCGGTCCACCGGTCGACTCACGCCGGCGGCAGAGTCGGCACTCGTGTACGCCTGGAAGCATCGACGACACATCCTGGGCGGCAATTGAGGAACACCCGGAGCGTATCTGTCGCACTCGGCAGATCGATAGCGGCGCACCGGTACCCGCGCGACGTTGGCCACGATCGTCACGACGATGCGGCAGGTGGTGCGAGCACCGAATCGTTGACGCGGAAGATCGTGACATTGCCCTGCCGGAACACCTCGGTGAGCCCGGGCGCACCGTTCTTGCGTAGTGCCAGGAACGGGTCTCCCTGATGTCCCGGGCCGGGAGCGCCGTTCTGGAACGGCCAGTAGCTGGGCGGGGAATCGATCACGTAGTGCACCCGCATGTCTCGGACGATCTGGTCGATCTTGGGGTCGGCCCCGATCGTCGACACCCCCCAGTACAGATCGCGCTGGCGCTGGGAGAAATCGTTGGCGCGGTAGAACGGGAAGAGCGGCGTCAGACCGGTGACCGGATAGATCCAGCCGGTCCCCTGGTCGAGATTGTTGAGGATCACCGAGTTCCAGGCGTCGGGACGGTCGGCGAGCCAGTGGTAGGCGTCGAGATCGTCGGGCCCGATGTACTTGCCGCCGCGCTCCTTGGACGCCAATTGCGCGTGTTGCGGGTACTTCACCACGCCCGCACCGGCGATGAGGACCAGGAGCAGAGCCAGGGTCGCAGATGCCACCACAGCCGGTGAGAACCTCTGCGGCGCATCGCTTTCCGATGAACGCGCGGCAAGTTTTCCCGACACCCAACGCGACAACCACACCGCGGCCGACCCGACCGCCAGACCCGCGGCGGACGCGGAGATCAGCGCAACGACAAACGTCAGACGATGGGGCGAGTTGTAGAAGTAGCCGCCGATCGAACCGAGTGGGTACGACAACACACTGAGCTCGACCACTGCGTTCGCCGTCACCAGCACGAAGACGAGCCATGCGGACAGGCCCGCCCAGCAGCGCATCCAGGCCAGCACGATCAGCCCGAGTGCGGTGAACGCGATGAGTCCCCACAGCGGGTAGTAGTCGGCCAGCGGCACGGTGCCGTTGAATGCGGCCTGCGACAGTCCCTGGGCGACGCCGACCGTCTCGACGCGGAAGTCGAAGAACGGGAGTTCGTTGGTGTCGGACACCTTGAGCGTCCCGTAGATGACCGGTGCGACCAGGATCAACGTGAGCGCCCCGGCCGCCACCAGGGTGAGCAGGTCACGAAGACGGCTCGACACGGGATGCCACAACGCCTCACACAGCCACCACAGGCCGACGATCACGCCGACCACGATCAGGCCCGACGGATGTGTCGCCGTCACACCGGTGACAGCAAGTGCTGCGGGGCCGACGCGGCGTCGATCACGGATGACGCCGATCGTCAGGATCGCCGCCACCGGCGCGAGACTGACGCCCACCGCGTTCGGCACCGACGTCAATTCCACCTCGACGTAGGGCAACGACGGGAACAGCGCGCTCATCGCGGCACCGGCGGCCGCGATGGTGGCCGAGGAGTTCACGTCGAAGCGATGCCGGGCAAACCAGTACGACATCGACGCCACCCCGAGCGGCACGGTGATCGCCAGCACCGCAGGCGAATAGGTGTTGTACAGCTCCACCGGATTGGCGCCGGTGATCGGGAACAGCAACGCCCCCAGCGCATGCCACGTGTTCGGGTAGTAGTTGAACCCGTGGGTGTCGTAGTTCATCAGTTCGCCCATGCGCAGGCCCGAGCCGATGCCGGTCTCGTGAATCCAGCGCAAAGAGCTTGCGTGCCAAAGGGAATCCCACACCTGCGACACGTTGTTCAAGCCGGCGAAGGCCGTGGTCGCGATGGGCCGGATACAGGTGATCGCGATGATGGCACCGCCGACGGCAACACCCGCGGCCACCCGGAGCATGGCGGTGACACCTGCAGGAGGATCGTCGGACCCGGGTTCGTCGGACTCGGGTCCTTCCGGTACGGGCGCCACCCGACGCCCCCAACGGGTGCGCAGGAGTGCGGCGTAGGCCCAGGCCGCGAGCATCGCGAGGACCAGACCGACGAGCGCGCTGATCGCATTCCACTGGAACCCGACCGCCGAGTACAGGACGGTCAACACGCTGACGAGCCCGAACGTGATCGGCGGTCCCGCCGCGAGGGCGACCGGCCACGGCAGCATCATCCGACGGCCGACGAGCGCGCCCGGCACGATCAGGACCACGGCGGTCACCACGACCACCCACGCCCCCAGCAACATCACGCGCGCCCTTCTGCCGGCATCCGACCAAACACCAGCAGGTTACCGGGTGGCGGAATCCAGCTCGTAGGACTCCCGGTCGGGGCCGATCCGCTCGAATTCGATGCGGTCGGCACCTGTCCGATCGCCGATCAGGGTGACCGCGAGGCAGATGACGGCGGCCACGACCCCGAACCCGAACATCGTCGGATATCCGATGCTCACCCAGGTCTCGGAGATCCACGCGAGGATCGCGGGCACGGCGAAGCCGAGGTAGGTGACGCCGTAGAAGACGGCGGTGAGGCCGGCGAGGTCGTCGGGTCCGGCGATGCGTCCGACCTCGAGCAATCCGGCGATCATCGCCATGCCGTAGCCGCAGCCCAGGACGGTTGCCGCGAGCAGTGCGGCCCACACCGTCAGCAGATGGGCGGCGAGCGCGGCCAGCGCCATCCCGACCGCCACGATGACCAGCGCGACCACCACTCCGCGCACGCTCCCGGGCCGATCGATCCGACGGCCGACCGATTGCAGCAAGAAACCGGCGGCCAGTCCCAGCACGCAGCACAATCCCGCGAAGGCGATCGGCATGCCGGAGCTGCGCGTCGACATCAGCGCCGGGATCACCGCATAGGCCGACGCCGCGGCACCGAACACCCATGGCGCGACCGGCAGCACGACGAGCAGGAAGCGTCGATGTCCGGCGGCCGGGATCTTCAGGTCGTCGAGCAGACGGCCGGGCCGGATCTGGCGGGCACGCGTCTCCGGCGAGGCGACGAGGAGCACGGCAGCAAGCGCAGCGATCGAGATGTTGACCAGGTAGGGCAGCACATGCGGCCACGGCCCCCACTGCGCCAGGGCGGCCGCGACACCCGCGCCGATCCCGAAACCTGCGGTCAGGCTCATCGCCGCACGCTTGGCGCCGGTGCCGGCAGGTGCACCGTCGGCGTCGGACAGTTCCTTGATCCAGCTACCACCGACAGCCATGGAGAGCCCCAGCGCGACACCGCTGAGGACGCGGCCGGACGCGAGCATCGTCGCCGAACCGGCACCGGCGGCGAGGATCGCCGAACCGAGCGCCGCGAAGACGGGAGCCGGAAGCATCAGGGGCCGTCGGCCCAGGCGGTCGGAGAGCGGTCCGCCGATGAGCAGTGCGGGGACGATGCCGAGCACGTAGGCGAACAGCAAGGCGTCGACCGTGACCGCAGACATGTCCCCGGACTGGCGGTACATGACGAGCAGAGGGGTGAACTCGTTGCCACCCCACGCGGTGGCGAACACCGCGAGGGCGACCGCGGGCCAACCCAGCGTCGAGATCCGGCGCGTCATCGGCTTCCACCCCGGAGGTCGTGCACTGCGGCGAGATGGTCGGCGAGCAGTGCGGCGTAGGCCGACGCGTCGCCTGACGCGATGGCCTCCACGAGCGCGGCATGGTCACCCAGGATCAGGTCGGGGATGGACGCGTCGCGATGCACACTGCTCGTCGTCATCCGCCGATGCCGTTCACCGAGGCCGACGAAGAATCCCGCCAGGATCGCGTTGTCGCCGGCGGCGACGATCAGCTGATGAAACTCGGCGTCGATCCGGGCGAACTCGGCGACATCGTCCGACGGCACCGCTCGGTGGGCGTCGACGTTTGCCCGCAGCTGTTCGACGAGTTGGTCGCGAGCCCGGTCGCGGCCCGTCAACGATCCCACCGCATGGCTCTCCAACAGGATCCGGGCGTCGACCACGTCGCGCGCTTCCCGGTCGCCGATCGGGACCACCAGAGCGCCGCGTTTCGGGTACAGCCGCATCCATCCCTCGGCCTCCAGACGAAGGAAGGCCTCGCGGACCGGAGTACGGCTGACCGCGCACTGCGTGGCGACCTCACCCTCGCTGATCAGCTCACCGCCGGCGATCTCGTTTGTGAGAATCTGCTCCTTGACCACGCCATATACACGCTCAGCAGCAGATTCCGGGTGCGCATGCGACATAGACACAAGATGTACCCTAACACGGTCCGCCCACCGGCCACCCTGCTTGATCGCTCGTTCGGTGCGGTGGGACACTTGGGCAACTACGCACCAGGGCCCAGGAGGACAACCGTGACGAGCACGGACGGGGGCGCACGCACCGGCGACGCCCCGTACACCGAACCGACCATCGCCGATCAGCCGATCACCGACGAGGAGATCTTCCTCTCGCACGTCGGCGGCAAACTGTCGGTCGAGTTGCGTTCGCCCATCGACACCCAGCGCGACCTGTCGATCGCCTACACACCGGGCGTCGCACAGGTGTCCCGGGCGATCGACGCCGACGCCGACCTGGTGAACAAGTACACCTGGACCGACCGGCTGGTCGCGGTGGTCAGCGACGGCACGGCCGTGCTGGGTCTCGGCGACATCGGTCCGCGTGCGTCGCTGCCGGTCATGGAGGGCAAGTCCGCACTGTTCCGGACGTTCGCCGGACTCAACTCGATCCCGATCGTCCTCGACACCAAGGATCCCGACGAGATCGTCGAGACGTTGATCCGTCTGCGCCCGAGCTTCGGTGCGGTCAACCTCGAGGACATCTCCGCACCGCGGTGCTTCGAGATCGAACAGCGCGTCATCGAGGCCCTCGACTGCCCGGTGATGCACGACGACCAGCACGGCACCGCGATCGTCGTCCTTGCAGCCCTTCGCGGCGCGACCAAGGTTCTGGAGCGCGACATCACCAAGCTGCGTGTCATCATCTCCGGTGCCGGAGCGGCCGGTGTCGCGTGCGCGAAGATCCTTCATGCCGCCGGTATCGAGGACATCGTGGTGCTCGACTCCAAGGGCATCGTCAGCTTCCACCGCGACGACTTGAACGAGGTCAAGCAGGAGCTCGCCGAATTCACCAACCCCCGTGCCATCTCCGGTGGTCCGGCCGAGGCGTTCTCGGGTGCCGACGTGTTCGTCGGCGTCTCGGCGGGCAAGATCGCCGAGGAACTCGTCGCCACCATGGCGGCCGACCCGATCATCTTCGCCATGTCGAACCCGGACCCCGAGATCCACCCCGAGGTCGCCGCCAAGTACGCCACCGTGGTCGCCACCGGCCGCAGCGATTTCCCGAACCAGATCAACAACGTGCTCGCGTTCCCCGGCGTGTTCAAGGGTGCGCTCGACGCCGGCGCCAACCGGATCACCGAGCGGATGAAGCTCGCCGCGGCCGACGCCATCTTCTCGGTCGTCGCCGACGAATTGGCCGCCGACAAGATCGTCCCGAGTCCGCTCGACGACCGGGTCGCCCCCGCGGTGGCCGAGGCCGTCGCACAAGCAGCTCGGGCGGAGGGCCTGCACTAGTCACTCGTGACACTCTGTGTCGAGTCGGGAAACCTGTGTGCTGCAACACCCGGGTTCTCCGATTAGGCACAGAGTGTTTCTCGCACCCTCAGTCGGCGCGCTCCTGCCAGGTACACAGGCACACCTCGTTGCCCTCGGCATCGGCGAGGACCCAGAACGACGGCGCATACTCGTCGGTGAGCAGCCGACCACCCGCTTCCAGCGCGGATTGCAGGCGGTGCTCCAGTTCGTCGTGCGGTACCCACAGGTCGACGTGCATTCGGCTGCGTTGCGGTCGGGCTTCGTCCATCTGTTGAAACCACACCCCCGGCAAACGGCCATCGGGATCGACGAGGTCGATCGGCTGGTGCTCGGCCGCATCTTTGTAACCGAACACGGCCGCCCAGAACGGTCGTATCGCGGCGATGTCGAGGGCGTCGATCGCGAGATCGAACTGGGTCATCGGCGTCGGTGCGGGTTCGATACCCAGGTCCACAGCGATTGCTGCGATCGTGTTCGCCAGCGCGACATCCGCCTCGGTGAGTGCGTGCGCGCTGTGCGTGGTGAGCACCAGATGCACTGTGCCGTAACGGAGGTCGATGTCGGGGTGATGCCCGGCCACCTCTGCGGCGTCGATGATCTTGGCGACGAACTCACCCCCACGGACCATCGACCCGGTCTTGTAGGCGGCGACCAGTTTGTCGGCGAGGACCCGCCAAGGATCGGAGACGACCTCGGTGGCGGCGGCCGCGGTGACTGGTGTTCCACTGGACCCGGTCATACCTTCGACCGTACGTCGCATCCGAACCCTTTTGTAGCCGCATCGCCAGGTCTACCGTCGAAGGGTGCTGTTACCGAGGCCGATCGCTCAAGGAGTCGCCGACGGCTCCGTCGACCTTGCGTTCCGACGCTGGGCCGACTCCCGGGTCAAGGTCGGTTCCACGTTCGTGACTGCGGCCGGGGTCATCGAGATCACCTCGGTGCGCAGCGTCGACCCCGAGAAGATCACCGATCGCGACGCCAAGCGCGCCGGATTCCCGAACGCCGACAACGCACGCGCACGTCTGCGCGGACCCGACGAGTACCCAACCTTCCGCATCGGGTTGCGTTGGCACGGTGAGGATCCGCGGATCGCGTTGCGCGCCGACGCCGAGCTGTCGGACGAGGACATCGCCGACCTCACCAAGCGCCTCGACCGGTTGGACAGTCGGTCGAGTCACGGGCCGTGGACGCGACAGGTGCTGGCTCTCATCGGACGTCGGCCGGCGGTGGTCTCGACCGAATTGGCCGCCGAACTCGGCAGGGAGAGGCCCGATTTCAAACTCGACGTACGAAAGCTGAAGGCACTCGGCCTGACCAGGAGCCTCGACGTGGGTTATGAGCTGTCGCCACGAGGGCGCGCCTTTCTCGACGCCGATGGGCGATAATCACCTAATGACCAGCACGCATCCCACCCGACACCTGTTGCGGGCGAAGGATCTCGTCGACGTGCGGTTCGCCGAGCCACTCACCGTCGACGACATGGCCGCGGCTGCCAAGCTGTCCCGAGCCCACTTCACCCGGGCGTTCACGGCGGCGTTCGGCGAGTCGCCGCACGCCTATCTGCAGACCCGACGACTCGAACGCGCGGCCGCGATGCTGCGCTCCACCGACAGATCGGTCGCCGACATCTGCATGTCGGTGGGGCTCTCGAGTGTCGGGTCGTTCACCACCAGTTTCGCCCGATCTTTCGGCAAGACCCCGACCGCCTACCGCGCGTCCTTCCCGCCCGCCTCGACCTACGCCCACGTGCCCGCGTGCGTGCTGCGCGTGTACTCGCGGCCGGGCCCTTCGAGCAGGGTGGACAAGACAGCACACGGGGAGAAGACCACCATCGAGCCGTCGGCGTAGCTTCGTTGTCACAAGCTCCCCGAGATTTTCGACGGAGATCGACTTCGAAAGGTGGACAACATGATTCGCATCGCATGCGCGCAACTCTGGGTACACGACCAGGACGAGGCGCTCGAATTCTGGACGACCAAGATCGGCATGGAGGTTCGGTCGGACGTCACCATGCCGGAGATGGGCGGCTTCCGTTGGCTCACCGTCGGTCCGCCCGGGCAAGAGGACGTCAGCATCGTGCTCATGGACATCCCCGGACCGCCGATGATCGACGCCAAGGTCAAGGGCGAGATCGACAGTCTGATGTCGAAAGGCTTTGCCGGAACGGTCTTTTTGACCACCGACGACTGTCAGGCATCGTACGAGGAGCTGGCCGCCCGCGGTGTCGAGTTCACCGAGACCCCCGAGCAGCGCCCGTACGGCATCGACGCCGGGTTCCGCGACCCGTCCGGCAACAGCGTCCGGCTCACCCAACTCGCGGAGAATTTCGCGCAGGTGTGAGCCTCCCGCTGATCGAGCCGCCCCACGCTGATCGAGCCGCCCCACGCTGATCGAGCCGGGACCGAGCCCCTGGGCGAGGACCCGTGTCGAGATCCGCCGGATCGAGCCGGGACCGAGGCGCCAGCCGAGGACCCGTGTCGAGATCCGCCGGATCGAGCCAGGACCGAGGCGCCAGCCGAGGACCCGTGTCGAGATCCGCCGGATCGAGCCGGGACCGAGGCGCCAGCCGAGGACCCGTGTCGAGATCACCGCCGCAACCAGCCCACCCGCTGACACCACCCAGTGCAGAATGACGACATGACTCACCGTCGTGTCGTCATTCTGCTGTCCATCGCCGTCGGCATCGTGGCCATGTTGGTGACGAGCCCCGGCTCCGCCCACGCGGCTCCCTATCCGGTGACCAGCGACCCCGCACGCGCGATCGCCACCGGTTACGGGAAGCCGGCCACCGCCTCACCCCTGGGGTCGAATCGCTTCGGCTGCAAGGACCGACTCGGCCGCGACCCGGTGATCCTGCTGCATGGGACGGCGCTCAACCAGTACGCCGACTGGGCGTACCTGGCGCCGACGCTGGCCAACGCCGGGTACTGCGTGTTCAGCGTGACCTATGGGCAGACGAGTTGGAGCGGCAACATCGGTGGTCTCGGCAACAAAGATCGGTCGGCGCGGCAGGTGGCAGCGTTCGCCGACCGTGTGTTGCGCGCGACCGGGGCCCGCAAGGTCGATTTCGTCGGGCATTCCCAGGGCGGTGCGATCGCGCAGCTGTTCACGCAGCTGCCCGGTCGTGCCGCCCAGGTCGACACCATCGTCGGCCTGTCGTCGCCCAACCGTGGCCACTCGCGCACCGGCTCGATCACCGACCGCCTCCCCGCCCGCGCCCCCGGCGAGAACAACTGGGGTCCGACGCACCCGACGATCCGCTACGTCAACCTCGCCACCCGCTACGACGAGATCTCCACGCCCTACCCGGTCACCCTCATGCCACCTGGGCCGAACATCACGAACACGCTGGTCCAGGACGTATGCCCGAAGTCGACGATCGGGCACGTCGGCATGGCCTACTCCCCTACCGTCGCCGCGCTCACGCGCAACGCGCTCGATCCCACGCGCCGCGTCGCCGTGCCGTGCGGTGAGGACTTCCCGGCGTAGTGATACTGGTTTTTGTTCGATAGCCGGTAGTCGTTACACTCGTGGGCGCTGCCTCGCGCAGCACGCCGCCCTAGCTCAGTCGGTAGAGCAATTCACTCGTAATGAATAGGTCAGGGGTTCGATTCCCCTGGGCGGCTCCACCGCAACCGCACAATTCGCATGATCTGACGCGCGATATCGTCAGCCCGGTGACCACACCGCCGCCCACCGACCGCGAGGGCCTCGGCGCTCGGCTTCTCTTCGTGCTGGCGCTGCTCTCGGCGACCGCCCCGATCGCCACCGACCTGTACCTGCCATCGTTCCCGGAAGTGCAGGAGTCCCTGCACACCTCGACGACTATGGTGCAGCTCACCTTGACGGCCTTCCTGGTGGGCGTCGGCGTCGGCCAGGTGGTGTGGGGGCCGCTGTCCGACCGCTACGGCAGACGTCGGCCCCTGATCATCGGGTCAGGTGTCGCGGTGCTCGCCGGGATCGTGGTGGTGTTCGCACCCACCATCGAGGTGCTCATCGCGGCGCGCTTCGTGCAGGCTTTCGCGGCGGCTGCGGGCATGGTCACCGCCCGGGCGGTGATCGCCGACCTGCTGCGCGGCTTCGCGGGCGCCCGGTCGATGACGCTCATGATGACCATCCAAAGCCTTGCGCCGGTGATCGCCCCGGTCATCGGCGGGCTGCTCGCCGGGCAGGTGTCGTGGCGATGGGTCTTCGGCGTGATCCTGGCCGCGACCGTCCTGCAGTTCATCGGCGCCGTGACAACGGTCCCGGAGAGCCTGGTCGAGGCGAACCGGAAGGCCACACTCGGGCTGGGCGATCTCCTCGGCCGCTTCCGGCACCCGATCTTCCTCGCCTACGTGCTGACGCAGGCCTTCGCCCTCGGGACGCTGATGGCCTACATCTCGAGTTCGTCGTTCGTGTACCAGAAGGTCATCGGCACCTCGAGCACCATCTACGGGCTCGGGTTCGCCGTCAATGCACTGGGTCTCACGATCGGCGGCCTGGTCTCGGCGCGACTGTCCCGACGACACGTCCACCCGGCACATGTCGTGGGAATCGCCCTGCCGTTGATGATCGTCGGAGCGGTTGTCGTACTCCTCGCCGCGTCGTCGGCAAATCCGTCGCTGCTGGTGATACCGCTGTTTTTCACGGTGCTCTGTTTCGGCTTCGTCGCCGGCAACAGCGCAGCACTCGCCATGGAACACAGCCGCGACGCGGCGGGTGCGGGCAGCGCGGTGCTCGGCGGCGTGATGTTCCTCGTCGCCGGAATCGTCTCGCCGTTGGGCGGATTGGCGGGCGACGACACCGCCGTTCCCATGGGCGTGGTCATGTGCGGATCGGCAGTGCTGGCGACGCTGTGCTTCTTCGTCGCCCGCTTCTACGTCGGCCGGCACCCGGAGTCGGAGAGCGCATTCGCCCGACAATTTTAGCTTTGGTAACGAATCCTTGCCCGACGCAGACATGCTCTGTGAGTGAACTCGTGTCGTCGTGCAACCAGGAGAAGACCATGCGCAACCATCGGATTGTCCTCACGCTCGCCTCCATTGCCGTCGCCGCGGCATTGTCCATCGGATTCGGCAGCCGAGCCGACGCCGCGCCCGCACGCCCGTATCAGAGTTTCGACCTCGGCAATGCCTTCGCCGTCGGCGACAACTGCGTCGGCAAGGCGATGGGGGGAATCAACGTCTCGCCGGGACGCGGTACGGCGTGGGTCAGCGGAGGCTGGTTCGCCTGGACACCAAAGGTTCTCGGGCCGTGCTCGAATGTCGTCACCATCGCCTGGTACAACTTCGCCACCCATCGCAGCGGCAAACTCGTACGCCGACTCACCGACCGCGGGATGTTCAGCTACGACAACAGCATCGGCGCAACCCTGCGCGTCGGGTCGGGTCCCGTGCGCTTCAGGTTGGGTATCGGTGGTCGGTTGCTGACCGCGCCGCCGAAGCCGGTCACCGTGATCATGCCGTGACCCGTCAGTCCTCGATCAGCGTCGGATCGGTGGACAGTTCCACGTTCGCCCACACCTCGTGGTCGGTCGAGTCCAGTCGGTCGACGATGAAGCGCCGCACTCGATCTTCGTCCTCGACCCGCCAATCGCCCTGTCGCACAAGGAAGTCGACTTCGACGTAGAGGCGTCGTCCCAATCGCGTCGCGCGCACGATGGGCTTGGACAGCCCGTACTCGACGGCCGCATCGGCGGCGGCCGCAGCGATGACCTCGTTCAGTTCGCCCGCCGGCGCCGCCTCCATCAGCTCACGTATTCCCTGTCTCAGCAACGCAATCGCCATGGGCGCGATCGACGCCGACGCGATCAGGACCAGGATCGGATCGACATACGACGCGGCCGCCGCCGACCCGCGGCGATCGAGCACGACGGCCACCAGACCGCCGACCGCGACCATCAGACTCAGCAGCGCCCCGGCCCGCCAGCTCACCAGTTCGGCGCGCGCCAGTTGCGACACCCGCGCCGGCCGGTGCAGCACGACGATGACCAGGCCGGACGCCACCGCCGACACGACGCCATAGGCGACGACGCTGCCCGCCGCCGCACCGGAGCCTCCGTTAAGGATGACCGATACTGCGTCGGCGGCGCCGTAGACGAGCGTCGCCAGCAGCGCCGCCCCCTGCAGGCCGACGGCCAGCGGGGTCGCGCCGTGACGACCGAACGGGAACTCGGGCGTCGGCGCGGTGCTTGCTGCTCTGGCGGCCAGCAGTGACACGCCGACCAGCACGATGCCCGCGAGCATGTAGATGCCGTCGAACAGGATGACGCTCGCGCCGCTGAGGATGCCCCACAGCACCGCACCTGTGCCCAAGACCGCCGTGGCGATCAGGCTCAACACCCGCGCACGGCGCTCACCCGAGTCGGAGCCAACGGTCACGCTGTGAGCTTAGTGCTCTCAGCGGTAGTCGATGACGATGCGACCCTCGATCTTGCCCTCTTCCATCTGCCGGAACACGTCGTTGATGTCCTCGAGACGCGTCGTGGCGACGGTGGGTTTGACCAGGCCACGCGCATAGAAATCCAGCGCCTCCACCATGTCCTGGCGGGTCCCGACAATCGAGCCACGAATGGTGAGACCTTTGAGCACGACGTCGAAGATGGGTGCCGGGAAGTCGCCGGGCGGGAGTCCGACGAAGACGATCGTCCCGCCGCGACGTGCCATGCCGATCGCCTGTCCGAACGCCTCCGGATGCACGGCGGTGACCAGCACACCGTGCGCGCCACCGGTCTGTTCCTGGATCGCGGCTGCGACGTCGGGGGTCGACGCGGCGTTGACGGTGACCTCGGCACCGAGCTCGCGGGCGAGGTCTAGTTTGTCGTCACCGATGTCGACGGCGGCGACGCGCATGCCCATCGCCCGCGCGTATTGCACGGCCACATGCCCGAGTCCGCCGATCCCGGAGATCACGATCCATTGTCCGGGTTTGGTCTCCGACACCTTCAGACCCTTGTAGACGGTGACGCCGGCGCACAGGATCGGCGCCACCTCCACCGGGTCGCAGCCGTCGGGAATCCGCGCCGCGAAACGTTCGTCGACCAGCATGTAGGTCCCGAAGGATCCGTCGAGTGAGTAGCCGCCGTTCTGCTGTCGCTCACACAGCGTCTCCCACCCGGTCCGGCAATACTCGCAATGCCCGCACGCCGACCACAGCCAGGCATTGCCGACCTTGTCGCCGACGGCGATCTCGGTGACACCGGGCCCGACGGACACCACGGTGCCGTATCCCTCGTGGCCCGGAACAAAGGGCGGCGACGGTTTGACCGGCCAATCACCGTGCGCCGCATGAAGATCGGTGTGGCACACCCCCGAGGTCTCCAGCTTCACCAGCGCCTGACCGTACCCGGGTTGGGGCAGCGGGCGTTGGTCGATGGTCAGGGGTTCACCGAATGCCGTCACCACTGCCGCGGTGTAGGTCGAATCGGTACCGGTCATGTCACTCACCTCGTCGTCGAAGAATTGCGCATTGAAGAGCGGTACCCCTCATTGTCTGCGCATTCCGACGACGCGGTGGCCGTTCGGGCCGGTCGGATCAGGCCTTCTCGCCCAGTTCTTCCGAACCCGTCTCGGGCGGTGTCGCATCGGACCTGGCCACGCCGTCATCGTCGGCGCCCGCGTCGTCGCTGCCGGCATCGTCGCCGGGATGGCCCACTCCGGTGCCACCCTTGCCGGACTCCGCAGCACCCGATTCCTCGGCACCCGATTCCTCGGCGCCCGATTCCTCTGCGCCCGATTCCTCTGCGTCCCGATGGGCCAACGGGTCGTAACCGTCGACGCCCTCCAACACGGTCAGCTCGTTGTCGATCGCCGCCGAGACGGCCCGCGCCTCGTCCTTGACCTTCTTGATGAAGTCCGACATCGCACTCTCCCTGCACCTGTGTGGATGACCCCACTATAGATCCGGAGCCGACGCGCACCGGGACCGGTTGTGGCTCGACGTGTGGCGCGCATACCGTGTCAGCCATGGTGGCGCGCCGACTTCCCGATCTCGCCGCGCTCGAGGTGGTCGTCACCGTCGGCCGGCTCGGCAGCATGGGTGCCGCGGCGCGCGAACTCGGCATGAGCCAGCAGGCGGTCAGTGCGCGGGTCCGATCGGTGGAACATGAGCTCGGCGTCGAGTTGTTCGCGCGTTCCCCGACGGGTGTGGAGGCGACCGCGAACGGCGTCGTGGTCCTGGAGTGGGCCAACGCACTGGTGGAGCGAGCGGTCGAGTTCACTGCCGGCGTCGACTCCCTGGTTGCGGCCCGTCAGGCAACACTGATCGTCGCCGCGTCGAAAACCGTTGCGGAATACCTTGTTCCGTCCTGGATCGTGACACTGGCCGGCCGCACCGACGCCAAACTGTCGGTGCGGCCGATGAATTCGACCGAGGTGCTCGACGCCGTGCGCGCCGACGACGCGCATCTCGGCTTCATCGAGATCCCCGGTCCCACCAAGGATCTCGAGTCCGCACTGGTGTCGATGGACGAGCTGCTGGTTGTGTGCGCACCCGGCCACCCCTGGGCCCGAACCGGCCGGATCGGTGCCGACGAACTCGCCGCGACCCCGCTGATTCAGCGCGAACCCGGATCCGGCACACGACTCACCTTCGAAGAGGCGTTGGCGCAGAAGGGTTTACAAGCAACTGATCCCCTGATCGAGTTGCGCTCGGTCACCGCGATCCGCGCGTCCGTGCTCAGCTCGCCGGCCGCGACCGTCCTGTCCCGGCTGTCGGTGGCAGAAGACATCACCGCCGGGCGACTGGTGCACGTCGAGGTCGACGGATTGCAGATGATCCGCCCACTGCGTGCGGTGTGGTCGCCGCGCATCACACTGCGTGGGCCGGCGCGAGAGTTGCTCGAGGTGGCGACGACGCGCGCAGGCCCAACGCGACGCTAGCGCTTGCGCATCGACAACCCGATGGTGGCGACCATCGCGTCGACCGCGAACTTGGGTTTGACGTTCATGTCGAGCGCCTCGCGGCAGGCGAGGACCGCCTCCAGACAGTTGAGCAGTTGTTCGGGCCGGGCGTAGGCGGCCATCGGGATCACGATGTCGTCGGTCTTGTCTGGATGCATCGCGGTCACCTTGGCTCCGACCCCCACCACGAGTGCATCACGGAACAGCGCGGCGAGGTCGACGAGCGCGCGGTCGAGGACGTCACGCCCGACGCGGGTCTCGCGAGACTTCTGTCTCTTCTCCAGGTCCTTGATGGCACCGACCGTCCCGCGAGGTGCGCGTGCGGCACCCTTGCCTGTTCCGCCCGCACCGAGAGCGGTCTTCATCTCCTCGATCTCGGGCTCGTTGAGCTCGGCGGCGATCGCCTTGGCAGCGGCATCGGCTGTGCGCACCAGATTCTCGGCCGCCGCATAAGCGGTCTTCTCGCGGTTGGCATCGCGAGCCAGCGCGAGTGCCATCTCGCGCTGCTCGCGGGCCTCGGGATCGCTCGCCAGTCGGCGTGCACGGCCGATGTGGCCACCGCAGACCGACGCGGCCCAGCGCGCCTGGTCGGGGTCGATGCCGTCACGTTCGGCCAAGACACGTTCGATGTCGTGCGCCGACGGTGTCGCAAGTGCCACATGGCGGCAGCGCGATCGTAGAGTCACCGCGATGTCTTCGGGGTCCACGGACGGCGCGCACAGCAGGAACACCGTGCGCGACGGCGGTTCCTCGACAACCTTGAGCAATGCGTTGGCCGCCTGCTCGGTGAGCCGGTCGGCGTCTTCGACGATGACGATCTGCCAGCGTCCGGTACCCGGGCGACGCGCGGCCGCCTGCACGATCTCCCGCATCTCCTTGACCGCGAGGCTCAACCCTTCGGGCACCACGTGCCGGACGTCGGCGTGGGTGCGACTCATCACCGTGGTGCACGCGCGGCATTCCCCACACCCGATGTTCGACGCGTCCTCGTGCTGACATTGCAGCGCGGCCGCGAAACAGGTCGCGGCCACCGACCGCCCACTGCCCGGTGGGCCGGTGAACAGCCACGCATGGGTCATCGACGCGCGGGCGGCCGAGTCGAAAGCGTCACCGGTCTGTTCGTCGGGCTCCCCGAACATCGACATCGCACCCGCGTCGCCCTCGTCGAGCCGGTTTGCCAAGCTGCGGGCGGCACGCGCTGCGGCGCGCAGATCGTCGGCGACGGCGTCCTGGCCGGTCAACCGATCGAAGACATTGGTCACAGCCACAGCCTAATTGGCTGCCCCGACAGGACGGCCGACAGCTTCGCCCGCAAGTGCCCGGCAAGGACATTTGTCACAGGTCAGACGGGCAAAAGCCCACCACCACGCGTTTTGGGGGCCCACGACGACGAACCCCTGTGCATTGTTGTTTAACAATTGCAAGCAGCCAGCTACCGTAGTTGGCGTGGTACGTCAGCGGTCGCAATGGTCGAAGGGCGTGCATCTCGCCCGTTGGCTGGTGCACACGCCCTGGCCGATCCTTGCCCTCGACATGCTGCGTGCCAACCTCATCGGCGCACTGTTCACCTTTGCGTTCTTGCGGTTCGGCATGCCCCTGCAGGATTCCATCAGTCTCGACGAGATCACCGCGCTGAATCAGGTGATCTTCGCCTTCTACCTGATCATCGCGATGCTGGTGGGCGGCTTCCTCAGTATCCAGCTCTCTCTGCCGGTACTCGTGTGGCATCGACGACGAACGCGGCTCGACAACGAGTCGGCCCGCCGTCGAGCGTTGGCACTCCCGATGTTGTTGTCTGCGGTGAACGCCGGACTCTGGCTGGTCGGCGGCGTGCTGTTCACACTCGTCAACCTGACGGTGTCCAACAAGAACGCCTTCATCGTCGCGATCGCGAGCTTCATCGGCGCGATGGTCACCTGCGCGCTGAGCTTCATGCAGGCCGAGAAGGTCCTGCGCCCGATCACCGTCGCGGCGATGGCCAACGACCCCGACAGCGCAACCGCGCCGAGCGTGACCACCCGCATCACCGTGTTCTGGGTGATCAGCGCGGTGGCCCCGATGCTGGTGATCGTCGGCCTGATCGTCTTGCACCGGCTCGGATTCATCGACTCCGACTCGACCGGTTTGGAGCGTCCGATCCTGTGGATGGCGCTGTCGGCGTTGGCGTTCAGCCTGCTGGCCATCTTCCGGGTGGTGTCGGCGATCAACGACCCCATCAAGCAGCTGCGTCGCGCGCAGAGCGAGGTCAGTGCGGGCAATCTCGACGTCGCCGTGAAGATCTACGACGGCAGCGACCTCGGTCTGCTGCAAGCCGGGTTCAACGACATGGTCGCCGACCTGCGTGAACGCCAGCAACTCCGCAACCTGTTCGGCCGCTACGTCGGCGAAGACGTGGCCCGCAAGGCCATCGAGACCGGCACCGAACTCGGCGGTGAGGAACGCTACGTCGGCGTCCTGTTCGTCGACATCGTCGGGTCGACGCGGCTGGCCGTCAACCGGCCGCCGCGAGAGATCGTCGAGCTGCTCAACGAGTTCTTCCGTGTGGTGGTCGCAGTGGTCGGACGCCACGGCGGGTTCGTCAACAAGTTCCAGGGCGACGCGGCACTGGCCATCTTCGGCGCACCGCTGGACCTCGACGACTTCGCCGGCCGCGCACTGGCGTCGGCGCGCGAACTGCGCGCCGAACTCTACGAGACCCTGGGCGACACCGACATCGGCATCGGCATCTCGGCAGGCAAGGCGATCGCCGGCCACATCGGCGCCGAACAGCGCCTCGAGTACACCGTCATCGGCGACCCGGTCAACGAGGCCGCCCGACTCACCGAACTCGCCAAGGACGAGCCGACCCGCGTCCTCGGATCGGCGCGCGCCGTGTTCCTCGCCTCACGCGAGGAAGCCGAGCATTGGGACATCGGTGAGGGCGTCGAACTACGCGGACGCGGGATCGAGACGCTGCTCGCCCGACCGCTCATGGCGCCATACCGGCAGGACTGACTCGTCGAGCGTCAGAGCGCGGTGGAGGGTCAGCTCTCGTCGGTCTTCTTCGCCGGTGCCTTCTTGGCTGCCGTCTTCTCCGCAGCCGTCTTCTTCGCAGCCGTCTTCTTTGCGGTGGCCTTCTTGGCTGCCGTCTTCTTCGCAGCAGCCTTCTTCGCGGGCGCCTTCTTGGTGGTCTTCTTGGCCGCCTTCTTCGCCGGGCCGCGGGCTCGACGGTCGGCGAGCAGTTCCATGGCGCGTTCGGGCGTGATCGACGCGACGTCGTCGCCCTTGCGCAGGCTGGCGTTGGTCTCGCCGTCGGTGACGTACGGCCCGAACCGGCCGTCCTTGATGACCATCGGCTTGTCGGAGACCTCGTCGTTCTTCTCGAGGTCACGCAGCGGTGGGGCCGCGGCCTGGCGTCCGCGCCGCTTGGGCTCGGAGTAGATCTTCAGCGCCTCGTCGAGGGTGATCTCGAAGAGCTGTTCCTCGCTGGTCAGCGACCGCGAGTCGGTGCCCTTCTTGAGGTAGGGACCGTAGCGACCGTTCTGCGCGGTGATCTCGTCGCCGGATCCCGGGTCGACGCCGACCACACGCGGCAACGACAGCAACCGCAGCGCGTCCTCGAGGGTCACCGACGCGATGTCCATCGTCTTGAACAACGACCCCGTGCGTGGTTTGGGACCGGCCTTCTTGGCGGCCTTCTTAGCGGTCTTCTTGGCCACGGTCTTGGTGGCCGTGCCGCCGCCGCTCGGGGTGTCGAGCGGAACGACCTCGGCGTCGGAACCCGAACCACCGCCGTTGGGCGTCGGACCTGCGGGAACGGTGGCCGGTGAGCCGCCGTCGTCATCGTCGTCGGAGGGCAGGATCTCGGTGACGTACGGCCCAAAGCGGCCTTCCTTGGCGACGATCTCGTGCCCGGTCGCCGGGTCGACGCCCAGCGAACGTCCCTCCTGCGGCGTCGAGAAGAGTTTCTCGGCGACCGCGAGTGTCAGTTCGTCGGGGGTGATGTCGGCGGGCAGATTGGCGCGCTGCAAGTCTGGCTCGGCGTCCGGCGCCGCGACGTTTCGCTCCAGGTACGGCCCGAATCGGCCGACGCGGACGTAGACTGTGCGTCCCTGCTCGTCGTCGAAGAGCCGGATCGAGTTGACCTCGCGGGCGTCGATCTCCTCGAGGTTCACGCCGACCAGCTTCTTCAGGCCACCATGCTTGGCGACCTCCGAACCGGCTATTTCCGCGTCGTGCTCGGCGTTGGGAGCCGCGTCACCGAAGTAGAACTCGGTCAGCCAACGGGTGCGGTTCTCCCGACCGCTGGCGATCTCGTCGAGGTCGTCTTCCAGGGAGGCGGTGAAGTCGTAGTCGACGAGGCTCTGGAAGTACGCCTCCAGCAGCCCGACCACCGCGAACGCGATCCACGACGGCACCAGGGCATTGCCCTTTTTCACGACGTAGCCGCGGTCCTGGATGGTGCCGATGATCGACGCGTAGGTCGACGGCCGGCCGATGCCGAGCTCCTCGAGCACCTTGACCAGCGACGCCTCGGTGAACCGGGCGGGCGGGTTGGTGGAGTGACCGTCGGCCGAGAGCTCGGTGGCGGTGAGTGCCTGCCCTTCGCGCAGCTGCGGTAGCCGGTTCTCGGCGTCGTCGGCCTGACCGCCCGCCTGATCGTCGACCGTCTCCACATACGCAGACAGGAAGCCGGGGAAGGTGATGGTGCGACCCGACGCGGCGAAGGTGCAGCGCTCGCCGCTCGCCGCGGTGCCGGAGATGCGCAGACTCAGCGTGGTGCCCTTGGCGTCGGCCATCTGCGATGCGACCGTGCGCTGCCAGATCAGCTCGTAGAGCCGGAATTCGTCGGTCTCCAGCTGACCCGCGACCTGACCCGGTGTCCGGAAGCTCTCGCCGGCCGGACGGATCGCCTCGTGCGCCTCCTGCGCGTTCTTCACCTTGCGGGTGTACTGACGCGGAGTCGGGTGAACGTAGTTGTCGCCGTACAGTTCCCGAGCCTGCGCGCGGGCGGCGTTGATGGCCGACTCGCTCAGCGTCGTCGAGTCGGTACGCATGTAGGTGATGAAGCCGTTCTCGTACAGACGCTGCGCGATGCGCATGGTCCGGTCGGAGCTGAACCGCAGCTTGCGGCCGGCCTCCTGCTGCAGCGTCGACGTCATGAACGGCGCATACGGACGACGGGTGTAGGGCTTCTCCTCCACCGACGTCACCGACATCGCCGCACCGCGCAGTCCCGCGGCAAGCGCCTCGGCACGGTCGGCGTCGAGCACGACGACGCCGTCGGAACGCTTCAGCTTGCCGGTCGACTCGAAGTCACGGCCGGCCGCGACGCGAGCGTCGTCGACCGAGACCAGTCGGGCGCCGAACGTGCGCGGCGACGCCTGCTCACCGGCGTCGAGGGTGGCGGCGATATCCCAGTAGTCGGCGGACACGAAGGCCATGCGTTCGCGTTCACGTTCGACGATGATCCGGGTGGCCACCGACTGCACGCGGCCTGCCGACAGCTTCGGCATGACCTTCTTCCACAGCACCGGGGACACCTCGTAGCCGTAGAGGCGGTCGAGGATGCGTCGGGTTTCCTGGGCGTCGACGAGGTCGATGTCGAGGTCGCGGGGATTCTCCGCGGCGGCGCGGATGGCGGGCTCGGTGATCTCGTGGAAGACCATCCGCTTCACCGGGATCTTGGGCTTGAGGGTCTCGAGGAGATGCCAGGCGATCGCCTCGCCCTCGCGGTCACCGTCGGTGGCGAGGTAGAGCTCGTCGACGTCCTTCATCAACGACTTCAGCTCGGTCACGGTGGATTTCTTGTCCGGCGACACCACGTAGAGCGGCTCGAAGTTGTCGTCGACGTTGACGCCGAGTCGGGCCCAGGACTGGCCCTTGTACTTGGCGGGCACGTCGGCCGCGCCGCGCGGTAGGTCGCGGATGTGCCCGCGGGACGACTCCACCACATAGTTGGACCCCAGGTAGCCGGCGATCTTGCGTGCCTTGGTCGGGGACTCGACGATCACGAGTCGTCGCAGTGCCCGCCCACTCGTGGGGGTTGCGGTGCTGGTATCGGCCACCGGCGGTCCTTCGTTGTCTGAGCTCGGTTACGAACTTCTGCGTGCCGCGGATCGAAACATCGAGCACGCCTGTTCGACTGGTTTGTACCTTATGTATAGCGCTATTTGCACATCCGAATTCCGCCGACCACCCTCCGATGTGACCAACGACGCTTCCCGGAGACACGGAAAGGGCTGGTCAGCCACCAGTTCGACGATCGGCCGACACGTTTGCGCAACTGGTGCTCACACAGCTGACGGGCAGTCGGCAGCGCTTGTCGGGCCGCGTCCGACGTAGGCCGGTCACACAGCCGACGGCCAGTCGGTGACTGCGTCGGCCGACGGTGGACCGCCGACGTACTCGACCAGTCGCGTCAGGCGCCGGCGCCCGGCGATGCGCAGGGCGGGCGCGTTGCCGCGTGTGCCGACCAGCGTCGGCGCGATTCCGACCCGCATCAGGGCGGTGGCCAGCACCCCGTGCGTCTCGGGGGCGTGCGGGTCGAGTCCGAGGAGGTAGCGCTCGCCGTCTTTGTGTCCGGCGGCCAGAACCCACAGGCGCAGGACTCGCGGGGTGGGCGTCCAGCCGATGGGCATCGCCTTGACCGCACCGGCCGACCACGCGCGATGAAGGGCATCGAGCTCATGACACGACGCCGTCCGCGCCAGCGGTGTCCCCTCTTCGGAGGACGTGACCTCCGCGGCGAGCCCGGCTGACCGCATCTCGTCGGCGATGGAGTCGGCCCGCCACTGATCGGGCACGACGATCGAGACCCGCGTACCGGAATCCGACCTCACCGATTGCCCGTGCGCAGCCAGCAATCCCGCGAGGTCGTCACACGCGGGCTGTTCGGTCTCCGCCGAGAAGAACGACAACTGGCCCACGTGATCGAGATTACTCATGGAGAGACAAACCCGCCCCCGGCTTGGCCGGGGGCGGGTTGAAGCTGCGTCGTGCGCAGTGCGCGAGCTCGTCTCAGACGGCGCGAACACCGGTGGCCTGCGGGCCCTTGGTGCCCTGGCCGACCTCGAACTCGACTCGCTGGTTCTCTTCGAGAGTGCGGAAACCGGATCCCTGGATCTCGGAGTAGTGGACGAACACGTCGTCGGACCCCTCATCAGGTGCGATGAAGCCGAAGCCCTTTTCCGCGTTGAACCACTTCACAGTTCCCTGTGCCATTACTGCAATCCTTTACATGAACGTGTCGCGACACGATGGTCACCGTGCCGTGGCCGGTCTGACCGCCATACCTCAAAGAGCCCCGCGAAGGTCAATGCTGACCCGCCAAACTAACCTCAGTACCACGGCTGCAACTCGATCTCGCTGTTCACCACCGTCGGTGATAGGCGAAAGCTTGCGGCCGCACCTAGTCAATCATGTTCGGTCCCGCCGCGATAGTCGCACCAACCAATGAGAGCAAAAACCTGGCAGATTTCAGCCAAACGACATCACCAAGTAACATCTGCGCCCGCTCAGTGGAAGTCGGACGTGCTGCCACCGGAGAAGATTCACGTCACCAATGCATAAGTCGACCTACGGCACCGAGCTCCTCCGACGGTCGCTCGCCGGCTCCGATCACGATCCGTCACCCGTCACCCATGTCGAGGTGATTCCCTCCGCCGCACCGTCTTTCGCGCCCTGGCCGGAGTGGCTCCCACCTGCACTGATCGAGGCATTCGGCGACGACGGAGTCGAGCAACCGTGGCTCCACCAGGCCGCTGCGGCGCACGCTGCCCGGCGTGGTGAGCACGTGGTGATCTGCACCGGCACAGCATCTGGCAAATCGCTCGCTTACCAAATGCCAATTCTCACCGAACTACTTGAACATAGGAATTCCACAGCGCTATATCTCTCCCCGACAAAGGCATTGGGCGCCGATCAGATCAGATCAGTCACTCGACTCATTGCCGGGCGTGAAGAATATTCCCATTTGCAACCATGTGCTTATGACGGCGACACCGACCCGGAGATTCGCCAGTGGGCCCGCGCACACTCGCGGTGGATCTTCACCAATCCGGACATGCTGCACATCGGCATCCTGTCGGGACACCCGCGGTGGCGCCAGTTCTTTCGGCATTTGAAGTTCGTCGTGGTCGACGAATGCCACCACTACCGTGGGGTGTTCGGCGCGCACACGTCGCTCGTCCTACGACGCCTCTTGCGCATCGCGCGCGCCGCGGGCGGTAACCCGGTGGTGATCGGCGCCAGCGCAACGGTCGCCGATCCGGCAGAGTCGTTGGGCCGCTTGATCGGTGAGCCGGCGGTCGCCGTCACCGAGGACTCATCACCGCGGGGCGAACGGACCGTCGCGCTGTGGGAGCCCGACTTCTTACCCGCGGTGACCGGTGAGAACGGCGCACCGGTACGACGGTCGGCTGGTGCCGAATCGGCGCGCCTGCTGGCGGATTTCGTGGTCGAGGGCGCGCGGACCCTGTGTTTCGCACGGAGCCGACGAGGGGTGGAACTCACCGCGCTGAGCGCTCAACGGCTTCTGCAGGAGAGCGCCCCGAATCTCGTCGAGCGAGTGGCCGCCTACCGAGCCGGGTACCTCGCCGACGATCGCCGACGCCTCGAGCGCGCCATCAACGACGGTTCGCTCGTCGGCGTCGCGACCACCAACGCGCTCGAATTGGGTGTCGACATCAGCGGATTGGACGCCGTGATCGTCAGCGGCTACCCCGGAACCGTTGCGTCGTTCTGGCAGCAGGCCGGTCGCGCAGGCCGCCAACGCGAGTCGGGCGACTCGCTTGTGGTGCTGGTGGCCCGCGACGATCCGCTCGACACCTACCTCGTCCATCACCCCGAAGCCCTGCTCGGCACGCCGGTCGAGGCGACGGTCTTCGATCCGACCAACCCGTACGTGCTCGGCCCGCACCTGCTGTGCGCTGCGGCCGAGGCGCCGTTGTCGGACAAGGAGATCGACAAGTGGGACGCCCGTCCAGTGGCCGAACAGTTGCAGGCCGACGGGTTACTGCGCCGACGGAAGGCCGGCTGGTATGTGGCGCCGGGCGTGGAACCGCACGCCGACATCGACATTCGCGGCGGCATCGGCGGGCAGGTCCTGATCGTCGATGCGACGACGTCGCAGTTGCTCGGGACAGTCGACTCCGGGCGCGCCCCCGCGTCGGTGCATCCCGGCGCAGTGCACATTCATCAGGGACGGACGTACCTGATCGACGAACTCGACCTCGACGACGGGCTCGCGCTCGCGCATCCGGAGGATCCCGACTGGACCACCTCGGCCCGCGACATCACCGATGTGACCATCACCAGCGTGGTGCGCAGCGACATCGTCGGTCCGCTCACCGTCGCGCTGGTCGAGGTGGACGTGACGCATCAGGTGGTCGGGTATCTGCGGACGCTGCTGACCGGCGAGGTGCTCGACGCCGTCGAACTCGACATGCCTGCACAGACGCTGCACACCCGGGCGGTGATGTACACGCTCACTCCCGAGGCCCTGGGCGCGGCCGGGATCGACGCCACCCGCATGCCGGGTGCCCTGCACGCCGCCGAGCACGCCGCGATCGGTCTACTGCCGTTGGTGGCCACCTGCGATCGCTGGGACATCGGCGGCCTGTCGACCGATCTCCATCCCGACACCGGGCTGCCGACCGTGTTCGTCTACGACGGCTACATGGGTGGCGCCGGCTTCGCCGACCGGGGGTACGAGGCGTTCGGCACGTGGATCGAGGCGACGCGCGCGGCGGTGGCCAGCTGTGCCTGCGAGGCCGGTTGCCCGTCGTGCGTGCAGAGCCCCAAATGCGGCAACGGCAACGAACCACTGGACAAATCCGGCGCTCTACTCGTCTTGGAGCTGCTCGGTCGGCAATACTTGACACATGCCTGACGATGCGTCCCATCACGGGATCGACGCTCCCCGCCTGATCACCCGTCAGACACAAGTGTTCTTCCTGCTCGCCCGCCCGACCCAGAACACCGACAATCTCCCCTCCTCCATCGGCGAACACGACGTGTTCTTCTCCGAAGCACAAGCTCTCGACGCGCTCGACGTGCATTACGCCTGGTGTGCAGCGCGCTCGGGTGGTTTCACACCCGTGGTGACCTCCGCGCAGTGGTACCTGCAGACCGCACTGGTAGGTCCGCGGATCGCGCCCGCCCTCGGCGAGGTGTATCTGGCCGCGACCGACAACCACTCGGGTGAGACGTGGGCCGCCGCCGGCGGCTTCCTCACCGAGGGCGAGCTCATCCACTGGTCGGCATTCGTCCGGGCCGTCCGGCCGTGGATTCCCACGCCCGGGAGCGCGGAGGTCTTCGAACTCGCCTACCGCGGCGACACCTCCGTGCACTTTCACCAATTGTGGTTTGCACCTATGAAATCCGTGCGCGTGTACCCGAAACCGATCGTCGTCGACAGCGACGCCGGCGAGGACTGACCGGCGTCACACCGGCCCCGCCCGCGCCTGCGCGGTCGCGTCCCGAATCCCGAGACCGCCGAGTTCGACGGGTATCCGGGCCCGCACCACCACATCGTCACCGTCGAGTCGACACTCGGCCAACACGGCCGGCGGGCGTTGTGCCGACGCCAGATCCCGGGCCGCCGCACAGGGTTCTCCGTCGGCTCCGGCATGTGCGATCGCTGCGGCCAGCGCCGCGAGGTCGGCCGCCGATTGGGCACGGTGCCGTGCGACCACCGCGGCCCCGAGATAGAGCACAAGGACGATGATCGACGTCAGTGCCGCGATGGCGAAGGCCGCCAGGATGGTCGCGTTGCCCCGATCATCCGCCAGGAAGCGATTCATGGGTCCACCCCGGCGCCGGCCTGAATCGGCCCGCTCACTTCGTTCCCGGCGCCGGGAGCGAAGTCGACCTGATCCTCGCCACGCGGCTCCTTGACCGCGATCGCGGTTGCAGACACCGACAGCCCCGGCAGGAACAGCACCCGCGACCGGACAACGGCCGAAATACGTTCGGCGTCTTCGGAAATCGTCACGTCGACATCACCGCCGATCTGCTCTCCCGCCTCCCGTGCCGAATCGTCGCCGGCCGCGGCGAGTCGCGCGACCTCCCGAGCCGCATCCGTGCACCGGATCTGGGCAACCATGCCGGCCACTGCACCGACGACGATCAGCGCGGTCACGACGATCGCCGCGATCGCGTACGCGGCCTCCACGGTCACCATCCCCGACTCGTCGGCAAGACTCGCGCGCAGACGCTTTCGCGTCCGGGCGCATCTGCGGCGTCGGATCATCCGACCGAGGTGCTCAACGCCTTGCCGATGATCCCGGTCAGCGCACTGACGATATTGTCACCGGTGACGACGGTGTAGAGAATCGCGCCGAAGGCCGCGGCAGCAATAGTGCCGATGGCGTACTCGGCCGTTGACATTCCGTCCTCGTCGGTGATGATCTGCAAGGCGTGCGTGTTGATCCGATCGATCGCGGCACGGCAGGTGTTGAGCGGTGACATTGTTTCCTCCCAGGCGGTTTCGGGCTCGGTGAGCCCTCTACATACTTGGACGCAGCGGCGGCGAGTTTGGATCCATCGGAGTACCACGAATGACCTACGCGGCATTCTCCTGTTCCCTGGTGGTCACGCAGACGATCAACGCCGCAGATCTGGGCGGATTCCCGCACGCCGACCAGCCTGGTCCTCACAGAAAGTAGGGGAAGGAGTTTCTTCCCCGACCCTTGGAGTCCTCCCCCCAAATTTTCGCGGGGATGACTTGGAACTTAGGGGACGAAGTTCTTCCCCTAGATTTTAGGGGGCACGGCGCAAGCGGACTTGCCCAGGTCATCGAACTCTTCGAGCCAGGCAGCGGTGGGTCACCTCAGAGAGATTGATCGAATTCACATGCCGCCCAACACCGTTGATGCCAGGCCGATCACAACCGGCACGATGCCCAGGCAGATGAAGGCGGGCAGGAAGCACAGGCCCAGTGGTCCGCTGATCGCAACACCGGCACGCTCGGCCGCGGCGGTGGCAGCGTCGTGTGCCTGTCGTCGGGTGTCGTCGGCCAACTCGACGAGACCCGCGGCCAACGACGAACCGGCGCGGGAACTGCGGCGGGCCATCGACGCCAGCGCATCCAGATGCTGCTGCGCGGCACCGTGTTTCCCGGAATCGTGAAGAACGTTCAGCACCGACCACGCCGAGTCGGGGTCGGCGCCGAGGTCGAGCAGATCGGCGACCTCGCTCAATGGCCCCGCCAGCGAGGTCGGCGCCGAACCTGCCACGGTTCGGGCGGCGCCGCCGATCGGCAGGCCCGCCCGCAAACACACCGCGAACAGGTCGAACGCTGCGGCCACCGCGAACGGATCGTCCGACGCCGATCGCACACCGAGCCAGCGTGCTTCACGTCCGCGTGGTGGCGGCATCTCGACCACGCGGTACAGCGACCACCCCGGCCCCGGCCAGATGACCACGGCGAGCGCAGCCACCGCCAACCCCAGCGCAAGAGGCGGATTCACGGCGTCAGCACCCGAGCGGTGAGTCGCTCTGCCCAGACGAGCCCCGCCGCGACCAGCCCCGTCCCGACCACCAGCAGAATCCCGCCGAGCCCGCCACCGCTGAGGACCTGCAGCGGCCGGGCGCCCGTGGCCTGCCCGAGCGCGATGCCCAACACCGGCAGACCGGCAAGGACGACGGCGGTGGCGCGCGGTCCTGCGAGACCTGCGCGGGTGCGATCGATGAAAGCCCTGCGCGCCAGCAGATCCGATCGCAGCGCCCCCAGCAGATCGGCCATCGGCAGGCCGTGCCGCTCGGAGGTCTGCCATGCGACCCCGACGCGTTGCCACGACACCGGCCCCCACGCCGCGTCCCCCGCAGGTAGCGGGTCGACCACCGCACCGCCGAGTTCGGCGCGGCAGGCCATCGCCTCGAGGCCATCGGCAACCTCCGACCGGCCAACGCCTATCCGGAGTTCGGACACCGCGACCAAGCATGCCCGTGTCGGCGGCGTCCCGACCGACATCTCGGCGGTGATCGTCGACAATGCGCGCACCATGTCGTCGATCCGTGCCTCGACCGCACGCTCAGCTGCACGGCGACGACGCCGCCACCAGATCACCGACACCACGATCGTGGCGGCGACACCCGCAGCCACCCCTCCGATCATCAGGGCAGCCAACGGAATCGCAGCAATCAGTACGGCCCGAACATCGACCGACCGCGCACGCGGCGCTGCGTCCACGTGGACAGAGAGTCGATGTTCGACGCGACTCGCCGGCCACCACAGCACTGCCAACGCTGCGGCCACGAAGGCCGGACACCACCACACCGCCTCGGTCATCGAGCCGCCAGCATTTCATCGAGATGGACTCTCCCACTGGTGAACCCGGATGTCCGCAACCACACCGGCAGAATCCGCACCAGGCCGTCGTCGTCGCGGGTGACGACGCCGACCTCGGCAAGCCCACGCCGGCCATCGCCGCCCCGTGCCACGCCCAGCACAACCTGGAGCGCGGCCGCCAACTGGCTGTGCAGAGCCGCACGATTCATCCCACCCAATGCGGCGAGCGCCTCCATCCGCGCCGGCAGTTCGGCGGTCGAGTTCGCGTGCACAGTACCAGCACTGCCGTCGTGTCCGGTGTTCAACGCCGTCAGCAGATCGATCACCTCGGCGCCGCGTACCTCACCGACCACGATCCGGTCGGGCCGCATCCGCAGCGCCTGCCGTACCAATGCCCGTACCGGGACGTCGCCCACCCCTTCGACATTCGGAGCACGAGCAACCAGGCGCACCACTTGCGGATGCTGTGGCGCGAGTTCGAGCGCATCCTCCACACACAGCACACGCTCGGCCGGGTTCATCGCCCCGATCAGGGCGTTGAGCAGTGTGGTCTTGCCCGACCCGGTACCGCCGACGATGAGGAAGGCCAGCCGCGCCCGCAGCAGGTCCGTCACCAGTGGAACCACCTCGGGCGGGATCGCGCCCGACGCGACGAGAGAGTCGAGATCCTTGGTGGCCGAACGCAACACCCGCAGCGAGATGCAGGTGCCGTCGGCCGACAGCGGCGGGATGATCGCGTGCAAACGCACGGTGTAACCGCGTCGGCCGACGTTCGACAGCTGGCCGTCGACCCAGGGCTGAGCATCGTCGAGCCTACGTCCGGCCCCGAGTGCGAGGCGGCCGGCCAGACGCCGCACCGACGCCTCGTCGGCGAAGGTGATGGGTGCGCGTTGCAGACCGTGACCGCGGTCGACCCACACGTGCCGGGGTCCGGCCACCAAGATGTCGGCGATGTCGGGCTCGGCCAGCAGTTGTTCCAGCTTGCCCGCGCCGGTCAGCTCCGTCTGCAGAAACCGCAGTGCAGCAAGAAGATCGGTGTCGCCCAGGACGCCACCGGACTCCGCACGGATGGCCGCTGCGATCACCTCGGCGGTGGGTTCGGCGGCGTCGGTGGCCAATCGGGACCGTACTCGGTCGAGCAGTTCCTCGTCCGTCCGCGCACTCACGCCGCGATCCTTTCGCCGGGCGAGACGCGACCATAGATGGCCTGCGCCGCCCGCCCGAGGGGGCTGCGCGGACTGATATGAGGACGTCCGGACTCCAGGTGTGCGGGCAAGCGCGGATCGGGACGGTAGGACGCCAACAGCGGCAGACCCACCGCGTCGGCAACCTGGCAGGCACGCAGTCCGCCGGGCGACGGCCCGCGCACGCACAGCGCTACCTGCACGTCGCCGGTGAGCAAGCGCTTCGCGGTGCGTCGGGCGGCGGCACACCCCACCACCGTCGGCGTTGTCACCAGCACCACCAGGTCTGTCGACTCGATCGCCGCCACAACCGCGGGATGGGACTCGCGGGGTAGGTCGAGCACCACCAGATCGCCGTTACCTCGGCCGGCATCGATGACTGCGCTGACCGCGTCCGCACGAAGGGCCGTGCAGTCATCACCCCGCGACGCCAGCACCGACAGGCGATCCTCCGCCTTGGGCAGTGCGTGGTGAAGCGCGGGCGCGGAGACCGCCCCACCTTCCAGCGACAGATCCTGCCACCGCAGGCCGGGACGATCCTCGATCCCCAGCAGAAGATCGGCGCCGGGACCGCCTTCGTCGAGATCGAGCAGAAGCGTGTGAGATCCGGCCCGGGCCGCCGTCAGCGCCACCGCGAGCGACAGCACCGACGCACCGGCACCGCCATGTGCCGGTAGCAAAGCCACTGCGCCCACGGGGTTTCGGCGAGGCGCCCGAATCACACTGAGGGCACGGACGAGCCGCCCGTCATCGGCGGGCAGGGACACAGCGTCGTCGGCACCGAGATCGAGGGCCAGACGCCAGCTGCGGGCCGGCGGTTCACCGTTGGCGACCAGGATGACACCGGCGCGACGCGGTTGGCCGGCGGTCGCCAGCACGTCGAGGGCATCGGGATCGACGAGCACCGCGCGGGAGGTCAGCCACGGCCTGCGACAGTCGCGAGGATCGGCCGTCACCATGCGGTAGCCCGCCGCGGCCGCACAGCGCGCGACATCGTCGTGCAGATCGGGAGACAGGAGGGCGAGCAGTTCGTCGGGCATGGCGTCGATGATGGATGTCGCGACGGCCGACGGACCGAGCGCACACAGGGAGCCAGTGCGATCTGTGGACAGAGCCGCGCCTGTGGAAAATCGATCGGGACTCGGGGCCACAGACGGTCATACTGACTGCGACGTCCGGGGAACCTACCCCAGAAAGAGGACAACCCCGGCCAGGGGGGGAGGAGGCCGGGGTCGTCGCGTTTCAGCCCCGGGGGGTCGGGCTGAAAGGCACCGGTTAATAACCGGGTAAGACCGACTATACACACGCCGTTCGAATCATTGCAACTACAACAAAGGAACTTTGCCAGGTCACGTTTTCATATCGGACCTGCGGTTTTCTTACCGTTGCGTAGGTTATGGCCCGACCAGTACATGCCTATCGATCGAACATGTGCTCGCGGGGCCGTACCCTGGGGAATGTGACAGACACCGCGTCGGCGGAGCCTCCTGCAGAGCAGAACGGCGAGGCGCCTGGGTCGCCTGCCACCGAGCCCGACGCCGCCCGCCCGCCCAGAATCGCGGCATTCTTCGATCTGGACAAGACGGTCATCGCCAAGTCGAGCGCCCTCGCGTTCTCCCGACCGTTTTACGACGGCGGCCTGATCAATCGCCGGTCGGTGCTCAAGTCCAGTTACGCGCACTTCGTCTTCCTCCTCACCGCCGCCGACCACGACCAGGTGGAGCAACTACGCCGCCACGTCATGGACATGTGCCGCGGCTGGGACGTCGATCAGGTCAGCGCCATCGTGCGCGAGACACTCGACGAGGTGGTGCAGCCGCTCGTCTTCGCCGAGGCCGCAGATCTGATCGCCGATCACCATCGGCGCGGCCACGACGTGGTGCTCGTCTCGGCGTCCGGACGGGAGGTGGTGGAGCCGATCGGCGAGCTCGTCGGCGCCGACCACGTCCGCGCCAGCCGGATGAAGGTGGTGGACGGCCGCTACTCGGGAGAGCTCGAATTCTATTGCCACGGAGAGGAAAAGGCCGTCGCGATGAACGAGATGGCAGACACCTACGGCTACCGGCTCGCCGACTGCTACGCCTACTCCGACTCGATCACCGACCTGCCCATGCTGGCGGCGGTCGGGCATCCGGTCGCGGTCAACCCCGACCGCGCGCTTCGCAAACACGCAACCGAGCACGGCTGGGGCGTGATGGCGTTCGGCCGGCCGATACCCGCCCGCGAGCGCCTGACCAGCACCGGGCCGGCGCTCGCGATGGGTGCCGCGGTCTCGGCAGCGGCGGTCGTCGTCGGCGCTGTTGTATTGCGCCACTTGCGCTCTGGCTCGTGACGCGGCCGCCGAGCGCGCTCGACACAGCCGGCGGACCACGCAGTTTGTGCAAGAGGACAACGTCGGGCCAAGTTTGGTCCATTCGACCCTTGATGTGACCGCGGTCACGGTGTACAAAAGGGGTACGGAATCTCGGAAGGCAAAGTTCGACCCGGAAGAGAAGGATCGAACCCCCACGCCGAGCACTTCCCAGCACGGGCGGCAAGCACCCACGCGGAGCGCGCCGCACAGAGGCAGAAGCGTTGTGCGCCTGCGACATTGCGGTCAGCAAGCAGAACATCACCAGATAGCGCCACATCGGGCACTCCGCCCTCGGGCATCCAAGTTCGAGAACAGCCCGGGTGGAGAAGGCAGCGACCGGCAGCATCGGTGATGGTCACAGTGACCTGGCTCGTAATCCCTCGCCGAGGCGATCACCACAACCCACTTTGCACGCTTGGTAACTTGGGTCCGTGCTTATGCGGGCGGCAACCTCGCCGGAGACGGCAGGGAGGCCGCCCGCAGTGCTGTGCAGGGAAAGATACTTCCGTCAGATCATCCAGTTGCGAATGCCCGCAACGAATTCCTCCGGGGCGTCGGACTCCGGATAGGTGCCGGCCCCCTCGATGATCACCGTCTGTGATTCGGGGAATTCACGCTCGAGACGTTCCCGTTCTTTCGTGCGGAAGGCGATGTCGGCGTCGCCCCAGATGATCAGCGTCGGGAGATGCCTGACGCTGTCGAGGCCGTTCTCGATCCCGGCAAAGAACTCACCACTGGCCAGTACGCGTCTGGGCAGCACCGCCGCCGCCTGCCGACGCGCGGGCGTGTCTTGCGCCCGGAGATAGTGGTCGAGCTCCGCCGAGGTGACCTTTCGCAGTCGGTGGCCGGTGGGGATGAACGCTCGTACGAGCATGTTGAGGCGTCGAACGAGAAGGGCCGTCACCGGGTTGCCCATCACGCGGCTGAACGCTTGGAAGTGAAGCTCGCCGTTGACGGGCCACGCCCAGGTGTTCGCGAGGACCAAACGACTGAACAGTTTCGGGTGTCGTTGTGCGACAGCCAGTCCGATCGGGCCGCCCCAGTCCTGGCCGACGAGTGTCAGCCCGGTGAGGCCGAGTGCGTCGACGAAACCGGCGACCACGTCGGCGTGCTCCTCGGGCAGGAATCGATACCCGGGAGCGGGAACGGACAGCCCGAATCCGGGGTAGTCGAGGGCGATGCACCGGAAACCGGCCCGCAGCTCGCGAATCACGTCGCGGAAGAGGAACGACCACGTCGGGTTCCCGTGCAGGAACAGCAGCGTGGGCCCCGATCCTTCGTCGACGTAGTGGACGGTGTGGCCGTCGATCTCGACGAATCGGCTCTGGAACGGGAACATCTCGTCGTCGACCCAGGTCGGCCGCACGTGGACGCCGGTTTCAGTCATGTCATGACCCTCTCACGTGTACTTGAGTTTATAAAGTACGATTGAAAGTATCACGCAGCTGGACCGATGGCAGGAGATACGGATGCGTAGTTACGGGCAGTACTGCGGACTCGCGCGATCCCTCGAGGTCGTCGGAGATCGGTGGAACCTGCTGATCGTCCGCCAACTCCTCATGGCCCCGGCCCGCTACCGCGATCTGGCGGACGGCCTTCCCGGGATCGCGACCAACCTGCTGGCCGATCGGCTCCGCGACCTCGAGACCGCAGGCGTCGTCGAGCGGCGCCTGGCCGGGACCGGCAGCGTGGTGGAGTACGCGCTCACGCCGTGGGGTGCCGAACTTCGCGAGCCCATCAATGGACTGATCCGCTGGTCGACGCCACTGATGATCCGCGGCCCCGAGGGCGACATCTTCCGTCTCGAATGGCTGATGCTCGCGCTTCCCGCCCTCCTCGACAAGCGCGTCACATCCCGACCCACGGAAGCGATCGGACTCGCGATCGACGAGACGACACTTCGACTACGGGCGACGCGCTACGGGTTCGAGGTGGGTCCGCGCGACGAACGCGCCCTGGCGGGCACCGTGCGGGCGGAACCGATGTGCATCCTCGGCCTCGCCGCCGGCGCACTCGACTTCGACGACGCCGCCGCGCTCGGACTCATCGAGATCGAAGGCGACGAGGCGAGCGTCCGCGCGATGTTCGGGTCTTGATCCGGCTATCCCGCGCGTGCGGCGTCGGCGATCGAACGTGCCTCTCCCGCACCGGCTTCCAACGCCTCGCAGCAGAAGACGATCCAGGCGGCCAAACCGTCGGGTGCCCCGGACGCAAACCCCTGCGCCAGTGAGCGGTAGTCCCCGATTCTTCTGAGCCAGGTCACCTCGGGGACCCCGAGGTTGTGCGGGTCGAGTCCCGTCGCGGTACTCACGAGCCGCGACGCCGCACGCGCGAGGACCCCGTTCGCGGTCGGGAAGGCCCGCACGCCGAGCAGTTCGCCGTGCACCACGGCCGCCAGCACCGGCGCCGGGACCGATGACGCGCCGGTGATCAGCTGGCCGAGCAGATCGAGGCGAGCCGCGACATCGTCACCCGCCCGCGGCCGGCCCAGTTGGTCGGGGTCGTCGACGAGATCGGCGGCCGCCAGCATGTGCAGCCGTGCGAAGGCCTGCGCCGGTGCGCGGCGAAAGATCGCGGTCAGTCCGTCGAGCGAATCGCCGTCGAGCGCCTGCGCCACCCGCATCGCACCCGCGAGGATGGGATCGTCGAAGTCGCCGTCGCGCCGCAGTTCCACGCTGCCGCCGTCGATGGCGGCCGACGACCGTCCCGCGCGCCACGAGGCCTCGGTGGCCGTCTTGTCCCAACCACGCAGGTTGGCCGGATGCCGATGCACCGCCGAGAGCGCATCGCGCGCCTTGTCGGCGGCGTCGCGGACACCCGGCAGGTCGAGCAGTGGCGCCAACGGGTCCGAACTCACAAGGTCGACCCTAGTGGTCTCGAGATGCGTCGGGCTCGCGAGCTCGCACGTCGCTCCTCGACCAGCGGGGGTTCACCAACGTCCGCACGCGCCGCTCGTCGCGGCTGTGACACCGCTCACCGCGAATACCCGACGCTCGGTCCGACAGGCACCTGCAACGAGATTCCAACGTGACTACCCTCACAATAAGTGCCCGTCACGACGCCTCGTCACCACGCCGGTGACGCGGGCGAGTCGCCGAGAGTGAAAGGCTCACGCCAGACCATGTCCTCCGCATCCCAGTCCACCGCTTCGCCCACCACCTATCCCCCGTCGGAGGAGTTCGCGGCACAGGCCAACGCGACCGCCGCACTGTACGACCGCGCCGACGCCGACCGGCTGGAATTCTGGGCCGAGCAAGCCCGCCGACTGGACTGGGACACCGACTTCGACCAGGTCCTCGACTGGTCGGACGCACCGTTCGCGAAGTGGTTCGTCGGCGGCAAACTCAACGTCGCCTACAACTGCGTCGACCGGCATGTCGCAGCGGGCAAGGGCGACCGGGTGGCCATCCACTGGGTCGGCGAACCGGGCGACTCCCGCGACATCACCTACAGCCGGCTCAAGGACGAGGTGTCCAAGGCGGCCAACTACTTCGCCTCGATCGGTTTGCAGACCGGCGACCGTGTGGCCATCTATATGCCGATGGTCCCCGAAGCCCTGATCTCGATGCTCGCGTGTGCCCGCCTCGGGCTCACCCACTCGGTGGTGTTCGCCGGATTCTCCTCCGGCGCACTGCGTTCCCGCGTCGACGACGCATCCGCCAAACTCGTCATCACCACTGACGGCCAGTACCGGCGCGGCAAGCCGGCACCGCTGAAGACGCAGGTCGACGACGCGCTCGGCACCGGCGACGACGCCGCCGAGTCCGTCGAGAAGGTCCTCGTGGTGCGTCGCACCAACCACGACCCGAACATGAACTGGGTGCAGGGCCGCGACGTGTGGTGGGAAGACACCGTCGACGAGCAGTCCACCGAACACGAACCCGAGGCGTTCGACGCCGAGCACCCACTGTTCCTGCTGTACACCTCCGGCACCACCGGCAAGCCCAAGGGCATCGTGCATTCCTCGGGCGGCTACCTCACCCAGGCCAGCTACACCTTCCACTACGTCTTCGACCACAAGGAAGGCCACGACGTCTTCTGGTGCGGCGCCGACATCGGCTGGGTGACCGGACACTCCTACCTCGTCTACGGTCCGCTCTCCAACGGCGCCACCGAGGTGGTCTACGAGGGCACCCCGAACTCGCCCAACGAACACCGCCACTTCGAGATCATCGAAAAGTACGGCGTCACCATCTATTACATCGCGCCGACCCTGGTCCGCACCTTCATGAAGTGGGGACGTGAGATCCCCGACGCTCACGATCTGTCGTCGGTCCGCCTGCTCGGATCGGTGGGCGAACCCATCAACCCCGAGGCCTGGAAGTGGTACCGCGAGGTCATCGGCGGCAACACGGCACCCATCGTCGACACCTGGTGGCAGACCGAGACCGGCGCCATCATGATCGCCCCGCTGCCCGGCGTCACCGCCACCAAACCCGGCTCGGCCATGAAGCCGCTGCCCGGCATCTCGGCCAACATCGTCGACGACCAGGGCAACCCGGTCGGGGCCGGCGAGCAGGGCTACCTCGTGCTCGACGAGCCGTGGCCGTCGATGCTGCGTGGCATCTGGGGCGACGAGGAACGCTTCCGCGACACCTACTGGTCGCGGTTCGCCGAGCAGGGCTGGTACTTCGCCGGCGACGGCGCCCGCTACGACGACGACCACGCCCTGTGGGTCCTCGGCCGCGTCGACGACGTCATGAACATCTCCGGGCACCGCATCTCGACCGCCGAGGTCGAATCGGCGCTCGTCGGACACTCCGGGGTCGCCGAGGCCGCCGTCATCGGCGCCGCCGACGAGACCACCGGCCAAGGCATCGTCGCCTTCGTCATCCTGCGCGAGGGTGTGGAAGACACCGGGGACACCCTTATTGCCGAACTGCGCCAACAGGTGTCGGTCGAGATCTCCCCGATCGCCAAACCACGCGAGATCAACGTCGTCCCCGAACTGCCCAAGACACGCTCGGGCAAGATCATGCGACGCCTCCTCAAGGACGTCGCCGAGGGCCGCGAACTCGGCGACACCTCCACCCTCGTCGACCCGTCGGTCTTCGAGGCCATCCGCGCACGCAAGGCCTGACCCACCCGACACCCGCGCCGCCGGGTCCCAGACAGGTGCGCCGCCGGAAGCCCCCATCCGGCGGCGCACCGCCCGCTTCGACACATTCGAGTGGGTGGTCCGCAACCCGCGCGGAGTTCGCATGGCAACATATGGGCCATCACCCGATCAACGGAGGACGCTGTGAGCCTGCCCGACCCTGCCAAGGATTCGGTCCCATCGATCCCGCTGTCCGACGCCAATCTCGGCCCGAGTGGTGAACCGAGCATCGGCAGCCTGGTCAAGGACGCCAGCGCCAGCGTGTCCACCCTGTTCCGGTCCGAGGTCGCGCTTGCGAAGGCCGAGCTCATGGGCGAGGCCAAGAAGGCGGGTGCGGGCGGCGCACTGCTCGCCGGCGCCGGACTCCTCCTCCTCTACACGAGTTTCTTCTTCTTCATCTTCCTCGCGGTGCTGCTCGACATCTGGCTGCCGCAGTGGGCCGCGTACCTGATCGTGCTGGTCCTGCTGATCATCATCACAACGGCCGCCGCGTTCGTCGGCTACCTGTTCTTCAAGCGGGTGCGCGGACCGGCCAAGACGATCGAGACCGTCAAGGAGGTACCGACGGTGTTGCCGCACCGCGGCGCCGACAAGGCGGTGGCACATCCACAGATCCCGGCCGCTCGTGAGGGCTGAGTTCGCCGGCGCACGTCGGTGACCGCGCCGCCGGATCCGTCGAGTGTGCGGATCGAGGGCGACTGGCACCATTTCGATGTCCGCGCCAACGGCGTGCGGTTTCATGCAGTCGAAGCGAAGCGAAGCAGGTCGGTCGAAGCGGAGCGAAGCAGGTCGGTCGAAGCCGCCGAAACGAGCGGCATCGCCGACCGCCCACTGGTGTTGCTGCTGCACGGCTTCGGCGAGTTCTGGTGGAGTTGGCGTCACCAGATCGTCGCGCTGACCGACGCCGGTTATCGGGCGGTGGCCGTCGACCTCCGCGGATACGGCGACACCGACAAACCACCGCGCGGATACGACGGCTGGACGCTCGCCGGCGACACCAACGGGCTGGTGCGCGCGCTGGGACACAGCACGGCCACACTGGTCGGTCACGCCGACGGCGGGCTGGTCTGCTGGGCCACCGCGACGCTGCACCCACGCGTCGTCGACCGAATCGCGGTGATCGCCTCGCCACATCCACGTGCGTTGCGCCACAACGTGTTACGCGAGCGCGATCAACGGTCGGAGTTCCTGGGCGGCTTCCTGCGCAACCAGCTGCCGAAGCTCGGCGAACGTGAGCTGACCCGCGACGACGGCGCGTTCGTCGCCGGCTACTTCGCGACCCGATCGTCGGCCGCGTGGCAGGAGACCGAGGACTACGCCGACACCGTCGCGCGCAACCGGTCGGCGATCCAGATCCCCTACGTCGCCCACTGCAGTCTGGAGTACCGCCGCTGGGCGTTCCGCTCGCAGTTCCGGCCCGACGGGTTCCGCTTCATGGAGCTGATGAACCAGCGCCTGCACATCCCCGTACTCGCCCTGCGCGGCCGCGACGACCCGTTCATCCTCAGCGACGTCATGACCGCGAGCGGCCGGTGGGCTGCTCACATGGAGTACCGGACGATCGAGCGCAGCGCCCACTTCGCCCATCAGGAGCAGCCCGCCGACGTCACCGACCACCTCGTCGAACTCCTGCGGCGCGAGGTCTGACGCGAAGAGTCTGGTGACCGCCGCTCTGACCTGGGTAAATGCCGAGGAACCAGCCGTGGTCGTCCCACCAAAAATAGGGGAGGAAGTTTCTTCCGCGAGGTTCGTAGTCTTCCGCGAGAATTTTCGCGGGGAGGACACCAAGGGTAGGGGAAGAGAGTTCTTCCCCTACTTTTTGTGGGCGCGTGTGCCTGGCATCGAGTTCGGCGGAACGCGACGACCGACAAGCGGTGACTGAGATCGGGCCCGTCAGCGTCCGCTTCCGGGACATTCCCGGAGGACCACCCTCAGGGGCCCGATCTTGGCCACCGGCCCGACCCGCCTTCCCGCCTCCACGATCGCCGACGAGGTCGGCGGGTGGGTCGCTGACTCGAAGAGCAGCCCGCCGACGATCAGCCGCCCGGTTCGAGGTGCACGCACGACTGCGTGCTGACCCGGTTGTTGGGGCCATTCTCGGAGCGGGCGAAGTCGGTCTGGACCTGCGCCGCGGTCAACGCGAAACCGGTCTCGTCGGCGGGGTCCTCGGCCGCACCGAACACGACACCCAGCACGTCGCCGTCCGAATTCAGCAGCGGACCACCGGAATTGCCCTGTCGAATGACACCGCGCACCGCATATACCTCGCGTGTCACGTTCCCGGTCTGGTAGATGTTCTCGCCGGTGTGCATGAACACCTTGCGGACACGCAGGGGGCTGACGTTGAAGGGGCCGGCTTCGGGGAAGCCGAGTGCGACCGCGTCGTCGCCGGGTTGCGCCGGGCGCTCGGCGAACTTGAGCGCCGGCGCCCGAAGTCCCGAGACGTCGAGGACGGCGATGTCGTTCTGGGGATCGAACAGCACGACCTTCGCCCGCAACTTCTCACCCTCGGACGTTTCGACCTCGAGGCGCGTCGTACCCGCGACGACGTGGGCGTTGGTCATCACCCGCTCCGCCGACACCACGAAGCCGCTGCCCTCGAGCGCCTGACGGCAACTGGGGGCGACCCCCTCGATCTTCACCACACTGGGCCTGGCCTGGGAGACCGCCGGTAGCTGCAGCAGCGCGGGGTCGGGCGGATCGACGTTGCCGGTGGTGCTCAGGTACGGGATCTTGGGAATCCCGGAGCTCTCGACCAGCGCCTTGAAGTCGCTCGGCAGATCCTTGACCCATTGCGGCGAGAGGACCTCCACCCCGCCGAGCACCTTCGAATCGTCGACCGCCTGGGCGATCGTGGGTTCGGCGGATTCACGCAACGGGATGGCGAGCAGTCCGGCTGCCAGAAGCACCGCCACCACCTGAAGTAACGATCCGACACCACTGTCGACAGCGCGTGCTCCCGGTGAGCGAATCCCGCTGCGTGCGGCGCGGCCGAGCACCATCCCGGCAACCTCGCCGACGATCACCAGCACGAGGATGAGCGCCACCCCGACCACCAGGCGCACCTGTACGTCGACGAAACGCGACATCAGATGCGGCGCGAGCAGCAGTCCCGCGACAGCGCCGAGCGCTACGCCGATGAACGCCAGCGCCGACGCCACCGCACCGTGGCGGTAGCCGCTCGCGGCGGCCAGGAGCGCCACCACGATCAAGATGAGGTCGACCCAGCCGGATCCGGTCATCGCGTTCCGCCCGTCGGACCGTCCGGTGTGTGCCCGAGCCACTCCGGATGTACCGCCGAAAAGCCCGACTGCTGACGGCTGCCGGCCAGTTCGATCATCTCGTCGAGCGGTCGGACGTCGTCGGTGTCCCAGGGCACGTCCCAGCCGGCCGCGTCGCTGATGGCCGCGATCAGACCGCCGGTGAAGCCCCAGACGAGCAGGCCGTCGACAAAGAACGCGGGCCCTTGATACACCCGTCCGCCCAGGATGGACCGTCGAACCTGGAACCGGTTGTGCGGCGCGAGCATCTCGCGAATGTTGACCCGTGCGACCCGCGCTGTCTCACCCTCGTCGACGACGCGCACCTCGCTCGGCTCGCGCCAGTACGCGACGACCGGCATCACGTCGAAACCCGACGGCGGCACGGGGAAGGTCGGCAGATTGGCGACGACGTGGACGCCGGACGCGTCGAGCCCGGTCTCCTCGGTGGCCTCGCGCAGCGCGGTGCCGACCGGGAACTCGTCTCCGGGGTCGGCGGCGCCACCCGGGAAGGCCACCTGACCGCTGTGCTGACGCAGGGTCGGGGCCCGCTCGGTCAGCAGCACCTCCGCGTCGTGCGGTAGGCCCCCGGCGCGGGTGGGGTCGGGGTCCCAGCTGCCGGAGAACAGCACCAACACCGCGGCCGAGCGCCGGTTGCGGTTGAACATGGCCGCCCACCGGGTGCGATCACCGCCGCGGTTGAGGACGCTCTCACTCACCTTGTCCACATCGCCGGTCAGCGCTCGCATCCACGGCGGGATCTCCGCGTCGTCGACGAGCGCCCCGATCTGCGGCTCCGGGCCGGTCACACCGTCACCCCGAGATAACGGGAGACGGCCGCGGCGATCTCGTCGGGGCTGTGGAACAGGATCGGGAGGATCCCCGCCACGGTGCCGTCGGGACGCACCAAGATCGTCGACGGAAAGACCGGCGGCGCCCCGAGCGCGGCCGACACCTTGCCATCGGTGTCCAGCACGCTCGGCAGGTGAATGCCGTTCTCGCTCAGATACTTCAAGATCAGTACCTGACTGCTCGCGCCTTGCTGGGCGTGCACACCCATCACGTCGACGCGGTCTCCCGCGCGTCGGGTGAACTGCTCGAAGTACGGCAGTTCCTTGCGGCACGGCAGACACCAGGTCGCCCAGATGTTGATGACCAGCGGCTTCTGGGCGGTCGCGGCTCCGACGTCGATGGGGGTGCCGTCGGCAAGGCACGGCGCGACGACACCGGCCAGCACGGCGTCGGGTCCCGGCGCCGCATCCGACGTCGGACATGGGTCGATGGCCGCGTCCTGTCGGGCCCGCGCAAGTTCGGCATCGCTGACCGGGGCGTCGGTGGCACGGGGTCCGGTGGCAGTCGGCGTGGTGTTCTTCGCGGGTTCCGGGTCTTCGCCGCGCGGCCAGATGGCGACGATCAACGCGAGCATGACGACGACGAAGACCAGCGTCCAGCGGGCTGCGGGCGGGAACCGCGATGGCCGTCGGGTTTCGCCATCGTGGGGAGGTTCGGTCGCCGAGCCCGGCTCGGGTGTGGTCGAGGTGTCGTTCACTACGCCGACAGTCCCGCCAGTTCGAGGAGGTGGTCGGTCTCCGGCCCCTTCACCAGCGCGGCCGCTTCGGCCTTGTCCATGGGCCCGGCACCCACCGACGGGCAATCCCGGGCGAGGATGCAGATCCCACACGCGGGTTTGCGCGCATGACACACCCGACGACCGTGGAAGATCACCCGATGCGAGAGGTCCGTCCACTCCTTGCGTTCGATGAGTTCGCCGACGGCGTGCTCGACCTTCACCGGATCGGTCTCCTCGGTCCACTCCCACCGACGGACAAGGCGCCCGAAGTGGGTGTCGACGGTGATCCCGGGAACACCGAACGCGTTGCCGAGCACCACGTTGGCCGTCTTGCGCCCGAACCCGGGCAGCGTGACCAGCTCTTTCAGGGTCGACGGGACCTCGCCGTCGAACCGCTCCAGCAACCCCTGGCCGAGTCCGATGATCGAATTCGCCTTGTTGCGGTAGAAGCCGGTGGTCCGGATCATCTCTTCGAGTTCGGTGCGGTCGGCGCCGGCGTAGTCGGCGGCGGTGCGGTACTTCGCGAACAGCGCTGGTGTGACCATGTTGACCCGCACATCGGTGCACTGGGCAGAGAGGATCGTGGCGACCGACAGTTCCAGCGGAGTGGTGAAGTCGAGTTCGCAGTAGACGTGCGGAAACGCCACCTTCAGCGTCCGATTCATCCGCCGCGCACGACGGACGAGACCCAGGTGGGTTTCCGTCTTACGTGCGCTCACATCGTTCAGGTTAGCCGGGTCTCGTTGGAGGACCACCGTCGCGACTCCTGCGCGCGGCGGACTCGAACGGTAGGTAACAACTCAGTGACTTCCGCCTCCTCAATGCCGAGCTTGTCGGGCGCATTGTGTTTACTGGTGCCCATGCAAGGTCTAGCCGCGCTCTTGTTCCCGGCCGTCCTCATGCTTTTCGCCATGGCGATGGACAAGGTGCAGGCACGCCTCGATCGCCTGAACGTCACCCGCGACGATGTCGAGGAGTTCCTCGAGACGGCCGACGCCGCCGACCTCGACACCCTGGCCAGGGAGGGTTTCCCCGCAGCTCACGACGAGCTTCGCAATCGTCGTGTCACCAAGCATGAGACCGCCACCGGTCAGCTCGACGCCGACGAAGCCGAAATCGACGAACCCCGCCGCTCGTCGCAACGCGCCAGCTAATCTCCTCAGGCGAGCGACGCTCCCGACCGGTCACAGCATCAAACTCGGTGGACACACCTGCCGCGTCACCGCAAGTGACCCATTCAACACCTATGCTGGGGGCGAGAGTAGCGTTGCTCGACGTGTGCGGTCGCAATCTGACCCACACGTGATCTATGGACAAGATGAGAAAGGCTCCCTAGGTGGAAGAAGTACTGGCGCGGGCAGGCATTTTCCAGGGCGTCGAGCCCTCTGCCGTCGCGGCGCTGACCAAGCAGCTGCAGCCTGTCGACTTTCCTCGCGGGCATGTGATCTTCCACGAGGGTGAGCCGGGCGACCGTCTGTACATCATCTTGTCCGGCAAGGTGAAGGTCGGCCGACGCTCGGCGGATGGTCGCGAGAACCTGCTGACGATCATGGGTCCGTCCGACATGTTCGGCGAGCTCTCCATCTTCGACCCCGGCCCACGTACATCGTCGGCGACGACGGTGACCGAGGTCCGCGCCGTGTCGATGGACCGCGACGACCTGCGCGCCTGGATCAAGGACCGCCCGGAGATCGCCGAACAGCTCCTTCGCGTCCTGGCCCGCCGCCTGCGCCGCACCAACAACAACCTGGCCGACCTCATCTTCACCGACGTCCCCGGACGTGTCGCCAAGCAGCTCCTGCAGCTCGCCCAGCGCTTCGGCACCCAGGAGGGTGGCGCACTGCGCGTCACCCACGACCTCACCCAGGAAGAGATCGCTCAGCTCGTCGGCGCCTCGCGCGAGACCGTCAACAAGGCACTCGCCGACTTCGCTCAGCGCGGCTGGCTGCGCCTAGAGGGCAAGAGCGTCCTGATCGCCGACTCCGAACGACTGGCTCGTCGCGCGCGCTGACGCACTGGCACAAAAGGTAGGGGAAGAACCGCTTCCCTACTTTCGGTGTCTTCCCCGCGAATTTGCTAGGGGAGGACTCCGAACCTCGGGGCGGATTCAGGCGGTGGATGCAACAGGACCTGATTCGGATCCTGACGGTGGTGAGTTTAGTAGCTCGTCGAGTTTTTCGGCGGGG
>NZ_JBSFQL010000021.1:0-106058 GCF_053588675.1 Gordonia sp. NPDC003422
AGGACCTGTTCCCGGGGTTGCGTCGTATCCGGTTCGTCGCGCCCGCTCAAGGCCCACCGACTGGTAACGCGCGCAACGATATTGCCACCACCCGCTCTCGTCGTGGTCGGGTGGCAGACAAACACGCCCGACGCCGGGCAGAAAGGAACCGCAACCGACGCGACCGCGACGAACGCGACCGCGCCGCAGGCCCACCACCCTTCTGACATGGAGGTGCGCGCAACCCACCGAGGGGTGCGCGGCGAATCATCTATCGTTGCCCCATGGCAGAGCTGTCTCGTCGGCGCGTGCTATGGGGCGGCGCGATCGTGGTCGTCGCAGTGGTTTTCGTCGTCGTCGCCCTGCTTGGGCGCGACGCGATCAACGAACGGGCGCAGGACGAGTCGCGCGCATCCGAGCGCTGTACCTCGATCATCCGCGGCGACATCGCGTCCCGGCTCGAGGCAGGTGGGAAGACTTCCGCGCAGGCCTCCTCGGCCGAGTTCAGCGATGTCACGACCGACAACAGCGGGCTGTCCATCTCAGACCTGAACGCATTGCGTGAGGCCGGCCGCGATCGATCCACCGTGGCCAACACCTGGCTGATCGCCGGCGACGTGCGCATCCAAGGCGATCTACCCAACGGGTCGGGACTGGGACCCACCAACACCTTTCGCTGTACGGCCGTGGTGTTCAACGACCGCGCTGTTCTGGTGGCGAGCCATCGGATCAACTGACATGCGGTCGAAGCGATGCGGCGATTGACCCCGAGACGCGTCGGCGTTCATCGAGAGCGAACGCTCAGCCACGCAACCGGCGCACCACCACGAACACTATCGCGCCCAGCACAATCGCCCCGACGATCGGTGCGACCCGCTTGAGCACCGAGCCCCCGGCATACGCCATCAGGTCGAGAGCCTCGGCCTCCTCCGGGGGTTGTTCCACCACACGGGGTTTCGACGTGTCGGGCGCAGCAGTTGCACTGGTAGCGGGCGAAGCCGGGGCCGCCGGCTCCGCGTCGCCGAGTTTCTTCGACAGGCACGACGAGAACTGGTCGATGATCTTGCCGCCCACGTCGGAGAGCATGCCTCGGCCGAACTGGGCCGGCTTGCCGGTGATCGCCAGATCGGTGACGACGCTGCCGGTGGTGGTGCCACCCTCGTCTTTGAGTGACATCGACACGGTGGCCTTTGCCGTGCCCTGCCCTCGCGATTCCTTGGCACTGCCCTCGATCACGGCGCGGTGCGCACCCTCGTCTTTCTCGATGAAGTTGCCAACACCCTTGTACACCAAGGCAACCGGGCCGATCTTCACCTTGATCTGTCCGGTGAACTTGTCACCGTCGACCTCGGTGAGCGTCGCCCCGGGCATGCAGCCCGCGACGCGCTCCGGTTCCACCAGGGCCGCCCACACGGTCTCGATCGGTGCGTCGACCGAAAAGCTGTGTTCCAGTTGCATGGTCAGACGCCTGCCGCTGCCACGACCGCTCGCCGGGTGAGCACTTTCGCCAGGTGGGTTCGGTACTCGGCGTCGGCGTTGGGATCGCTCATCGGATCGGTGCCCTCAGCGGCATGGTCGGCGGCCGCGCCGATCACATCGATGGCGGCCGACTGCCCCACCAGCGCCTGCTCCACGGCACGTGCCCGCATCGGCACCGCACGCATGTTGGTCAGGCCGATCGCGGCCTCGCGGATGATGCCGTCGTCGTCGACGTCGAGGGTGGCGGCCACGGCGATGATCGACCAGCTCTGGGCCACCCGATGGAACTTCTCGTAATGCGCCGTCCATCCGGTGTGCTTCGGAATGCGCACCGACACCAAGATCTCGTCGGGTTCCAGAGCGGTGCTGAAGATGTCGGTGAAGAAGTCCTCGGCCGCCACATCACGCTTGCCGTTGGGACCGACGACGGTCATCGTCGCATCCAGCGCGACGGCGACGGCACCCAGATCGCCTGCCGGATCGGCATGGGCGAGCGACCCACCGAACGTGCCCCGGTGGCGGATCTGTGGATCGGCGACGGTCTGCTCGGCGTCGGACAACAACGCCGCGTGCGCGACGACGAGAGAATCGGTCATCACGTCGTGGTGCGTGGTCATCGCTCCGACGACGATCGAGTCGCCGTCCTCACGTACGCCGCGCAACTCCGCGACCCGCCCGAGGTCGACGAGGGCGGTCGGCGAGTTCAGCCGTAACCGCAACACCGGCATCAGGCTTTGCCCGCCGGCGATCACCTTGGCGTCCTCGCCGGCGTCGGCCAGCGCGGAGACCGCCTCGTCGAGGGTGGTCGGGGCGAGGTAGTCGAACTTGGACGGAATCATTGGGCACCTCCCTGAGCAGACCGGGCTGCTTCGGTTTGAGCTGACTGGATGGCTCTCCACACCCGCATCGGACTGCAGGGCATCTCGACGTCGGCCACGCCGAAATGGCGCACCGCGTCGATCACCGAGTTGACGACTGCCGGGGTGGAAGCGATCGTGCCGGCCTCGCCGACACCCTTGACGCCGAGTGCATTTCCGGTGGCGCGGGTCTCGGTGCGGTCGGTGGTGAAGTGCGGCAGGTCGGGTGCTCCGGGCACGAGGTACTCGGCGAACGACCCGGACAGCAACGTGCCGGACTCGTCGTAGATCGCGTCCTCGTAGAGCGCCTGCGCGATGCCCTGCGCGAGTCCGCCGTGCACCTGCCCTTCGACGATCAGCGGGTTGATCACCGCGCCGATGTCGTCGACGCACACGTATTTGCGGATCGTCACCAGACCGGTCTCGGTGTCGACCTCGGCGGCGCACAGATGTGTGCCGTGCGGGAACGAGAAGTTGTCCGGGTCGTAGGTCGCGTCGGAGTCGAGATTCGGCTCGACGCCGTCCGGCATGTTGTGCGCGGCGAACACCGCGAGCGCGACGTCGGTGATCCCGACCGCCGCCTCGGTGCCCTTGACGGTGAACTTGCCGTCGGCGAACTCGAGATCGTCCTCGGAAGCCTCCATCAGATGCGCGGCGATCGGCCGGGCCTTGTCGACGACGCGGTCGGCCGCCTTCACGATCGCCATCCCGCCGACCGCCAGCGAACGCGAACCGTAGGTGTCCAGGCCGCGCGGCGATGTCTGGGTGTCGCCGTGCAACACCTCCACATCCTCGAAGGGCACGCCGAGCCGGTCGGCGACGATCTGGCTGAACGCCGTCTCGTGGCCCTGGCCGTGCGCCGAGACGCCGGTGACCACCTCGACCTTGCCCGTCGGCAGCATCCGGACCGTGGCGTTTTCCCAACCCCCCGCGCCATACGACAGCGAGCCGAGGACACGCGACGGTGCGAGCCCGCACATCTCGGTGAAGGTGGACACACCGATCCCGAGTTGCACCGTGTCGCCGCGGTCGCGTCGTTCCTTCTGCTCACGCCGCAGGCCGTCGTAGTCGAGCAGTTCGGTGGCCTTCGCGGTGGCCGCCTCGTAGTTGCCCGAGTCGTAGGTCAGGCCTGCGACAGTGTCGAACGGGAATTCCTCGTGTTTGATCCAGTTCTTCGCGCGCACCTCGAGCGGATCCATCTCGAGTTCGGCGGCGAGTTCGTCCATGATCCGCTCGATCGCGAAGGTCGCCTCCGGACGTCCGGCACCGCGGTAGGCGTCGGTCGGCGTCTTGTTGGTGAACACGTTGGTGCAGGCGAAGTGGTAGGCGGGGAACTTGTAGATGCCGTTGAACATGAACGCACCCAGAATCGGGACACCCGAGGTGACCAACCGCAAGTAAGCGCCCATATCCGCGAGCAACTCCACCTTGAGGCCCCGGACGCTGCCGTCGCGGTTCGCCGCCAGCGTCAGCTTCTGGATCTGGTCGCGGCCGTGATGGGCCGCCTGCATCGACTCGCTGCGTGATTCGGTGTATTTCACCGGCTTGCCGAGGCGCCGTGCCGCCAGCAGGGCGAGCACCTCCTCCGGGCAGACCTGCAGCTTGCCGCCGAAGCCACCGCCGACGTCGGGCGCGATCACCCGCACCTTGTGCTCGGGGATGCCGAGGGTCATCGCCAGCATCAGCCGCAGGATGTGCGGGACCTGGGTGGCCGACCACATGGTGATCTGTGTGCCGGTGGGGTCGACGACCACCGAGCGCGGTTCCATGAACGCCGGGATGAGGCGTTGCTGCCGGAAGGTGCGTTCGATCACGACCTCGGCGTCGCGGATCTCGTCGTCGACGGCGGTGCCGGTGCCCGCCTCGGCGGAGTCGAAGATCCACACCGCGCTCACGTTGGTGCCGAGATCGGGATGGACGAGGTCGGCGCCATCGGCGGCCGCTGCGGCGAGGTCGAGCACCACCGGCAGGTCGTCGTAGTCGACGTCGATCGTCTCGATGGCGTCCTGTGCCTCGGCGACGGTGCGCGCGACGACCATCGCGACCGCTTCCCCGGCGAACTGCACGGTGTCCACCGCGAGCGACGGAGCCGGCGGAGCCTTCATGTCCTCGGTGATCTGCCAGGCGTTCGGCAGGCTGCCTTGCTCCTCGGCGAGGTCGGCCCCGGTGTAGACGGCGACGACGCCCGGCATCGATCGCGCTTCTTCGACGTCGATGCTCGCGATCCGCGCATGCGCCATGGGACTGCGCAGCAGCGCGATGTGCAGCATGCCGGGCAGCACCAGGTTGTCCGTCCACTTGGTGCGTCCGGTGATGAGGTGGTCGTCTTCCTTGCGGACCCGGGCCTTGCCGATCTCGTGCTCGACGGCGCCCGGTTCGACGGTTGCGGTCATCGTGCACCCCCCGTCTCCTGCATCGGACGGCTGGTGTCCGCGCCGGCCGGCTGACCTGTGCGTTCCACCCGCGGCGATGCGTCGGCCTTCAACCGTTGCGCCGCATCCAGGGCCGCGCGGACGATGTTCTGGTAGCCGGTGCAGCGGCACAGGTTGCCTTCGAGGCCCTCCCGGACGTCATGCTCATCGGGGTTCGGATTCTCGGCGAGAAGGTCGATCGTCGACATGATCATGCCCGGGGTGCAGAAGCCGCACTGGAGTCCGTGATTGTCGCGGAACGCCTCCTGGACGGGATGCAAGGTGCCGTCGGCAGCCTTGAGACCTTCGACGGTGGTGACGTCGGCGCCGTCGGCCTGCACGGCCAGCACCGAGCACGACTTGACGCTGTGTCCGTTCAGCAGCACCGTGCAGGCGCCGCAATTGCTTGTGTCGCAACCGATCACGGTGCCGACCTTGCCCAGCTGATTGCGTAGATGATGTACGAGCAAGGTGCGGGGCTCCACCTCGTCCTCGTAGGTCGTGCCGTCGACGGTGACAGTGACACGCATGTTGGCCTCCAATGCGTTCGCCAAAGGTGGGCTGAGGGCCTGGCGAAGCCCTAGAGAACACTGTGCGCCTCCGCTGCGTGTCAGATGTCCGAAATCGCGGATCACGTGCTTCCGACGGGGGTTTTGGTGAGCCCCTCACGCCTCGCGGATGGCGGCGAGCAGCTCCTGCAGGGTGGCCAACGAGTGACCGGCCAGCAACCCGTCGAGATGCGGCAGTGCAGCGGCGATCCCGCCCTGGATGGGCCGGTAGCCGTCCATCCCGGCGTGCGGGTTGACCCAGAACACCGCTCGGGCCAGACGGTGCAACTGCGCCATCTGCTGGGCCAGCAGCGTCGGATCACCGCGTTCCCAACCGTCGGAGAAGATCACCACCACAGCGCCGCGCGCCACACCTCGGCGTCCCCATCGGTCTCCGAACGCCTGCAGGGTTTCGCCGAGGCGGGTCCCACCCGGCCCAGTCCGGCACCGCTCGACCGGCCGCCGACAGGGCCAGTTCCGGATCGGCTCCGCGCAGCGCGCGCGACAGTCGGGTCAGCCGGGTGCCGAGCGAGAACACCTCTGTCCCGCTCGGATTGGCTCGGGTCACGACGTGTGCGAACCGCAGCAGGGCGTCGGCGTAGGGGCTCATCGAACCGGAGACGTCGAGGAGCAGCACCACCCGTCGTGGACGGGTTGCTCGTCGGTGCCGGCTTGGGCGCACCGGCTCGCCGCCGGCAGCCAGCATGTCGCGCAGGGTCTTCCGGCGATCGACCTCACCGCGTCGTGCGGGAGCGTGACGTAGCGCCGGACGACGCGGCGGCATCGGTTTCAACGTCGCGATGAGCTCGGCGAGGTGGGCGCGTTCGGCCGCCGACAGCGTCGCGATGTCGCGATGCCGCAGCACCTCGGTGTCGTCGGCGGCCACCGCGAGGTGCGGACCCGACCCGCTCGTCTGCTGGGTGTCGGTGGTGCGCAGCGCGGCCATACGGGACGGTCGGGGTTGGGTGGGACGTCGCGTAGTGCGCGGCATCCGGTCCCCGAACCAGGCGTCGAAGGCCAGATCGAAACGGGGACGATCATCGGGATCGCGGCACAGTGTCGCCAGCCCCGCGAAGTACACCTGGTCGACGTCGGCGAGGTCGATCTCGCCCAGTGCGCGCACCCAGGTCTCCACCGTGTCCGTCGCGACCGGTAACCCCGCGTGGGTCAGACTTCGCGCGAAACCCGCGAATCCCACCAGTTCGCCGTTCATGCCAACAGTCGGTCCAGGCCGGCGCGCAGGACCCGGTCGGTGTCTTCGCGGTACTTCAACACCGCACCCAGGGTGGCCGCGGCGACCTCCGCGTCGAGCACGTTGCGGTCGAGTTCGGCGAGCGCGCGAGCCCAGTCCAGTGTCTCGGCGACGCCCGGTGGCTTGAGCAACTCCAGCTTCCGCAGTTCCTGGACCGCGCCGGCTACCTGCGCGGCCAGGGCGTCGGAGATGCCCGGCACGCGACGCGACAGGATGGCGATCTCACGGGCCAGCGAGGGGTGTTCGAGCCAGTGGTAGAGGCAGCGGCGTTTAAGTGCGTCGTGCACCTCGCGAGTGCGGTTGGACGTGAGGATCGCCAGCGGCGGGACGGCCGCCTGCACGTGCCCGAGTTCGGGGATCGTGACCGCGTTCTCGTCGAGCAGTTGGAGCAGGAACGCCTCGAACTCGTCGTCGGCGCGGTCGATCTCGTCGATGAGCAACACGCACGGCGCCTCGGTCAGCGCTTGCAACAGTGGGCGGGCGAGCAGGAATCGGTCGGTGTAGAGCGACGATTCGGCCGCATCGGCATCGAGCGGTCCGACGCTGGCCGCCTCGAGGGTGCGCAGGTGCAGGAGTTGGCGCGGAAAGTCCCAGTCGTAGAGCGCCTGCGAGGAATCGATGCCCTCGTGGCATTGCAGGCGGATCAACGGCAGGTCCAACGCTTGCGACAGCCCGACCGCGAGCGAGGTCTTACCGGTGCCGGGCTCCCCCTCGCAGAACAGCGGCCGACCCATCCGCAGCGCGAGGAAGGCGGCCATGGCCAGGCCGTCGTCGGCGAGATAGCCGGTGGCATCCAGCGCGGCCGCCAGTTCGGCCGGTGACCGGGGGAGGGGCGGTGCGTCGGTCATGACGCGAGCCTATGCCCAGGTGGGGGCCGAGGACTCGAACTCTTCGGAACAGCGACCTGACACGAAACCTGCCCACGATTGCGGCCCCAGGCAAAGCCGCCATCGACACATTGTCAACGGCGGCTCTCCCGAGGGCGCAAGTCTGGGGCGGTTTTCAGGTCTCGATTGTCCGGTCGGCGGGTGCCATCGCATTCGACGCGCGGACCGCCTCCGACCTCTGATGGACTGGGTTCATGGTGGGCATCGTCGCACGACCCGGCGACACTGCGGACGTATCGACGACTAAGGGTGCCCTGACCTCAGCAAACACTGAGGTTCCGGTTGACGTGCGGCAAAACCGGCGCACACTGGACGACGTCACACCACTGTGATCCAAACCACAATGGTGTCCACAGGATTAGAGGTGTCTGAATGCGAGACGTCCTGCCCACGCTCGCGGATCATTGGCGCAGAGGTGAGACGGTCGGGCTGACGACCGTGGTCGCGACGACGGGCTCGGCGCCCCGACAACCCGGGGCGTCGTCGATTCGCCTGGCGGATGGACGCGTCCTGGGGTCCGTGTCAGGCGGGTGCGTCGAAGGTGCTGTCTACGAACTCGCGGGTGAAGTCATGGCATCCGGCACTCCGAGCAGCGAGCGATACGGGATCGCCGACGACGAGGCGTTCGCCGTCGGCCTCACGTGCGGCGGGATACTCGACGTGTTCTGCGAATCCGTCAACCAGGAGACCTGGCCCGGTCTCGGCGACCTCGCCGACGCCGTCGCCGCCCGACGACCCATTGCGGTGGCCACCGTGACCGCCGGTGCGCACGGACAAGTGGGCAGCCACCTGACCGTCACCGCCGACGACGTGATCGGCACGCTCGGCGGACCGAACCTCGACCGGGCGGTCGCACAGGACGCGCGCGGCCTGCTGGATCTGGGCGAGTCGTCGACCCTGCGCTACGGGTCGGCGGGCGAGCGTACGGGCGACGGCGTCGCGGTGTTCGTCAACTCCTTCGCCCCGCCGCCACGCATGATTGTGTTCGGCGCCATCGACTATGCGGCCGCGGTTGCCGCGGCCGGTGCGGCGCTCGGATACCACGTGACGGTGTGCGATGCGCGCAGCGTGTTCGCCACCCGCGATCGATTCCCGGCCGCACACGAGATCGTCGTCGACTGGCCGCACCGCTACCTGCGTGCCGAGAACGCGGCCGGGCGTATCGATTCGCGCACCGCGATCTGCGTCCTCACCCATGACCCGAAATTCGACGTTCCGGCACTTCAAGCGGCCTTCGAAACTCCTGACGGGGTGTACATCGGAGCCATGGGCTCTCGGCGCACACACGACGATCGGCTGCGTCGGTTGCGACAGGAAGGCGTCACCGACGCCGATCTCGCGCGGCTGCATTCACCGATCGGCCTCGACCTCGGCGGGCAGACACCGGCCGAGACCGCCGTGTCGATCGTCGCCGAGATCATCTCGGCCCGACGCGGCGGCAGCGGCGTCAACCTGAACCGGCTCGCCGATCACATCCATCCCGACGCCGTCCGGTGATCGCAACAGAGGAGACATCATGCAGGTTCCGGCACCGTTCGAATATGAACGCGCAACCAGCGTCGACGACGCGATAAGGCTCCTCGGGCAGCTCGGCGACGAGGCACGGCTCATCGCCGGCGGCCACAGTCTTCTTCCGATGATGAAGCTGCGGCTCGCGACACCCGAATACGTCATCGACATCAACGATCTCCACGCCGAGCTCGGCTACATCCGCTTCACCGACGACGACGTCCGCATCGGTGCGCTCACCCGGCACTGCGAACTACTCGCCAACGAACCGCTGTTCTCGTCATTCCCCATCTTCCGCGACGCCGAGCGCGTGATCGCCGACCCGGTGGTACGCAACCGGGGAACCCTCGGCGGCTCGTTGTGCCAGGCCGACCCGTCCGAGGACCTGTCGAGTGTCTGCACCACCCTCGACGCGAGCTGCGTGATCCGCGGCGCAGACGGTGAACGGGTGGTCACGATGGCCGAATTCCACCGCGGCCCTTACGAAACCGCCGTCGAACAGAACGAAATGCTCACCGAGGTGCGCATTCCGATCCGTTCGGGCGGCAGCAGTGCCTACGAGAAGGTGGAGCGCCGCGCGGGAGACTGGGCGGTGGTCGCCGTGGGGGCAGCGCTGTGGCTAACCGACGGTGTCATCGCCGATGCCCGGGTGGGTCTGGCCGCCGTCGGACCCAACACCACCGGCATACCCGCGATCTCGGACGCGTTGCGCGGACAGGAACCCACCGAGGCGGCATGGACCCGCGCGGGTGAGATCGCCGCCGAATCCTGCGACCCGGCCACCGACGGACGCGGAACCGCCGACTACAAGCGGCATCTCGCCGACGAACTGACCCGACGTGCCCTCCGGCGGAGTGCCGCGCGCCTGGGCGTCGGTGCGGACGCCACCGCCTGAACTCCGGACAGCCCTGGAACAGAGGAGAATTCGATGCAAGTGACGATGACCGTCAACGGTGAATCGGTGACCCGAGACATCGAACCCCGTCTGCTGCTCGTGCATTTTCTGCGCGACACGCTCGCGCTCACCGGAACCCACTGGGGATGCGACACGAGCAACTGCGGAACCTGTGTGGTGCAGATCGACGGCGAACCGGTGAAGTCGTGCACCATCCTCGCCGCGATGGCGGGTGGGCACGACGTGCGAACCGTAGAAGGACTCGAACACGGCACCACCCTCGATCCGATCCAGCAGGGCTTCATGGAATGCCATGGGCTGCAATGCGGTTTCTGCACGCCCGGCATGCTGATGACCACCCGCGCACTCCTCGACACCAACCCGGACCCGAGTGAAGACGAGATCCGCGAGGCGATCAGCGGCCAGATCTGCCGATGTACCGGATACACGACGATCGTGCGGTCGGTGCAATGGGCGGCCCGGCATTCCGGTGACGAGGCCACCGACGACGTCACGGCAGGAGCGGCGCAATGACCATCACCACGCCCCCCGAACCGACCGCAGCGGACCTCGTCGACAACAACCAGAAACCCGTCGGATACGGGCGGATGCTGCGCAAGGAGGACCCGCGGTTCATCCGCGGGCTCGGCCGCTACGTCGACGACGTGCAGCTGCCCGGCATGCTGCACATGGCCATCCTGCGCTCACCGGTCGCGCACGCCAAGATCGTCGCAATCGACACCACCGCAGCCGAAGCGCTGCCGAAGGTGAAGGCCGTCATCACCGGTGAAACGCTCAAAGGCCTTGGCCTGGACTGGATGCCGACCCTGTCCAACGACGTGCAGGCGGTGCTCGCCACCGACAAGGTGCGCTTCCAGGGCCAAGAGGTCGCCGCCGTGGTGGCCGAGGATCGTTACGCGGCACGCGATGCCCTCGAACTGATCGACGTCGACTACGACATTCTCGAACCTGTCTGGGACGTCCGGACCGCGCTCGACCCGTCGGCACCGGTGATCCGCGACGACCTCGAGAACAAGACCGACAACCACGTCTTCGACTGGGAGACCGGTGACAAAGCGGCCACCGACGCGGTTTTCGCCACGGCCGACGTGGTGGTCAGCCAGGACATCGTCTACCCGCGCGTGCATCCGGCGCCGATGGAAACCTGCGGCGCCGTCGCCGATTTCGACCGTGTCGACGGAAAACTCACCCTCTGGTCGACGAGCCAGGCGCCGCACGCCCACCGCACGCTGTACGCGATCGTGGCGGGCATCCCGGAACACAAGATCCGCGTCATCTCCCCCGACATCGGCGGCGGATTCGGCAACAAGGTGCCGATCTATCCGGGATATGTGTGTGCGGTGGTCGGCTCGATCGTCACCGGAAAGCCGGTGAAATGGATGGAGGATCGCACGGAGAACCTGACCAGCACCGGTTTCGCCCGCGACTACATCATGCGTGGCGAGATCGCGGCGACCAAGGACGGTCGCATGCTGGCCATCCGCACCAATGTCCTCGCCGACCACGGCGCGTTCAACGGCGTTGCCGCCCCGGTCAAATACCCCGCCGGATTCTTCGGTGTCTTCACCGGTAGCTACCAGCTCGAGGCGGCCCACTGTGCTATGACGGCGGTCTACACCAACAAGGCGCCGGGCGGGGTCGCCTACGCGTGTTCGTTCCGGATCACCGAGGCGGTCTACCTCGTCGAACGGTTGGTCAATTGCCTCGCCTACGAACTGAAGATGGATCAGATCGCGTTGCGACGCAAGAACTTCATCCAGCCCGACCAGTTCCCGTACACCACCAAGACCGGCTGGGTCTACGATTCCGGCAATTATGACGAGACGATGCTCGAGGCGATGCGGATCGCCGACTACGACGCGTTGCTCGCCGAACAGGCGGCCAAACGCGAACGTGGTGAGTTGATGGGGATCGGGGTTGCGTTCTTCACCGAGGCCGTCGGGGCCGGACCGCGCAAGGACATGGACATCCTCGGACTCGGCATGGCCGACGGATGCGACGTGCGGGTGCACCCGACCGGGAAAGCCGTCGTCCGCCTGTCGGTGCAATCCCAAGGGCAGGGACACGAGACGACCTACGCGCAGATCGTCGCCGAAGAGCTGGGCATCCCACCCGACGACATCGACGTCGTCCACGGCGACACCGACAACACGCCGTTCGGACTGGGCACCTACGGCAGCCGCTCGACGCCGGTGTCCGGGGCCGCGGCGGTCGTCGCGGCGCGCCGGATCCGCGACAAGGCCAAGCTCATCGCGTCAGGCATGCTCGAGGTCTCGGTCGCCGACTTGGAATGGGAGAAGGGGACTTTCAAGGTCAAGGGCGATCCTGGCACGTCGGTGACGATCGCGGAGATCGCGATGAAGGCGCACGGCGCGGGCGACCTGCCGCCGGGTGTGGAAGGCGGGTTGGACGCGTCGGTGGTCTACAACCCCGCCAACCTCACCTACCCGTTCGGTGCCTACATCTGTGTGGTCGACATCGATCCCGACACCGCGGTCGTGAAGGTTCGACGCTTCGTCGCCGTCGACGACTGCGGTACCAGGATCAATCCGATGATCATCGAGGGGCAGGTGCACGGCGGACTCACCGACGGTGTGGGGATGGCGCTGATGGAGATCGTCTCCTTCGACGAAGAGGGCAACTGTCTCAACGGGTCGTTCATGGACTATCTGATCCCGACCGCCCTCGAAGTGCCGCACTGGGAAACCGGATTCACTGTCACGCCCTCGCCACATCATCCGATCGGCGCGAAGGGCGTGGGGGAGTCGGCGACCGTCGGTTCACCGCCGGCGGTGGTGAATGCGGTGCTGAATGCGTTGGAACCCTTCGGGGTTCGCCACGCCGATATGCCTCTGACGCCGTCGCGGGTGTGGGAGGCGATGCAGGGGCGGGCGCGGCCGCCGATCTGAGGAGTGTCCCGGACCACGAGAACAGGAGCAGGCATGCCATCGGAACCACGGCGCTTGACCGACATTGCTGCACAGTTCATCTCCGAACGTGTGCCGTTTGCCCGGGCGACCGTGGTGCGTGCCCAGCCACCGACCTCCGCGCATGCCGGGGATTTCGCCTTGGTGACCGCGGACGGGCGCATCGACGGCTTCATCGGCGGACAGTGCGCGCGGGAGTCGGTTCGTCTCGCCGCAACCGACGTCATCAACGCCGGCGAGGGAATGCTGCTGCGCATCGTGCCGGATGGCGGCGATCCGTTCCCGGAGACGCCGGGGGCGCGGGTGGCGGTGAACCCGTGCATGTCCGGTGGTGCCTTGGAGGTGTTCGTCGAACCGGTGCTGCCCGCGCCGATCCTCCACGTCGCCGGTGACACACCGATCGCCACGGCCGTCGCCGAACAGGCCCGTCTGCTGGGATTGGAGGTGACACAGCCTGATTCGTCGTCAGCCGCACTCGCCACGATCGTGTGCACGCACGGCGGCGACGAGGCCGGGCTGATCCGGTCGGCCCTCGAGGGTGGGGTCGGGTTCATCGGGCTGGTGGCCAGTCGCACCCGGGGCGCAGCAGTGCTGGATTCGATGGAACTGACTCCGGCGCAGCGAGACCTGATCCACACTCCGGTGGGTCTCGACATCGGCGCCGTCACCCCGGCCGAGATCGCGTTGTCGATTCTGGCACAAGTGGTCGCCGCCGTCCGGCGCGACGGCCTCCGGACACCGCGGATCGATGCCGACGATGCTTCTGCGGCAACGCCTCCGGCGCAACGGCACGAGGTCGATCCGATCTGCGGCATGACCGTCGTCGTCGCCGAGGACACACCTGGCGTCAGCGACGAATCCGGACAGCACTGGTTCTGCTGTGCCGGCTGCCTCGAAGCCTATCGCGCCCGGACGAGCGGCGACCTGCAGGCGATGAGATGACCGCTCCGGTCAGTCTGTTCGAGTCGCCCCGCGACGTCGTCGAACGCCTGGACGCCGTCGACTACCTGGCCGACGAGGGGATCGCCACCGCTCTGTATCTGGCCACCGCCCTGCAGATGCCTCTGCTCCTGGAAGGTGAACCGGGAGTGGGTAAGACGTCGGCGGCGATCTCGGTTGCGGCGGCCCTCGACACCGACCTGATCCGCCTGCAGTGCTACGAAGGTCTGGCGGCCCACGACGCCTTGTACGAGTGGAACTATCAGCGCCAGCTTCTGGCGATCCGGCTGTCCGAGTCACGGGCCGAGTCGATGTCCGACGCAGATCTGTACGCACCCGAGTACCTGTCCGAACGTCCGCTGCTGGCCGCGATCCGGCATCAGGGCCAGCGGCCGCCGGTGTTGTTGATCGACGAGATAGACCGTGCCGATGACGAATTCGAGGCGCTGCTTTTTGAGTTCCTCGGCGAGGGCGCGGTTTCCATTCCAGAACTCGGCACCATCCGGGCGCAGCGACGACCCATCGTCGTCCTCACCTCCAACCGCAGCCGCGAGCTCCACGATGCGTTGCGCAGGCGCTGTCTGTACCACTGGATCGCGTACCCGGGGGCCGCCCAGGTGGCGGCCGTGCTGCGCCGAACCGTGCCCGCCGCCCCCGAATCCCTCATCGCCGACGCTTCCGTGTTCGTGGGTCGGGTCCGCGAACTCGACCTCGACAAGCCACCCGGCATGGCCGAGGCGATCGACTGGGTGTCGGCGCTCATCACCCTCGGCGTCCCGGAATTGATGCCCGACGCGGTCCTCCCGACCCTCGGCACCCTCGTGAAGACCCCGGACGACCACGCCGACGTCGCCGACGCCCTCGCGCGGGGCGCCCTGTTGTGAACCAAATCCTGAGCCTGGTCGATCGAGCGGCGTTCGCCGCCGGGTTCACCGACCGACTCCGCCGCGCCGGTCTGGCCGTCGGTCAATCCGATGCTGCCGTGTTCGGCCGGGCTCTTGGTGCCGTCGACCGAGGTGTGCTGTCCGACCGGCAGAAACTGTACTGGCTCACTCGGATCGCGCTGGTACGCAAGCACTCCGACCTGGCCACCTTCGATGCCGTGTTCAACGCCGTCTTCAACGATGCGGTGTTCTCCCTCGATCCGGCGGCCCTGCGCGCCACCTCGACGGGACCGCGCGGCGAGCAGTCACTCGCGGTACCCGGCCCGCACGCCGCCGACGACCCGGACACCGAGGGCCTGCCGTGGGCGACACTGCCGCGGATGGCGGCGGGCGCGGACTCCGCAGACGACGAAGACGGCACGCCGGTGTGGATTCCCCGACCGAGCGCGATCGATTCGATCGCGCGGATTCCCTTCGACCAGTTGGACTCCCGGCAACTCGAACTCATCGATTCCTGGCTCGACGACGCCACCCAGCGCTGGCCGCGACGACGGAGTCGACGCGAGCGCGTGATCGGAAGCGGTCGGCGAATAGATCTGCGGCACACGCTGGTACGGGCTCGCCACACGGGTTGGGAGATCGCCGACGTCGCCTACCGGGGCCCGGTGTGGCGGCAGCGGCGCATCGTGATGGTCTGTGATGTGTCGCAGTCGATGCAGGCCTACACGACCGTCTATCTGCACGCGATGCGCGTCCTGTCGAGGCGTGGCCGCGCAGAGACATTCGCCTTTGCCACCCGGCTCACGCGGATGACATCGATCCTGGCGCGGTCGTCCATCGACGATGCGGTCGAATGGGCGAGCGAGAAGGTGGTGGATCGGTTCGGGGGCACCCGGATCGCAGCCAGCCTGGATGCACTCTTGCATTCGCCGCACGGACAGACACTGCGCGGGACGATCTGCGTGATCGCTTCGGACGGATGGGATTCCGGCGAGCCAGAGGTCATGGAACGGGTCATGTCGCGGATTGCGCGCCGCGCATTCACGGTGATCTGGCTCAATCCTCGTGCGGGCGTGCCGGGTTACGCGCCGCTCGTGGGCGGGATGGCGGCAGCGCTGCCGTACTGCGATCGACTGCTACCGGCGGGCACCGTCGACGACCTGCCCGCGGTGATCGCCGCCATCGCCGAGGCGCGTCGACGCTGACACAACAGTGGAATGACAAGCGGCAGAATCAGTTCCATAGCGTGACGTAGACCGCTGGACGGAAGTTCTTCACCGGTACGCCGGTGCCGCGCAGCATCGCCTGCATCGCCTTGGGCGTGCCGACAAACCGCATGAGTTCACTGGCCGTGCGGGTGGGATCGTGCGCCAGGGTCGTCGCGCACCATGTGTTGCGCCGATGCACCTGCTCGCCGTTCACGCGCACCAAGCGACCGTCGGCCACCTCCGTGCGCACCGCGAAGGTGGGCGCAAGGGTCAGCGCGCTGCCGCGTTGCGTCTCCTCCCAGGCGGCGGCATCGCTCTGGAAAATGCGCTGGCAGTCGTCGGGCACACCGAGCTTGCGGAGCATCGTGGGGATGGCTTCATGAACGGCGGCCGCGGACGGTCCGAGGTTCCAGGTCGCGTGCGCGAGTTCCTCCGGGCTGGCCCGGCGCTGAGTGAAGGGATGGCTCGGGGCCGCCATCGCCTCCACGTCGTAGGTGAGAAACTCCTTGATCGTCAACGCGTGACCGCCGTCGGTGACTTCCATGTCGGTCGGCGCCGGCCCGATCGCGACGTCCACCGCCCGCGACGCGAGGAGCGAGGCGAACCGATCCGGGGAGTGCACGCTCAGTTCGACCTCCAGGTCCTTCGCGCGCTTGGTGAACAGATCGATCAGACCGCTCGCCGCATGCTCGGCGAACAGACTCGATGACGCGAGCCGGATCGTGCGCCGTCCACCGGCGGCGGCACCGACCTCGCTGATCGTCTGATCTTGCAGTCCGAGGATCTCGACCGCGCGGGCCGCCAGTCGCAGACCGCCCGGGGTGAAGGCCAGCCCCGACCGCGTCCGACTGAAGAGCTGGTCGCCGAGACTCTTGCGTAGCGCCGCCACATGCATCGACACCGCCTGCTCGGTGAGGGCCAGTTCGGTGGCGGCGTTCTTGACCGATCCGGTCCGCACTACCGCGACGAAGGCGCGCAGCTGTGCCGGCGTCATGAGCTCCGCAACATCTGGTCTCCGTGTCGCACGTTGTCTGACACATGTCGATCCTAGACGCGCATGTACCCCCTCCGGGCCGGGCAGGTGACACGCCGGAGCAGCCGTGAACCTCGCGCCGACTGTGACAAAGTCGGACATATGTCGTCGACGCGAATATCCACACCCGCCGCGTGGGCGGTACTCGTCCTGTCGGTCGCACAGGCCCTCGCGGTGTTCATCCCGCTGCTGACTTTCGGCGGTCAGCCGAACGACGACGACGTCGATCTGTTCATCAGCCCGACCGGCTACGCCTTCGGTATCTGGGCGGTCATCTACCTGCTGTCGATCGCCACCGGTGTTGTCTTCGTGCGCACACGGACGACGGGGACCGGGTCGGCGCAGCGGTTGGCCATCGACCTCGCCGTGGCGTGCGGCGCGGCGGCGCTCTGGCTGGTGGTGTCCGCCGCGTCGATCGAGTGGCTGCCCGCGGTGCTGCTCACCGTGATGACCGTCGTCCTGCTCGATGCTGCTGTCATCGCGGCCGGTCCTGCGGACGATGCCCCACCCGCGGTCACGACGCTGGTGCGCGTCACGATCGGTGTCTATGCCGCCTGGGCGAGCGCCGCCGTGTTCGTCAACTGGGCATCCGACCTCGGGAGCAGTGTCGCCGACCCGACCTCGGCCGGCTGGCAGGTTGCCTTCCTGGTCGCTGCCGCGGCCCTCGGTTCCGCGGTCACGTTCGTGGTCGGCTCCTCGGTCATCGCCTATCCACTCACCCTGCTCTGGGCGTTTGTCGCGATCATCGTCAACGCGACGGGCGAGTCGACCACCGTCGTGGTCGTGGCGGTGGTGGGGATCGTCGCGGTCATCGTGGCCTACCTCGGATCGGTGAAGAGCCGCGAGCGCCGAGACGAGGTGAGTGCGCGGCGGTGACGTCGTGCCCGGTCTGGCTTGCCCAGCATGGGACCTTGGTACCGCAACTGGCCAAAAGCCCATGACGAGCGCCGCCACGGAGAACACTCGAGATATGAGTGACGACGTCGTCCGGATGACCCAAACGGACATGTTCTCCTGGCGCATGGAGCAGAACCCGATCCTGCGCTCGACCATCGTGGCAGTCGCACTGCTCGATGCCTCGCCGGATTGGGATCGTTTCGTCGCAACGGTCGAGCGTGCGACCCAGGTGCTGCCGGCGATGCGACGCAAGCTCGTGCCCGACCGTGGCCTCGCTCCACCGCGGTGGGTCGACGACCCCGACTTCGACCTGGGCTGGCACCTCCGCAGACTCGACGCCCCGCACCCCAAGAACTTCCAGGGAGTTCTCGAGGTCGCACGGACCGCGGGCATGTCGGCCTTCGACCCGGCCCGCCCGCTGTGGACGTACACCCTGCTCGACGGACTCGAGGAGGACGGCGCGGCGGCCGTCGTGATGAAGTTCCATCATTCCCTCACCGACGGTGTCGGTGGCGTCCAGATTGCCGCGGAAACAATGGATTTCGAACGCGAGGGCACCCCGCGCCCACCGGTGGCGGTTCCCGACGCGGTGACGCACAAGCCATCGCTGCGTGACACCGCGGGCTGGTACGCGTCATCGGCCGTCGGGCTCGCGCGTGATTCGGCCTCGGCGGCAGGCCGGCTCGCGGCCCACTCGATCACACGTCCGATTCAGGCGCTGCGCGACGTCGGCGGCACGGCACGGTCGGTGGCGCGCATCGTCGAGCCGGTCATGAGTACGGCGTCACCGGTGATGACCGAACGCAGCACCCGACGTCACTTCGCAACGCTGGACGTACCCGTGGAGAAGCTCGCGGCGGCCGGGAGCGCGGGTGGCGGGACCCTCAACGACGCGTTCCTCGCCGGGATCGTGCTCGGGATGCGCACCTATCACCGCAGCCACGACGCCGAGATCGACCACTTGCGCGTCACCATGCCGATGAACCTTCGGTCGGAGGAGGATGCGCTCGGCGGAAACCGAATCACGTTGCTGCGCTTCGCAGTTCCGTGCGACACCGATGAACCGAAGGAGGTGATCGGGCGGATGCACGAGATCGTCGCGAAGTGGCGGGTCGAACCGGCGGTGCCGCTCGCCGAACCGATCGCCGGAGCTCTCAACGTGCTGCCGTCGTCTGCCGTCGGCGCGATGCTCGAGCACGTTGACTTTGTTGCCTCCGACGTGCCCGGGTCGCCCGTGCCGCTCTACCTGGCCGGCGCGAAGATCATCCGGCAGTACGGATTTGGACCCACCATCGGCGCCGCGTTCAACGTCACCCTGCTGTCCTACGTCGGCGATTGCTGTATGGGCATCGACGTCGACGACGCCGCGGTTCCCGACATCGACCTCCTGGTCGAGAGTCTCGACATCGGATTTCGTGAGGTGTGCGAACTCGTCTCATGAAATGCCGTCGAGCGGATTCTGCGCACACGACCTACGATCCGCCCATGTCCAACAACGTGAAACTGGTCCTCGCCGGGGGCCGTCCGCTCGAGTACGACGAAGCGACCATCAGCATCGAACCCGGCGGCGTGCTCAAGGTGATCGAGACCACCGGCTACGTCACGTACTACGCACCGACCGAATGGCGCACCCTCGGGCACACCCCCGACTGATCCGAGGAGTTCGGTGACCAGCCTTCTGACCTGGGGAAACACGATGGCGCCGTGCCCGCAAAATCTAGGGGAAAAACTTCTTCCCCGGGTTTCATAGTCGTCCGCGAGAAATTTCTGGGGGAGGACTCCAAGGGTAGGGGAAGAAGTTTCTTCCCCTATTTTCTGTGGGCACGCGAGCAGATCGAAGCTCCCTGGATGTGAGGCGTCGGCGGGTGGGTCGCTGATCCGAGGAGTCTCTCAACACTTGAAACTGGCATCAACGGCGTCGGGGTCCGTCGCGTTCCTTTTGATGATCTGTTCGAGCGAGCGGGTCCCTTCGATGATGTCCATGCCCTTCTGGGTGAAGGTGTTGACGTTGAAGACCTCTTTGGCCAGAAGCGGATTGGTGAGTGCCTGGGTGAACGCGTCGTGGGCGACCATGGTGGTCATCGTCCACCCCATCATCATGTAGTCGGGGTAGTCCTCGGCGAAGATGCCGATGTACCACTCGAGATTGTCGATGTGGCCGTACATCTCTCGCAGGCGGTCTTGAACCGCTTCGTCGTCGGTGAGTTCGGCAAAGCTGTGTATTGGGTTGAGGCCGAAGTACTCTCGGTACTCGTTGAATGTCCGCAGCCGTGCATGACGCATGAGGGCGACCGTGCGCTCCTCGACGGATGCGACGTTGGGGTCCATCCGTTCCGAGAGGTAGTGGGGAGTGTTGAACAGACCGATCTTGCCCGACCGCTCGTGCGAGCACTGTGCGATCAGCGACTCGATGCCGCGCGAGAGGACGAGCGGGTTGTTGCTGAGAAAGTCTTTGGCTTCCAACCTGTTTGCGCCCTCGCCGATCCAGTCGGGCGCGAGTGGGTGCCAACGGTAGAGCAGGTTGAATTCGATGGCGCCGCGATTGGCACGATTCCAGCGTTCGCCGTCGGCCATGAACTTCACCATCTCGACGGGGAAGTCGAACGGGCCGATGTGCATGATGTATTCCTCGACCACCAGCTTCAGCAGGAGCACGATCATGATGTTGCGGGTGGTCTGGAACAGCCGTTCGTCGTTCCCCTCCCATTCCGGATGCGCAGCGTTCAGCACGTCGGCGATGCGATTGTGCTCGCGCAAGAAGATCGTGTCGAGCATCGTGTGACCGATCGTCGAATTGCCGTGCTCGAGGCCGACCGCGAAGACGAAATCCATTCGGTCGTCGGGGACACGCGCGAGGATCTCCTTGAAGAGGACATCCTCGTCGTGGAGACCCTTGAACTCCTCTTTGACGATCAGCGGGCCCTTGGGGTCACGGGGCTCGAACAGATAGGGCGGGTACTCCTCGCCCCTGATGCGCTGACTCTTCAGATGACCGCCCGTCTTGGAACGCAACTTGTCGGTCTTCTCGGCGCTGAGACCGTAGATCTGGCACAGGTCGATCTCGTGCGGAGAGGTGTTCTTGGCAGGGTTCTTGCGGTCGGTGCGCAAGAAGCTGTCGGTGAACCATTGCGCGAAGAACACGAACGTCACGCTGGTGTCTGTCGACTTCACTTCCTCATTGCGAGGTCGCCGGAACAGTGCGGTCACGTCCTGCTCGCTGGGTAGATCCTCGGGTGGGGTGGTACTGGGCGGCAGATGTCGCCCCGAGTACGTGCGGTCGGTGAGGCTTTGCCAGGTGGTGTAGTCGGCGGCCATCGAATACGGGTGCGGGCGCGGTGGTGCGGCATTCGCGAACTTGTTGATGGCGAATCGGCTCGCGGCGGTTCGGAATCCCGGAATCCGGCCGATGGGTCCAAGGATTCGCGGAAGCTCACGTTCCCAACTGTCGGGAAGGTCTGGTGGTAGCCGAAGGCGCAGCCGCCTCTCGATGGTCTCTTGTGGTCGACGAAGCAGGAGCATGGTCTGTGAGAGCATTCGTGCCTCCGGGGCGGAGCTCGGTGTGGTGGTGACCTCGTCCTTTCAGCGTCATGCGTGGCGCGCGCATTCTCGCGAGTAGTCGACTACCTGTCTTCGGACCGGGTTGAGAATGATGTTGGACATGTATGCTGGGTGCATATATCACCAACATCAGAGGTGTGCCGTGGCGGTGACTCAGATAGACCTGGACGATGCTGCGTTGGCAGAGGTCATGCGGATAGCCGGGGTTCACACGAAGAAAGAAGCGGTGAACCTCGCGATGCGTGACTATGTCGAGCGGTTCCGGCGCATCGAAGCTCTGGCTCGGAGCCGAGATCAAGCACAGAAATGGGATTACGCGGGCTGGCTCGAGGTACGGGCGGATGAGCGAGCCGTCGGACGGTGATCGGCTTCCTCGTGGACTCGTCTGCTGTTTGGCGACTGCAACGGCAACCGGGCCTCACCGCGACTTGGGAGCCCGCTTTGTTGAGTGGCGCTATCGGTTCGTGCGAACCGCAACGCGCCGAGTTCCGTCGATCTGCAAGAAATGCTGACGAGTTCGACGAGATGAGTCAGATGTTTCGTAACCTCTACCCCGACGTGCCGGTGCCGAAGTCGGTGTGGCAGTGGGCCGAATCCGCGCAGCACCAACTCGCGCGGGTCGGTTCGGCCAGGGCCTTGTCAGTGGTCGACCTGCTGGTCTGTGGTACCGCAGCCATCAAGGGTCTCGTGATCCTCCACGACGACGCCGACTTCGAGTTGGCCGCACGCCATCTCGCCGAGGTCGACGAGCAACGCGTCGTGGGGTGAGGATTCCTGCCGCGATGACCGACGCCTACCATGACCACCTCACGTATCTGGTCGCCTATGCGAACGACGACTGGGTGGGGTTCTCCCCGATCGTCGGCGCCGCCACCGCATTGGCGCGACCGACGCCGACCCGTGACCGCGTGACCGACCTCGTGCTCGGGCTGATCTCCGACTTGCTGGCAACGGGAGTGCTCCCCGGCGATCTCACCGATTCCGACGACGAAACATTCGTGCCGTGGGCGATCGATGTGCCCGCGGTCCTTGTGCGGATTCGCGCCGAGATGACGCAGTTGCCGGAACTCCCGGACTCCGGGGACATCTGCTGGTTCACAACAAGGGCCGGCGATGTCCCCGCTGGGTGACGCTCGGTGCGAAATGCTCACATCTCAGCTCGCGGAGGGGAACTCTCACGCACGCGCGAGGCTGTGTTCCTGATCGGTCGAGGCGTCGTCGGTCTCCGCGACGTGCACCGCGTCGTCGGGACCCGACCCGCGCGGAATCAGCGACGCGATCACCAGCGCCACGAGCGACACGCCCGCGCCGATGAGCAGTGCGACGTTGAATCCGGCCTCCGACGCCATCGTGTGGCCGCCGAACGTGATCGTCATCTGTGCGAGCACCGCACCGATGACGGCCGCGCCGATCGAGGTGCCGAGCGAACGCATCAACGTGTTGAAGCCGTTGGCCGCCGCGGTCTCCGACAGCGGGACCGAACCCATGATGAGCGCGGGCATCGCGCCGTAGGCCAGGCCGACGCCACTGTTGATCACCATGAGCGCCACCATGATTCCCCAGGCCGTGCCGGAGAGCAGCAGCGCCAGACCGTACCCTGCGGCGAGCACGGTGACGCCACACATCAGGGTGAGCTTGGGACCGCGGGCGTCGGTGAGTTTGCCGCCCAATGGGGAGACCACCATCATCATCAGACCGCCCGGCAGCATCCACAGCCCGGCTGCCAGCATGGATTGGCCCAGGCCGTAACCGGTGGCTTCGGGCAACTGCAGCAATTGCGGGAACACCAGCATGCTGGCGTACATGCCGATGCCGACGAAGATCGACGCGATGTTGGTCGTCAGCACGCGTGGGCGTGCGGTGGTGCGCAGGTCGATGAGCGGCTCGCGGGTGCGCAATTCCCAAGCGCCCCAGGCCAGTAGCGCGACAACCGCACCGATGAACAGTCCGACGATGCCGGCCGAGGTCCAGCCCCAATCGGCGCCCTTGGACACCGCGAGCAGCAAGCTCACCAGGCCGATGCCGAGCAGCACCGCGCCCGGGGCGTCGAATCGCTGGCCCTGTGCGGCAGGCCGGACGTCGGGGATCAGTGTCCACACCAGGACCGCGATGATGACCGCGAGGACCGCCGAACCCCAGAACAGCACACGCCAGTCGGCGTACTCGGCGACGGCCGCGGCGATCGGCAGACCGAGTCCGCCGCCGATGCCCATCGACGCGCTCACCAGCGCGATCGACGAACTCAACTTGTGCGATGGGACCGCGTCGCGCAGCAGCGCGATGCCCAACGGCACCATGCCCATGCCGAGGCCCTGCAGGCCGCGGCCGACGATCATCGGGACCACCGACGACGACAGGGCACACACCACCGACCCGACGGCCAGCGGCACGGTCAGCGCGAGCAGCACGCGCTTCTTGCCGAGCAGATCGCCCAGACGACCGGTCACCGGCACACACACGGCGGCGACGAGCAGTGTCACCGTGATGACCCACGTCGAGTTCGACGCGGTGGTGTTCAGGATTGCGGGCAGTTGGGGCAGCAGTGGGGTGACCAGGGTCTGCATGATCGCAGCGACCGTGCCCGCGAACGCGAGGGTGGCGACCACGCCGCCCGCCCGAGTGCCCGCTTCAGGCGTGCCTATCACGAGGTGCTCCTTTCGGAGTGTGGAAGCGCATAAGTAAACATGTGACTACATGACGGTAGGCTTGTGCGGGAGCTAAGTCAACGTGTGTTTACTTGTGAGTGGTCAACGTCACCACGACTAGGCTTGGGCCGTCGACAACAGCAAGGGAGTTCCATGTCCGAGGCGTCCGAACCGCGCCGGCGCAACGCGGCCGCCACCCGTGAGGCGCTGCTCGAGGCGACCCGAACCCTTCTCGCCGAACACGGGGCTCACGTCACCACACGCGACATCGCGGGCGCGGCGGGCGTCAACCAGTCGCTGGTGAACCGCTACTTCGGTTCCAAGGAGAATCTGTTCGTCGAGGCCGTCCGTGGGAGCATCTCGACCACCGTCGACCTGGTCGCCACGGCGCCCCTCGACGAACTGCCCGACGGCATCCTTCGTCAAGTCCTCGAGGTCAGTGACTCCGGTGGCGGGATGACCGGACTGCTGGTCGGTGTCGTCGACAGCGAGACGGTCAACGACGTCATACGCGACGCCATCGAGAAGACGTTCACCGAGACGCTGGGGAACCGCCTCGACGGGCCGGACGCTGCTCTCAAGGCGGAGCTCATCAATGCCCTCGTCGTCGGCATCTCGCTCATGCGCCACCGAATCGCCAGCCGCGAGATCGCCGACGCCGATGTCGAGGACATCTCCCGGTATGTACGGCTGATGGTGGCACCCCTACTCGGCCGGGCGCACTGACACTTGCGGCCGGTGAGACACTGACAGCGATGAACACCCCGATCCCACCCGTTCCCGACGACGTGCGCCTGATCGTCAGCGACATGGACGGCACGCTCCTCGACGAAAGCAAGGGCATCCCGGAGTCGCTGTGGCCGTTGCTCGATGAACTCGGCCGACGCGGAATCGTTTTCAGTCCCGCGAGTGGTCGGCAGGCCGCCACGCTCCTGCATCAACTCGGGCACGCGGTACCCGGCCTGGTGGTGATCGCCGAGAACGGGTCGGTCGTCGCGTGTGATGGCGAGAAACTCAGGGTCACTCGGCTCCAACCCCGGGTCGCCACCACCGTCCTGGGTCGGGCGCGTGACCTCACCGACAGCGGCGCAGCAGATCTCGGCGTCGTACTGTGCGGCCCCGACACCGCGTTCGTGGACCGGTCGGACGACGCATTCCTGGAGCAGGTTGTTCCCTACTATTACGCGCACGAGGTGGTCGACGACCTCAGGGAGGTTCGGACCGAACTTGTCAAGGTGGCGATCTATGACTTCGGCGGCATCGAGAAGGTCACTGCACCAACGCTGATGGCGCTGGATGGTGCCATGGAAGTTGTTGTCTCCGGACAACATTGGCTCGACGTGATGGCGCCGGGCGTCGACAAATCCGTCGCGGTGACCGCCGTGCAGGAGAAATTGGGCATCACGCCCGCGCAGACGATGGTGTTCGGGGATTACCTGAACGACCTGGCCATGCTCGGTTGCGCAGACTGGTCCTACGCCATGGCCAACGCACACCCGCGCATCCTCGCGCAGGCGCGCTACGTCGCGCCGTCCAACGCAGACAACGGCGTGGTGCGGACCGTGCGCGCCGCCCTCGGCCTGCCCGATCTCCTCTGACTCGAAGAGTACTGCCTTTGGCCTCCTGACCTGGGGAGATGCGTGTGCTCCGTCGTCGCAAAACTTGGGGAAGGGTTTCGTCCCCGGGGTTCACAGTCGTCCCCTAGAAATTAGTAGGGGAGGACTCTGAGGCTGCCAGGGGACGAAGGTTCGTCCCCTACTTTCTGCGGACGCCACGACCGTGCCGCGCGTTCTGCGGAACGCGACGGCCGACGAGCGGTGACTGAGATCGGGCCCGTCAGCGTCCGCTTCCGGGAAATACCCGGAGGACCACCGTCACGGGCCCGATCTCAGTCACAGTCACAACGCGCTCTTCCCGCCTCCATGATCGTCGGCAACGCCTACGGTGGGTCCCTGACTCGAAGAGTTCGGTGACCACCGCGCTGACCTGGGGAGACGCAGTCTGCTGCGGAGGCGGTCCAGACACTCTGTGTCCTGTTGGAGAATCTGTGTGCTGCAGCACACAGGTGAGCCGATTCGGCACAGGGTGGTCTGAGTGCACCCGGGGCGCATCACCGACCAGGTCGGGTGCGGCCTGGGCTTGTGTCTGGTCACGTCCCGCGTCGAGCTGCGAGAACTCGAGTTGAGCTGGAGAACGCGAGTGCTGCAGCACTCGCATTCTCCAATTCGGCTCTGGTTGTCGCGGTGCCGGCCGCGCGGAAGATCCCCAGCCGCATGGGCGGCAACGTTCTTCCCGCCTCCACCATCACGCGACGACGTCGGCGGGTGAGTCGCTGACTCCTCGGCGAGGTCAGGTCCCGGCGGGCTGATTCTGTGTGATGCAGTGGATCCCACCGCCCCGGGCGAAGATCGCGCGGGCGTCGATTGCGACGACCTCGCGACCGGGATACACCGAGCCGAGGATCTCGGCGGCCTCGGCGTCGGACGGATCGTCGAACGAGCAGGCGATCACCACGCCGTTGGCGACGTAATGGTTGATGTAGCTGTAGTCGACGAATCCCTCGTCGTCGGTGAGCACCTGCGGGGCGGGCACCGAGATGACATCAAGGGACGACCCGGGACGTCCGGTGCCATGGTCGATCACCGTGTTCTCGAGGATCGTCCGAAGCTCCTGCGATACCGCATGATCGGGGTGATCCGGATTGCGCTGCTCGTGGACGATGACGGTGCCGGGAGTCGGCATCGCAGCGACGATGTCGACGTGTCCGCGCGTCCCGTACCGTTCCGAATCGCGGGTGAGGCCACGAGGTAGCCAGATCACCCGATCGACCCCGATGGTCCGCGCCAACTCCGCCTCGACGTCGCTCTTGCTCAGACCGGGGTTACGGCCCGGGTCGAGTTGCACAGTCTCGGTGACCAATACCGTGCCGGCGCCGTCGACCTGGATGCCGCCACCCTCGTTCACCAGCGACGACGCGATGTGGGAGACGCCGGTGCGTTCGATGATCATCGACGCGATGTGTTGGTCGTTGTCCCAGGTGGCCCAGTCCTGTGCGCCCCAGCCGTTGAACACCCAATCCACCCCGCCGACCCGGGCGCCCGGATCCGCATCGTCGTCGACGACGAACGTCGGACCGATGTCGCGCATCCAGGCGTCGTCCAGCGGTGCGGCCACGATGTCGATCGACGACGACAGATGACGGCGCGCGTGCTCGGTCTGGCTCGGATCGACGACGACGGTCACCGGCTCGAACTCGCTGATCGCGTTGGCCACCGCGGCCCACGCGGTCCGTGCCTCCTCGTGCTCCGCCGGTGAGTCACCCAGTGAGTAGCCCGGAGCGGGAAAGGCCATCCACGTGCGTTCGTGTGGCTCGTGCTCGGCAGGCATCCGCCACGTCATCACGGAACCTCGGTGCCGTTGTTGCCCAACGGATTGTCCCGATCCACCGGCGCGGTGAGCCGAGCGTAGGTGTCGGGACGCCGGGTCATCAGGAACGGGAACAGGGTGAGCCAGTCGCGACGCTGATCGAGATCGAGATCGGCGATGAGCACCGCGGATTCGTCGCGGGGCGCCTGCACGAGCACGCGGCCGTACGGGTCGGAGATGAACGACGAACCGTAGAAGGTGATCTCGCCCTCGTCGCCGTGCCGATTGGGAGCAATCATGAACGTGCCGTTGGCAATTCCGTTGCCGACGATCACGTTCTGCCACAGCGGTTGGGTATCGAACTCCGGATGCCCGGGTTCCGATCCGATGGCAGTCGGGTAGACGATGATCTCGGCTCCGGCCAACGAATACATCCGTGCGACCTCGGGGAACCATTCGTCCCAACACGTCGGCATTGCCAGTCGTGCTCCGCCCAGTTCCTCCGCGGTGTGTACCGGGTACGCGTCGGGTTCGGCGGGACCCGGGCGAAAGTAGGTGTCCTCGTAGTAGCCCTGGGTGACCGGGATGTGCAGTTTGCGGGTGCGGGCCACCAGACCGTCGGGCCCCACGAGGACCGCGGTGTTGAAACCCAGTCCGTCACCATGGATCTCGTGGTTGTCCGGATCGTCGCGCTCGTAGAGGGACGCATGTACCAGCACACCATTGCGCTTGGCCGCATCCGCCGCGAACCGCAGCGTCGGACCGGAGTCGAGATCCTCGGCATCGGCACCCGGGTCGCTCCCGCCGCGGACGAAGGCGGGGTAGCGGCTCAGAGTGAGTTCGGGCAGGAACACCACCTTGGCGCCCTCGGCGGCAGCCAGCGCAATCCCCTCCGAGAGTTCGGCAAGCAGTGCGTCCGTGGACGGCTGCCACCGATGCTGGACAAGCCCGACGCGCAGCGGTTCTCGCGACGGGGCGTCGACGCGTGCCGGCGACTCGGGCGGTGTCAGCGCGGTGATCGTGCGCATGATCGAATGGTCCTCTCGTTGTCAGCGAACGGATGTGGTCTCGGGTGTCGACCGTGGCAGCGTCTCGCCCCGGAAGAAGGCCGGCCGCAGGATGCGCATCACGATCATCAGCACCGCGCCGAGGAGCAGTAGGCCGAACCCGATGTAGAAGATCAGTCCGACGCCGAACAGCGATGCGCCGCTGCCATTCTCGGGGTCGAAGCTCTCACCGACGGAGATCACGAACACAATCAGCAGCGCCGTGCCGCCCAAGAGCGGGCACAGGAACTTGTAGATGATGTTGTGCGCGTTGGCGAACAACTGGTGACGGAAGTACCACACGCACGCGAAGGCAGTGATCCCGTAGTACCAGCAGATCATGATGCCGAGCGCCGCGATCGTGTCGGTCAGGGTTCGCTCGGACAGCAGTGTGACGGCCGTGTAGAAGACGGCGGTGACGACACCGGCCACGGCCGCACCGTAGGCCGGCGACAGAAACCGCGGACTGATCTCGGCGAACTTGGCCGGGAAGGCGCGATAGGAACCCATGGACAGCATCGTGCGGGCGACGGGCAGGAATGTCGTCTGCAGACTTGCCAACGAAGACACCAGGATCGCGAGGAACAGCAAGATGCCGCCCCACCGGCCCATGACAGGCTCGGCGAGAGCGCCGAACACGTTGTCGGCGTTGTCCGGGTTGCCCAACCCCAGACCCTCCTCGCCGACACCGGCGTACATCATCGTCGCCAGGGCGACCAGCAGGTAGGTGCCGAGGATGGTGAGCACGCACAGCAGACCCGCACGACCCGGGGTGCGCTCGGGGTCCTTGCTCTCCTCACCGAGGGTCAGGCAGGTGTCCCAGCCCCAGAACGCGAATATCGATCCGGTCAGGCCGACGGCGAACGCGGTGATGGTCAATCCGGTGAAGGGGTTGAACCAGTCGATGTCGAAGGTCAGACCGCCGGGGGCGCTGCCGTTGCCGACCTTGACGAACGCGATCACCGAGAACACCACCAGGACGATCATCTGGAAGCCGACGAGGTAGTACTGGATGCGTTCGCTGGTGGTGATCCCGCGCATCGAGATGTAGGTGGCGGCCGCCAGCAACGCGAGCGTGGTGAGGATGTTGACCAGCTTGTTGCTGGTGCCGAGATCGGCCAGAGTCGGGTGATCGAAGATGCGGGCCAGCAGGAGGTAGAAGAACTGCACCCCGACGGCGGCGAGGTTGGAGAGCACGATGATGGTCGCGATCACCATGCCCCAACCGCACATCCATCCCACGTACGGACCAAATGCCTTGGTGGACCACGTGAACGACGCGCCCGCATCGGTGGTGTCGGAGTTGAGCTCGCGATAGGCATAAGCGGTCAGGAACATCGGGATGAACCCGGCGATGAAGATGGCCGGCATCTTCAACCCGACCGCTGCGACGATCAGGCCGATGCTTGCAGTCAGGGTGTAGCCGGGGGCGACGGTCGATACGCCGAGAACGGCGCCGGAGAAGACGCCGATCCGATTGGCGGCCAGACCCTTTGACGACGTCTCGGTCAGTTCTGGCTCGGTGGGTGAGGTGGCCATGGCACGCTCCAGTCGTGGGTCAGGCGGTGAGTGCGGTGTACTTGGTGTTCAGATATTCCTCGATGCCCTCGGCCCCGCCTTCGCTGCCGAGGCCCGACTGCTTGATTCCGCCGAAAGGTGCGGCGGGATCCGAGATGATCCCCCGATTGACGCCGACCATGCCGGCCTCGAGAGCTGAGGCGACGCGGGCGGCGCGGTCCAGGTCGCGTGTGTAAAAGTATGCTGCCAAGCCGAATTCGGTGTTGTTGGCGGCGGCGATCGCCTCCTCTTCGGTGTCGAACCCGGTGATTGCGGCGACCGGGCCGAAGATCTCGGCACTCGAGATCTCGGCGTCTGCGCCGACCTCGTCGATGACCGTCGGTGCGTAGAAGTGTCCGGGTCCGGAGATCACCGATCCGCCGGTTCGGATGCGCGCGCCGGCGCTGATCGTACGGTCGACGAGATCGGCGATCCGATCGCGTTGTCGCGCATTGATGATGGGGCCCAGATCGACATCCGCCTCGGCTCCGGCCCCTACCCGCATCGATGCGACGCGTTCGGTCAGTGCCGCGGTGAAGGCGTCGCGGACGGCGTTGTGGACGAGGAACCGGTTGGCCGCTGTGCACGCCTGCCCACCGTTGCGCATCTTGGCTGCCATCGCCCCCTCGACGGCGGCGTCGAGGTCGGCGTCGTCGAAGACGATGAAGGGTGCGTTTCCGCCCAGTTCCATCGATGTGCGCAGAACGTTCTCGCCGGACTGCGCGATGAGTGCCCGGCCGACCGGGGTGGAACCGGTGAACGACAGCTTCCGCAGGCGCGCGTCGCTCATCAGCGCTCCGACGACTGACGGCGCGTTCATGGTGGGGATGACCGACAGCACGCCGTCGGGGAGTCCGGCGTCGCGCAGGACCGAGGCGAGCAGCAGCATGGTGAGCGGGGTGTCCTCGGCCGGTTTGACGATCACCGTGCAGCCGGCGGCGAGCGCCGGACCGATCTTGCGGGTCCCCATCGCGAGCGGAAAGTTCCACGGTGTCACCGCAAGACATGGACCGACCGGTTCCTTGCTGACCAGGATCCGGCCGTTGCCCGACGGTGCGGTGGTGGTGCGTCCGCCGACACGCACCGCCTCTTCGGCGAACCAGCGCAGGAACTCCGCGCCGTAGGCGACCTCGCCCCGGCTCTCGGCGAGTGTCTTGCCCATCTCGGCCGTCATCAGCGTCGCGAAGTCGTCGGCCTGCGCCGTCACGAGTTCCCATGCGCGCCGGAGGATCTCCGAGCGTTGCCGGGGTGGGGTTGCCGCCCACTCCCGTTGGCATTGCGCTGCCGCCGACAACGCGTCGAGGCCGTCGTCGACCCCCGCATCGGCGACGCGTGTCAGGACCGATCCGGTGGCCGGATCGTGGACCGCGAAAGTGGCGCCGGTCCTCGCCTCGCGTGCCTGGCCGCCGATCCACAGCCCGGTGGGCACGCGGGTCAGCACTGCCTCGACGTCGGCCCGCTGCGCGAGCGCAGTCATCGGGCCGATCCGAGCGTGAGGATGGCGTCGCACAGCACGTCGAGGCCGTCGGCGAGCGCGGCGTCGTCGATCACCAGGGGCGGGAGCAGCCGGATCACGTTGCCCGCGGTGCCGCAGGTGAGCACGATGACACCCTGTTCGAGCGCGCGTGCGGCGACGGCGCCGGTCAACTCTGGATTGGGTCGTGTTGTACCGGGTTTGACCAACTCAACCGCCATCATCGCCCCTCGCCCACGAATGTCGCCGACGACGTCGGTGCGTTCGGCGAGCTGCCGCAGCCGCGACTCGATGATGGTCCCGATGTTTCGTGCCCGCGCGGGCAGGTCGAGTTCCCGCATCGTGTCGAATGCGGCGAGCGCGGCCGCGCAGGCGACCGGGTTGCCGCCGTAGGTGCCGCCGAGTCCGCCGGGATGCACGCGGTCGAGCAGGTCTGCGCGGCCGGTGATCGCCGACAGCGGCATGCCGCCGGCGATGCCCTTGGCCATGGTGATGATGTCGGGCACGATGCCCTCGTCGTCGCACGCGAACCACGAGCCGGTCCGCGCGAATCCGGTCTGTACCTCGTCGGCGATGAACACGACGTCGTTGGTGCGCGCCCACTCTCGCAGCGTCGGCAGGAATCCCGTTGCGGGGACTATGAATCCGCCCTCACCCTGGATGGGTTCGATGATGATCGCGGCCACCTGGTCGGCGCCGATCTGGGCCTCGATGGCGGCGATGGCGCGCGCGGCGGCCTGCTCACCGGTGAAACCGTCGGGATCGCGGTACGGATACGACATCGGCATCCGGTACACCTCGGGCGCGAACGGGCCGAAATGCGCCTTGTAGGGCATGTTCTTGGCGGTCAGCGCCATGGTGAGGTTGGTGCGGCCGTGGTAGGCGTTGTCGAATGCGACGACCGCATCTCGTCCGGTCGCCAGGCGGGCGACCTTGACGGCGTTCTCCACCGCCTCGGCACCGGAATTAAAGAGGACGCTGCGCTTTTCGTGGTCGCCTGGCGTCAGGTCGGCGAGCGCCTCGGCAACCTCGATGTAGTTCTCGTACGGGGTCACCATGAAGCAGGTGTGCGTGAAGTGTTCCACCTGCGCAGCCACCGCGGCACGCACCCGGGGATCAGAGGCACCGACGCTGGTCACCGCGATACCCGCACCGAGGTCGAGCAGCGAGTTGCCGTCGAGGTCGACGACGAACCCGCCGTCGGCGTCGGCGGCATACACGGGCACCGCCGACTTCACGCCCGCGGCCACACAACCGGCACGGCGCTGCGCGAGCGCCCGAGACCGCGGGCCGGGCAGTTCGGTGACCAGACTCCGCTTCTGCGGCAGACGGTACGTTATTTCGGACACTGGTCCTCCAAGAAGCAGTCGGGACAGAGGGTTTCATCGGCAGCGGACACCGCCGCGCCGGGTCAGCGCGCGCCGCGCGGCACCACGATCATCGGTACCTGCAGGACGCGCATCATCTTGGCCGCAGTCGATCCGAGGAACAGCCGACGCGGCTGTGCCAGGCGACTCGATCCGACCATGATCAGGTCGCCGTCGTGCCAGTCGAGTTTGTGCACCGCGTCCTCGATGTGACGTCCCTCGACCACCTCTGCGCTCACCGGAACCTCAGCGGGCAGGCGTGATCGGGCGTCGTCGACCAGGCTGCGCGCGTGTGCCCGCGCCGCCTCGAGCGAGCTCTCGTCGTCGCGCACGGCGCCGCTCACCGGTTCCACGGCCACCAGGGAGATCAGCCGTAGACCCACCTTGGCGGCAGCACAGAATCGGGTGGCTGTGTCGAGGAGTTCGTCGGCGCCGGGGCGATCGCCGATGGCGCAGGTGATCTCACGGATACGGGAGATCCCCGCCCGGTAGGCGCCCCGCGGTGCGACGACCAGCGGCAGCGGCGACGAGTGCAGCAGACCGTTGACGACGGTGCCGAGGGAGTGTGTCCCGATGAGGCCACCGCCTCCACCGCCGACGACGATCGCGGACGCCCCGAGCCGCTCGGCGATCTCGATGATCCCGGCGCCCGACGATTCGGCGAACGCGACATGTGTTGTGACCGTGACGTCATCGTCAACCTGGGCGGCGGCGTCGGCCAGCCAGCGGCTCGCACGGTCGGACAGGACGGCCTCGAAGTCGCCGGGCGGGGCCGGGGCCACCCGGTCGGGCGGTAGCACCATGGCGATGTCGAGTTCGGCGCCGAAGCTGCGGGCCAGGCGCGCGCCGAGGGCCAGGGCGTCAGCGCCTCCGGGGGTGGCCAGGTAGGCGACGAGCAGCCTCATGCGTGGCCCCCGGTGGAATCGTGGTGGCACGCGGCGGGCGGTGTCGGGGCGACGTCGAGGGACGGGTTGCGGTCGAAGAATCCGACCGGCTTGAGCCAGAAACTCACCGTGTCCGACGGCATGATCGGCCAGTCCTCGGGCCGGGTGATGTGATGGATTCCGAAGACGTACCAGAGCACCACGTCGGTGTTGTCGATCGACCGGTCGGCGGACGTCCACTCCGGCAGTCCGAGACCGCCGGCGCTCTGGTTGACGAATTCCCCTGCCGGCCAACGCTCATCGGGAGAGTTGGGGGTCGCCCACAGCGTGTGCTCGATGGCCCGGCAGCGGTCGAGGATGGGTGAGTCGGGGTCGAACATGGGGGGGAATGCGGCCCCGGGCACCAACTTGTAGGACGGATGCGTGCCCAGACCGTTGGTTGTGTTCTCGTTCACCACCTTCCAGGCCCGCTGGGTCTGGAAGTTCATGTCCTGCTTGGCTTCCTGCTCGGTGCGCAACGGTGTGTTGACCTGGCGCAGCGAGAGGCCGTACGGATTGTCCGGACCGGTGGGCACCACCTGGGTCTCGGTGGCGTAGAGCGTGTTCTGGCTTCCGTCCACATCGAGGTCGAGCCGGGCGATGAGGAAGTGTTGATGGAACGGCGCATAGGTGCCGTTGTCGACGATCGTGCCGTGTTCGGGGGTTTGTCCGGGGGCCAGTGTGCTGACGACCATGATGCCCGTCGCGCGCACCTCGCATTCGATGTTGCCGTCCTGATAGAACCGCCAGTAGACGAGGTACTCGTAGTTGGCGACGGTGACGTGGCACGACACGGTGAGGCGGCGCATGCGGCGCACCTCGGCGCCGTCGTGGTCGACGTGCTTCCACAGGACGGCGTTGTCCTCCTCGTGGATGCAGATGGCGTTGGTGATGACGTAGGGCTCGCCCTTGCTGTCGTGCAGTACCGCGTCGAGGTAGCGGATCTCGCCGAGACAGTCGCACCCGAGTTCCAGCGACGTGGTCATGAACCCCAGACCCCATTCGCCGATGTCGAATGCGGTTCTGCGGTAATGATCCACGCAGTGATCGCGGTAGGGGACCATCATCTCCGCGAACGACATGCGGTGCGCGATGGGCCGTCGCCTGCCGTTGTCGTTGTAGCTGACCGCGTGCAGGGTCATGCCTTCGCGATGGTTGAATCCCACACGCAGGGACCAGTTCTGCCAGTCGAGGCGATGGCCGGTGAGAGTGAACGACGGGCCGTCGGGTTGCGTGATGTCCAACGCGCGCAGCGGTTCACGAGTGCTCGCGGCTCGGATCTCTTCGGGGAGGTGAGCGGGCACGTATTCGCCCATGATCTCGGGGTTGTCCAGGGTGAAGGTGTCCTCGATCTCCAGCAGCTCCATCGAGTTCAGGTCGATGATGCAGTGGAAGCCGTTGACCGGCCCCGCATAGGGATTCATGCCCGGTCCCTTGCGAACCCAGCTGTCCGACCATCCGATCCGCCTGCCCCGGTAGCGCTCCGGGATCAGGACAGCACCGTAGGTCCAGGTGTCCATGAACACCAGGCTCATGTCGGTGATCCCCCGCCGCGCGAGCGCCGCGATCACATCGGGATGCGACCGCAGTGCTGCATCGGCCTCCTCCCACTCGTCGACGGTGAAATTCGCCTGTACCCCGGGGATGTGCTCCCAGGTGGTGACCGTGGAATCGGTCAGGGACACCAGGGCCTTGTACGTCTTGTTGCTCGCACGCTCGAAACACACGACGTGCGCCGCACGCTCGGGCACGGTTGCGTCGGCGTCGTACCGGGCGAGTGCGGCCTTGTCGGGTTCGGCCATCTCGATACTCGCGTAACGCCATTCGGGGGCCGCTACGCCGTGCGCGGTTCCCAAGATGTCCACCACAGCGGTGAACTCGTCGCGCGTCAGTGGATCGAGCGGGTGAAAATCCTGCGGGTGAAAATCCCTGTCGGTCACTGCGATCCTCTCAGTCGTGGGCGCTCATGACGTGCTTGATACGGGTGTAGTCCTCGACCCCGTATGCAGAGAGGTCTTTGCCGTATCCGGAATGCTTGAATCCGCCATGCGGCATCTCGGCGACCAGCGGGATATGGCAGTTCACCCACACCGCACCGGCATCGATGCGCGCCGAAACACGTTGCACCAGTCCGTGATCGGATGCCCAGATGCTGGATGCGAGGCCGTAGTCGACACCGTTGGCCATGGCGATCGCGTCGTCGGTGTCGTCGAAGCGCTGCACGGTGATGACCGGTCCGAACACCTCGTTCTGCACGATGTCGTCGTCCTGGCGGACGTCGGTGATCACCGTCGGTTCGAAGTAGAACCCCTTGTCGCCGTGCCGGTTGCCGCCGGTCACGATCGTCGCGTGGTCGGGCAGCGCGGCGATCTTCTGGTTGACCGCGGTGAAGTGCCGAATGTTGTTGAGGGGACCGTAGAATGCGTCCTCGTCGTCGACTCCGCCGGGCCGGAGTTTCTGGGCCTGGGCCACCAGGCCGTCGAGGAACTCGTCATACACCGACGCGTGCACGATGGCGCGGGTCGCTGCGGTGCAGTCCTGGCCGGCATTGAAGAAGGCCGCCTCGGCGATGCCGCTGGCCGCCTTGTCGATGTCGGCGTCGCCGAACACGATCGCCGGTGCCTTGCCACCGAGTTCGAGATGCGCGCGTTTGACGTCGGCCGCTGCGGCCGCCGCCACCGCGATGCCCGCGCGTACCGATCCGGTGATCGACACCAGACCGAGGCGTCGGTCGGACACCAGCGCGGCGCCGGTCTCCCCGGTGCCGAGGACCACGTTCAGCACACCGTCGGGCAGGATGCCCCGGGTGAGTTCCGCCAGGGTGAGCGTGCTCTCCGGCGTGGTGTCGCTGGGCTTGAGGACGATGGTGTTGCCCGCCGCCAGCGCCGGGCCGATCTTCCACAGGGCCATCATGAACGGGTAGTTCCACGGCGTGACCTGGCCGACCACCCCGATCGGTTCGCGCCGCACGTAGGACGTGAAGCCCTCCATGTACTCGCCCGCCGACCGGCCTTCCAGCAGGCGGGCGGCACCGGCGAAGAAGCGCATCTGATCGGCGCCGACGAGAACTTCCTCGGATCGCACGAGGGAACGCAACTGACCTGTGTTGCGGACCTGAGCATCGACGATCTCGTCGGCCTTCTTCTCGATCTGGTCCGCGATCGCGAGTAGCGCGGACTGCCGTTCTCGTGGCGTCGTCCGGCCCCACGAGGCGAAAGCGCTCGCCGCGGCATCGACGGCACCGCTCACTTCCGCCGCCGTCGACACCGGCGCGACGGCCACCAGCGACTCGTCGGCCGGGTTGATCACGTCCAGGGATTCGGTGGACGTGGAGGCGACAAATGCGCCGTTGACGAAGTTCTGGAGCCGCTCGGTCATGACGGACCTCTCTGATGGCGGGGTGGTAGAGACAGACTGCACAAGGCGCGGGGCCGCTGCATCTGCCAAAATGGCGTAACTGAATGTGATCTACGCGACAGATTGGAGTGCATGGTGGGCCTCGCCGTCCGTTGGCTCATCGGTCGGGAAGACCTGAGCCTACGACTGCGGGCCGGGTCGGTGGGGGCGATTGCCCAGGTCACCTTCGCGGTGACCACCGAACTGCCCCACCCTGGCCGCTGGTTGTCCGGAGGCGAGGTCGTCCTCACGACGGGGATGGGCCTGCCCGCCGATCCGGCCGGGCGGCGAGCCTACGTGCGCGAGCTCGTCGACAGTGACATCGCGGCGCTGGGATTCGGGGTCGGTCTGTCCTTCAGCGACATTCCCGCCGAGCTTCTCGACGAGGCTGACACCTGCGGTCTTGCCGTGTTCGAGGTTCCGTTCGCAACGCCGTTCGCGGCGGTCGTGAAAGCGGTGATGGAACGGCTCGCCGAGCAGCAGTACGAGCAGATGCTCGCCGCGTCGCGGGCCCAGCCTCGGATGACGCGTGCCGCCGCGAACGGTGGGGTGGCTGCGATCGTGCACGAGTTGTCGCGGGCGAGCGGCGGGCTGGTCACCGTGGTGGATCCGCAGGCGCGGATCGTGGCGCACGGTCACACACCTCCGTCGGACAACGTGATGTCGATGATCGCGTCGCTCGTCGCCGAGTCCCCGCACGGCGATGCCATCGCCGACAGCAGCGTGATCCCCGTCGAGGACTGCACAGTGGTCGTGCAGACGATCCGGTTGGGCCGGCACATCCACGGCTACCTCGTCGTCGAACTGCCCGGCGATGCACGGGCTGTCGACCAGGTCTTGATCGGACACGCGAACTCGCTGCTGGCGCTGGACTTCCACAAGCCACGACGACTCCGTGCCGAGCAGGCCCGGGTCAACACGACGGCGATGCGCATCCTGCTCGCCGGCGAATACGATGAGTCCGCTGCCCGCTCGGTGCTGCTCGCCGCGGCCGATTCCCAGGAGCAGGTCCGCGTCATCGCAGTACGCGGAAGCCACGACCACGCGGCGGTCGGTGAGGCCGTCGACGATCGGCTCGGCGGTGCCGGACGGGCTATGTTCCACACCGTCGGGTCCGACGACCTCATCATCGTCGTGCGCGGCAGCGACGACATCGAGTTCGTCTCCGGACTCTTCGTCGACCTGCCGACCGATGTGCGCGATCACCTGCGGATCGGGGTGAGCGCTGCGCACGATGCGGGCGACCTGCGTGCTGCCGCGGACCAGGCGCGGATGGCAGCGGTGGTGGCGCCTGTCGGGGGTGAACCAGAGGACGCGCTGCGCGCGGTGGGCCGGACGCTGCTCTGCGCACCTGATGTGCGACGGGTCCTCGACACTCTCGCGGGGGTGCTCGTAGACCCGATCGTCGACTACGACACCAAGCACGGCACCGACCTCTTGGCGTCGTTACGCGCCTTTCTGGAGGCCAACGGGCAATGGGAGCACGCGGCGGTCGCGTTGGGCGTTCATCGGCACACGTTGCGGAGCCGGTTGCTCAAGATCCGTGACATCGTGGACTGCGACCTCGACTCCGCCCGGGTGAGGGCGGAGTTGCTGCTGGCCATCACGGCGAGGTCCGGAACAGACGGGGAAACGCAATGGCAGACGTGACATGGACATTCTCCTCGACCGGCGGGTCGATTGTCGTGCACACCGGTGTCAGTGGCCGGGCGGCGCGGACCGGTCACCGGTTGACGATCGAGATGGCCGAGTGGTCGGGATCGGCGACAACGCGCGATGGCCTGCCGGTCAGCGCCCAGGCGTCCATCGTCGTCGACTCGCTCAAGGTGCGTTCGGGGGAAGGCGGGCTGACGCCGCTGACCGGGGCGGAAAAGCTGGTGGCTCGTGGCAACGCGTTGAAATCGCTTCAGCACGACAAGTTTCCGGAGATCCGCTACCAGGCTGATTCGTTCGAAGCGACGCCGGACGGCTTTCGCGCCCACGGAACGCTGAGCATCCACGGGCGTGGGCGCCCGCATGATCTCGATGTCCGCGTCGCCGACGACGGCGATGCGCGGGTCCTGAACGCCGAAAGCACGGTCAACCAGAAGGACTTCGGTATCAAGCCCTACTCGCTCATGATGGGCGCGCTGAAGGTTGCCGACGAGGTGCGGGTGGAGATCGAGATCGTCGCCGAAAAGTAGGCCCCGCGACGATTCACCGAGAATCCACGTCCGCGGCCATGAAGGCTGACGCATCCCTCCCCAGGCTCAACACCGGTTGTCGCGGTGCCGGCGCGCGGAAGCTCTCAGCCGCATGGGTGGCCACGTTCTTCCCGCCTCCAGGATCGTCGGCGTGGCGTCCCACTGAATCTAGGGGAGGAAGTTTCTTCCCCGAGGTTCGGAGTCGTCCCTCAGAAAATTGGCGGGGACGACACCAAGGGTAGGGGACGAGTTTGTTCCCCTATTTTTCGGACGGACCCGCTCTTCCCGCCTCCACGATCGCCGACGGGGGCAAGCTGACTCCTTCTTGCGCAACAGATATTGAATAGTCCGGACACGGCAGGCAACGCGCTGTGCTGGAGCGGAGGGATCGTGCCGCGTATGTCGCATTGCGACGCGCTGTTCATCTGGTGTGCACCGGTGCAGCCCCGGTCGTTGACCCAACCAACCGGTTCCCTCCCTACGTTGAGCGCGAAAAACATTCAGTCCCAGGAGAATCTGGGACCCGAGGGGACAGGCATACATGAAGCTCAACAGAATTATCGCCATCGCCACGATGCTGATCGCATCGATGGGGATCGCGTTCGGCGCCCAGGCGGCACCGCAGACGGCCCACACCACGACGCACTGGAACGTGATGCGCAGCGGCAGCAGCGTTCTCGTGTCCACCAACAACGGAACCCTCAGCACCGACAACGGCAAACTGCTCCTGCGCGACGCCAAGGGTGCTGTGGTCAGTGCCGTGCCGCTGACCGTCGCTGTCAGCAACTACGCTCACCCTGTCAACGCACAGGTGTCCGGCACGACCGCCAAGCTCGCGGTGAACATGAGCCCGGCCCTGGCTCGCTTCCAGCCGTTCACCCACCAGGCCGACCTGGGTGCCGCGGTGTCCGGCGTCAAGGACAACATCACACTCACTGCTGCGATCGGTGGATTCCTAGGTGCTGCAACCGGTTTGGTTGGCGGCTGCCTGCTCGGTGCGATCGCGGCCGGCGTCGTGTCGGCTCCTGCTGTCATGCTGTTCGGTGCCGGCCCGCTCGCCGGGTGCATCGGTGGCGCGCTGCTCCTGGGCGCGGGCGCATCGCTCGCCGGCACCGCGATCGGTGGCATCGGCGCGGTCATCGCCAACGCCGGACCGTTCATCCAGCTTCTTCGCGAGCCGAAGAAGAGCAAGTAACACCATAGCGTTACCTCTCACCGGTCGGCCCGTCTTCGGACGGGCCGACCGCCTTTCACTGCAGTCGCTGCAATGACCCCGGTTGTACGTCGTGGTCCGCGGCCAATGCGAGCACCTCGTCGAATCCCGCGACGAGGCAATCGGCGAACAGGTCGATGTCGGTGACCGCCGCACCATCGGAGTTCAGCCCGATGCAGGCGATTCCGTTGTGCGTGATCATCGTCGCCATGACAGCGCATCCCGGCAGCGGTCCAAACGGGAACATCCGCTCGACCTTGGCCCCGGCAACGTATGTCTCCCAGGGGATTCCCGGCACATTGCTGGCCTGCAGGTCGTTCTGACTGGTCGTCCCGCTGAACTGCATCAGCACCGAACCCGGTAACCAGGCCATGACCGCACCCAGGGTGTTGAACAGGTCCACCGCCGGCTCGTGCCGGGCAGCGCGCACCTGTTCGCGCACCGTGAGCACCCGCTCGAAGGGATCGGCGATGCCGACCGGGCCGGCCAGGCGACCGACCGCAATGCGGTTGCCACCCGCAGGATCTTCGGGACGGCGAACCGAGATCGGGATCGCCACCGGCATCGCCTCGATCGCGGTACCCATCTTCTCGTGGTAGATCCGGAAGCCACCGAGCAGCCCGGCGAGGTAGACGTCGTTGATCGACGCGCGGGTCGCGGTCGCGGCCGCCTTCAGGTCGGCGAACGGAACCTCGAAAGCGCTGAAACGCCAGGAGATACTGCGATTCGCCAGGAGTGGGGAGCCGGGGGGACTGACGAGCCCGGCGACCCGGGGTACTGAACGCCCGTAGCGCAGGGCAGTACTCAGCGCCTGCCGGGGGCTGGCGAGGGACCGGATGCCTTTGATGGTCATATCGATGCGGTGCGGGATGCGGCGCATCTCCTCGTCGAGCTGTCGCGTGATGACGTCCACCGCGGAGATGTGAACGGGATCGGGGCTCGGCGGCTGCGGTTTCCCGGGATTGTGTTCCCGCGTCGGTGAATGTAGTTGGGCCAGGCCGAGAATGGCGCCGAGACCGTCGGTAAGTGCGTGGTGGGCCTTGAGGAAGTAGGCGGCCTTGCCGTCGGGGAGTCCCTCGATCAGCGTGCCCTCCCACGGGGGTCGCGCGGCGTCGAGGGCTGTCATCGCCAGTTGCTCACACGTGGACAACAGTTCGCGCATGCTGCCGTCGCCGCCGAGTCGGATGCGACGTACGTGGTAGTGCAGGTCGAAGTCGGGATCGACCGCCCAACTGGGGGTTCCGGCTCCGATCGGGGAGTCGACGACGCGCTGCCGGAACCGGGGAGCCATGCGAGAGCCCCATTCGTGGGCCGCGATCAGCCGATCCCAATCGGGTGTGCAATCGTAGATCTCGAGCATGCTGATGGTGCCGCGCATCCGACGGTCGGTGTCGCCGCGCCACATGATGGTGTCGACGGGACTCATGTGCGGCTCGTTGGCCCAGTCGAGTGGGCGGTCGGCGTTCTCGGTCATCCCCGAACCTCCTGCGTCGGTACAGTCACACCCGAACCTCCTGCGTCGGTTCATCAGAGCCGTCGTCGAACGATTGCAGCGGCCAGTCGGCCAACGTGGTCACATACATCTGCCGCACTTCCTCGGCATGTTTACCGATGTCCTCGGCCCGCCACCCGGTGGTGTCCACCGGCGGCAGCACCATCACCTCCACCGTACCGGGCCTGATCAATTGGGAACCGCGCCACATCAATTCACCCGTGTTGCGCAGGACCACCGGTACCAGCGGCACGCCGGCCTGCATCGCGATGTGGAACGGTCCCTTCTTGAACGGGCCGATGCGCGGCGTCGACGACCGGGTACCCTCGGGTGCCACCACGAGCGACTTCCCGTCCTCGCGCAGGGCTTTCACCGCGGGGGCGAGTTGCTCGATGGCCTTTCCGGCGTCGGCACGGTCGATGAAGACCAGGCCGGCCTGATCGAGGATCTGGCCCAGCACAGGTACACGCTGGACCTCCTTCTTGGCGACGCCGGTCGCATCGGACCGCACCAGGTTGATCATCACCGGCATGTCGAGTTTGGACTGATGGTTGAAGAGGAACACGCAGGGCCGGTCGGAGATGAGGTGCTCGCCACCGTCGAGGACCTGCACGTGGACGCCCGCGAGGGACAGGCCGACGTCGTTGCCGGTCGGCAGGGTCGCGATGAGGGCATTGGGATCGCGCCGAACCAGTCCGGCCGTGAAACCTATTGCGGCAGAAGCGAGAAACGAGCCATAGAACGCGCTGGTGCGGGCCAGCATGCCGATGCGATTGTAGGTGGGGTTGGTGATGTCGATGATCGGCCACCCCCGCGCCTGCGCCTCGGCACGCAGAGTGCGCATCGGAGACACGGCCGCCGGATTGCCGACGGCCTCGAGGTAGGGGATGTCCTCGTTGCCGTCGCTGTAGGCGAAGGAGGCATCGAGGTCGATCTCGTGGTCGCGGGCCAGCGTCCGGACGGCGGCCGCCTTGCCCGGACCCCACAGCGGCCGGCCGAGGACTCGTCCGGTGACCACCCCGTCGATCACCTCGACCTCGGTGGCCAACGCGTGGTCGGCCTCGATCTCGCGTGCGATGGGTTCGATCTGGAATCGCGTTGCCGACGACGCGATCACGATCATGTGGCCCATCTCGCGATGGGCGCGCAGGATCTGCCACATCTGCGGGCGCAGCTTGGCCGCCGTCTCGTGCTTGAAGAGGCGGTTGCCGAGGTCCTGCAACTCCGCATACGTCTTGCCGGCGAACGTGGGTTTGGTCGCCTCGAGAACCTCGGCGTAGTCCTGTTCGGATTCGACGCCCCGCAATCCGATGAGCAGGAAGTCCGCGAGTTCCCCGAGGCCGAACTCGAGACTGCGCACCCGTGCCCCGACGATGGCCGTCGCCGAGAAGCCCTCGATGAGGGTTCCGTCGTAGTCAAAGAACGCCGCGACCTTCTTTCCGGTTGGTGCGGACCGGATCTGGCGTAGCCGATCGGTGAGTGCACTCATTGCGTCACCCCGGTGAGGACGTCGGCCTGCAACTCCTCGATCGAAGCGATACGCGACAGCCGCCCGCGCATGACCTCCACCTCGTCGAGCCATGCCTCGCGGGCCGCGGTGAGGTCGGCACCTTCCGTGCCCTCGATGAGGCCGCGGTTGTCGGCAAGCTGGTAGGCGGCGTCGTAGAGATCCTTGGACACCGAATCCTTGCTCCGCACAACGCCTTGCAGCGAGAGCTGGCGTCCGAGCCCGAGGCAGTCGGCGAGGATGGCGTCCTTGTCTCGTGACGTGGTGCCCAACTCCACGAGGCGAGTGGCGACCACGAGCTGCGCGTCGAAGAACGGCTGCAGCGTGCGTCGGGCCAGCAGGCCTCCGGTGTGACTGTGCAGGACGTCGTAGGTCCATTCCCGGCTTGGCTTCGCATCCCGCCACTCGACGGCAATGAGGTCGAGCTCAGCACCGAGACGGTGCAAGAACTCGTCCTTCGGCGGGAAGAAGAACTCGAACTTGAGCAAGTCGCGGATACGGAGCGCCTCCCGCTGTGCTGCGGCCAGCAGAGCCTCGTCGGCGACCCCGAACTCGTCTTCGGCGATGGCGACGTCGCCCGGTGTCACCTCGACCGCCCCCTCGGCCACCGCGAGCATGGCCACCTCGACGATCGCGCGGTCGACGAAGTGATGCAGCGCGCCGTTGCGGTAGTAGGCAGCGATCGCGTGATTGTTGGCCGCGATCGACCAGACGGGCTCGGACCCACCGTCGAAGCACGTCACCACGCCCGCGTCGCCAAGGACACGCAATGTCCGGGTCAGCCCGGCGCCCCTGCACTGCGCGGGGTCGGGGCCGGGGAGGTCGCGCCGGCGAATGTAGTCCAGCAGTGGCTCGAGAATCCGCTCGATCTCGGGTTCGGTGTAGGCGCGGTCGCTGGCGCCCAACAGGGCAAAGCCGGCCAGCGAAGTCGCTGAAATCGGTGTAGCGGTGTTGATCTCGTCCATCACTCGGAACGCGACCTTGTCCAGTTGGGACGGTCCGGTACCGGCGTCGGCAAGCGCGGCACGCAGGGAAAGGGGTTCACCGAACCGAATTCTCGCCTCGCCCAGATATCCGCGCTGCGCCTTGGCGTAGCGCAGCAGCCAGCCGATGCCCTCCGGCCGCTTGGTGCCGCCGGCGTCCTCGGCGGCCATGGCCCCGATCTCGTGGAGTTGGTCGTAGACGATGGAAGTGGGCACGATCGTGACGTCGGCTTCGTCGAGTTGTTTCACCGCCTCGACCACGTAGTTGAGCAGGCCCAGCATCGGCTTGCGCAGCTTTCCGGTGCGACTGCGACCACCCTCGATGTACCACTCGAGGTTGAAGCGCTTCTCCACGATGAATGCCAGGTATGCGCGCATCGCGAATTTGTAGACCGGGTCGGAACCGAACTTGCGGCGGATGAAGATGATGCCGGCGCGCTGGGCGATGGGTCCGACGGGCCAGAAGGACAAGTTGATACCGCCGAGCACGAGATTCGGCGGGAAGTCGTGGCCGCGCAGGACCGTGGCGAGCACCAGCGGGTCCACGTAGGAGCGGTGCGACGGCAAGAAGACGAGGCTGGTCGACTTGTTCAGTGTGCGTAGCGAATTGAGCGTGTCGAGGTCGACGGACACGTTCCAGGCCCGGTCGTGCAGCCTGCGGAAGGTCGCCGAGAACACGTCGCTCATCAGCCGACTCTGAGTGGCCACAAAACCCGTCAGCTTGTCGGTGGCGTCGTTGACCACCACGTCGGCGGGCCTGCCGAGTTCGGCGGCGAGTTTGGCGGCGCCGGTCCGGAACCGTGCCGAACTGCTGATCTGCTCGGCCACCAATCGCGGCACCTTGTACCGGTCACCGACGATCTGGCGTTCCGCGCGTTCGGCGGACAGGGAGGCTTGCAGCGCGACGAATTTCGCGAACGGCACATCCTGTGCGACGTCCCGTTCGTGGCGGCGTCGCAGATCGTCGATCGACGCAGGCTCACCCGCCACGACGCGCAGCGCGTCGGGCCGGCGACTGCGGATCAGCGGCTGCGCGAAGCCGACCGGGCGTCGCGGATTGGACAGCACCAGGACGTCGCCGAGCGTCACTCGCCGCTCGCCGCGGCGGACCGCGGGCAGCCAGACCGGTCGGACCGGAACGACGAGTGTGTGGTCGGGCAGCTCGTCGAATGCAACCTCATCGGGCCGGCGGATCGGCGCACCCGGATAGGCGGACTGGGCCCACTCCGTCACCGCACTCATCTCGCATCCCGTGCGCGTCTCCGCCAACACCATCACCGGATCGCTCACGCGCATCACCCTCACATCTCATCGGTTGCACCAGTCCCCGACCTGCCCTCGGCACGCTCATTGTGACTCTGCGCGATGCGCTGAGAGTGAAAACGGGGAGAACGCCTGGGTGAGCGCAGTATGGTTCCGCCATGAACTCACTCGCACGGTTGGTGTTCGCCCCCGCGGCGGCAGTGGTCATCGCGTGCGGCGTCCCGGCGCTCGCGAGCGCGACCCCCTCGTCAGGAGTCACCGCGGTCACCCTGGCCGAGGGCGACATCCCGGCGGGCTTGCTGCCCTTTGTGCCCGACGGAGTGCACGTCGTGGTGCGGGAGATCACGATCGCGCCCGGTGGGACCACCGGCTGGCACTACCACGACGGCAACCTCGTGGGACTTGTCCGATCGGGCACCCTCACCCACCCCGGCGCGGATTGTGTGCCAGTGGTATATCGGACCGGCGACATCATCAAAGAGCCCAAGGGGCAGGCGAATACGCACGTAGGACGCAACCTTGGGTCGGTGCCCGTGGTCCTCGACGTGCTGTATCTGATCCCGCTGGGCAAGCCGTTGTTCGAGGATGCGCCCGCACCCGGCTGCGACAAGCAGGGACGCTGACGTCACATGCGTGCGTGGCGCGCCATCACGAACGAATAGAAGCCGTATGCGGCGATGCCGAATGCCGCGAGCACGAGCAACAATTGTCCGGCCGGTAGACCCGCGAGTGTCTTCACGGCACCGTCGATCCCGGTGGCCTTGGCCGGGTCGGCACGGACGGCCGCGACGATGACGAGGACGCCCGCACCGGTGAGTGCTGCGCCCTTCGCGACGTACCCGATCACTCCGGACCACACGATCAGCGGGGAGTCGCCACCACGCTTGAGATCGTCGAGGAAGCGACGCGTCGCACCCTTGTAGATGTGGTAGCCACCGATGGCGATCACCACGAGTCCCACCACCACGAGCAGGGCCTTGCCGCCGGTGGAACCCATGAGCCGCGCACTGAGCCCGGCATTCTGCTGCCCGCTGGATTGGCCGTGGCCCAGCGCGAACTGCGCGGCCGAATAGGCGAAGGCGATGTAGACCGCGGCCAGGCCCAGGGCTTTGGCGCGATCGGTCCATCCAGTGTCCTCGTCCCGGTGGGAATTGCTGGGTCGGGACTCGCCGGGGTGCGGCCCGAGGATGGCTTCGACGATGCGCCACAGCGCGAGCGCCGCGAACACGATCACCGCCAGCCACAGGGCGATTCGACCGCCGGCGGATTCCGCGAAGATGCCCAGCGCCCCGGACTGATCGGCGTTGCCACCACCCCCGAACGCGAGGCGGAGAATGATGTAGGCGATCAGGATGTGCACGCATCCGCTGGCGAACTGGCCTGCTCGGGCCGCGTTCTCGAACCATGTGCGCTCGGCCGCCTTCTCGGCGATCTCGGACACTGAATCACCCCTGTCGTCGTCACTTGTCCCCACTGACCTGACTCCAGTGGAACACCATCGGGCGCAGATATCTCGCGACCACCGGATTCGACCACGAGTCGAGGTGAGTCCACGCGATCCGCGTCGGTGAGAGCGGTTGGGTGCCTGCTCGTATAGTGGTGGCCTCAGGTTCTCCCGCCGACGAAAGAGTCTCACCATGGAGGCAACGGTCACCCCCGAAGCCGAGCAGGCCGTATCCGACATCGCGCAGCGCTACGGGCTGTCCCGCGACGCGGTGCTGGCCATGCTGTTCGCCGTGAACAACGGTGGCGGCACGATGGCGCAATTCTCCATTCCCGAACTCGGTGGTTCCGGGCAGTGGATGCGTGGTGGCATGACGATGGTCGGCAACATGTTCGACAACGCGCTCAAGGCGCGCGTCGATGGTCTCTGCAACGAGTTGTCGCAGCTGCTCGCCACCACCACCGTGTTCCCGCCGACTCCGGCCGCAAACGTCGGGTTCGGTGGATTCACCGCCAACAACTGGTGGCCCGGCGACCTCGGCGTGCCCAGTTCGACGGGCTCGCAGAACGGCGCACGGTACGCGATCTTCCCCGGCACCCGTCGACTCGCCATCGAGTTCAATGGTGTCACAAGGGTTTTCGATACCGGCGACCATCAGATCGGCGGCGTCCAGCAACAGCAGGGCGGGATGTCGGGCACGTTGAGCTTCACCAGCCAGTTCGGCACCTTCGACACTTCCAGCCTCACCGAACTCGGCACGCAGGCCATCGTCGACACTCCTGTCGCGGCACCGGCTCCACGCCATGCGGCCGAACCCCAATACGCTCCGGAACCCCAGTACGCGCCCGAACCCCAGTACGCCCCGGCCCCGCAGTTCGACGCCCCGGCACCATCGGGTGGATCCGACGCCGACGCCATCGTCGCGGCCATCGAGTCGCTGGCCGGACTGCATCAGCGCGGCATCCTGTCCGACGACGAGTTCGCTCAGAAGAAGGCCGAACTGCTCGGTCGGTTGTGAGCGTCCCGGTGGTGCCGTATGTGGTTGCGGCGTCGGCCGTTTCGGCGGTCGGGTTGCGCACCTATTTCGCGCGAGTTCGCTGAGGCGCTCGGAGGGTGCGCCCGAAGGGGCGCCGCGTTGGATGCGTCGGCTAGCCGGATTCGCGTTCGAGTGTCGACGCGCGCTCGAGCACCACGATCGGGATCACCCGCTCGGTCTTCTTCTGGTACTCGTCGTAGTCGGGCCAGACCTCGGTCATCTTGGCCCACATGGCCGGCTTCTCTTCGTCGGTGGCGACGCGGAAGTGCACCGGAATGCGCTCGTCCTTGACCTGGATCTCGGCGTCGGGGTTGGACTCCAGATTGAGGAACCACGCGGGCGGCTCATCGGTGCCGCCCTTGGAGGCGACGACCAGAAACGCGTCCTCACCCCACGGTCGGAAGATGAGTGCGTGTTTGCGCTCGGCCCCGGTTTTTCGCCCCTTGGTGAAGAGGATGAGGATTTGGGTACCGTTCCAGTGGTAACCGTCCTCGCCGTCGGTTTCGAGGTACCGCTCGACATGTGCATCGCCGTGGAGGTTGTCGACTGAAGCCATACCTGCACCCTGCCACGAATACCGACCGACCATCACCGCCTTCACGACACCGACGTTTCAGGAGCGCACGATGACAACGATCCCGTCCTTCACCGCATATCGGGCTCTCGCCGCCAAGGAACCCGCCCAACTCGTCACACTCGGCGCCGATGATCTCGCCGACGGTGACCTACTCGTACAGGTGCGCTACTCGACGCTGAACTACAAGGACGGTCTGGCCATCCTCGGCAAACCTGGTGTGGTCCGGAGCTTTCCGCTCACCTGTGGCATCGACCTCGCGGGTGATGTCGTGGACGATGCCGCGGGCTTCACGGCGGGCCAGCAGGTGGTCCTCACCGGCGCCGGCCTGTCGGAGACGCGCGACGGCGGCTATTCCGGGTACCAGCGGGTGGATGCGGCAGCAGTTCTCCCGGTTCCTGTCCAACTCGGTTTGTGGGGATCGATGGCAGTCGGAACCGGCGGTCTGACGGCGATGCTGTGCGTGCTGCGGCTCGAGGCCGCGGGGGTCTCACCAGATCAAGGACCGGTGCTGGTCACCGGGGCGACCGGCGGCGTCGGCAGCTTCGCGGTGTCCATCCTGTCGCGCCTCGGCTACGAGGTGCACGCGTCGACGGGCAAGGCAGACGAGCACGACTACCTCCGTGAACTGGGCGCATCCGAGATCGTCGAGCGCGACACCCTCACCGGCGAGCCCCGACCCCTCGCCAAGGAACGGTGGGCGGCCGCCGTCGACAGCGTGGGCGGGGTCACGCTGGCCAACATCCTGCCGCAGATCCGCTACTCGGGTGCGGTCGCCGCCTGCGGCCTCGCCGGCGGACCCGGCCTGGCCACCACCGTCATGCCGTTCATCCTGCGCAATGTGGCTCTGCTCGGTGTCGACTCCGTCAACGCCCCCATCGAACTACGACGCGCGGCCTGGGCACGTCTCGACGAGGCGCTCACCGTCGACGAGCTACAGCGCGTTGCGGTCAACGCCGGATTCGACGAGATTCCGGCGCTGGCGGCGAAGATCCTCGACGGTCAGATCCGCGGACGAGTCGTCATAGAGGTGTAGTCACCGCTGATCCGAAGAGTTGGGTGACAAACGCTCTGAACTGCGCGTAAGCGTCCACCACCCCACCACCCCCACAGGTCCCGGAGGTGCCCGAGGCGCCGGCCGAGGGATGGCCCCGAAGGGCAGGCGACCGGGTCACGTCAGCGCGCCGCCGGGCCACTGAAAGTAGGGAAGGTTCTTCCCCTACTTTCTGCCCCTGCTTGTTGAGTCGTCCGCGAGAAAATTCGCGGGGAGGACTCCAGGGATAGGGGACGAGTTTCTTCCTCTGAGGGTGCCGGGAGCGTGTGGCGCGTTCCGCGGAACGTGTCGATCGACATCGCGGGCTCGACGAGCATATGTCGCCAGCACCCCTGGAGCGGGAAGCGTCCGCGTGCGCCGAGACGGTGGTTCCGAGGCCGGCAGCAAGGTCACTGTAGCGGTAGCAGCTCGGCTCGGGCTGCCGCGACGATCCCGGCGGTCACCGCGTCGAGCAGCGGTGAGCTGAGTTTCCAGTACTGCCAGTACAGCGGGACGTCGTGGTCGGGGTCTGGGTTGTCGGGGTCGAGGAACCTGACGACGCGGCCGGCGTCGAGGGCGTCGGCGATCTGGGCGTGCGGCACCACACCCCATCCCATGCCCATCTCGACCGCGCGGTGGTATTCGACCGACGCCGGGATGTAGATCGTCGGCGGTTCGGAGGCCTGTGACGAGTAGGCGCGCAACACGGTGCGCTGGATGTGGTCGTTGCGGTCGTAGGACACCATCGGCGCGCGCGACAACGTGTCCGACGTCGGACCGTCGGGCATCCACTTGCGCAGGAACTCCGGGGTCGCGACCGGCACGTAGCGCATCACACCGAGCGGTATCACGGTACATCCGCGGATCGCTATCGGATCGGAAGTGATGGCGGCCAACGCCTTTCCCGAGCGCAGGAACTCGCTGTTGCGGGATTCGTCGTCGCGCAGCACCTCCACCACGACGGGGTGCTCACGGTGAATGCGTGCCAGGGCGGGTAGCAGCCAGGTGGCCAGCGAGTCCGAGTTGCCGCCGATCGGTATATGGATGGGTCGGGGACGTTCGCTGTCGGGGGTGTCTCCGATGAGTTCGACACCCGCTTCGGCCGTGAGCAACTCCCATTGCTTCGCGAGACGGATCAACACCTCGCCGTCATCGGTCGCGATCGCCGGTTTGGTGCGCTGCACCAGGACACGCCCGACGGCCACCTCCATCGCCTTGATCCGCTGACTGACCGCGGAGGGGGTCACGTGCAGTTCGGTCGCGGCGGCCTCGAACGTGCCGTGCTCGAGAACGGCGCGCAGGGTGCGCAAGCCGTCGATCGAGATGTCCACGGCGCGAGCTTAGCGTCTCACCTTGGCACCGAAGTCCCCGAAATCCACCGCGAAGCGCACGAAGGTGGTTAGTGTCGCCTTGTACTTGCAGCAGCGTCGAGTGCCATCTCCACCGAACGAGAGGGCTCGATCGTGATCATCCTCGGAATCATCTGTCTCATCCTCGGGTTCATCTTCAGCATCCCGATCCTGTGGACCATCGGCATCGTCCTGGTGGTCATCGGCATCATCCTGGCGATCCTCGGCGCCACCGGACGCGCGGTGGGCGGGCGAGCGCACTACTACTGATCGCCCATCACTACCGATCGGGAGCCCACTTCTCGACGCGGTCGAGCCCGGCGGCCCGGCCCTTTGCTGCGACGACGAGCGCGAGCTTGCGGGACGCCTCGTCGATCATCTCGTCGCCGAGCATGGCCGCGCCGCGTCCACCGCCGGCCGCCGAGGTGTGAAAGGCGTAGGCGTCGAGAATGTTCTCGGCGTGGTCGTAGTCCTGCTGGCTGGGCGTGAAGATCTCGTTGGTCGGGCCGATCTGGTCGGGGTGCAGCACCCACTTGCCGTCGAAGCCGAGCGCCGAGACCTGAGTTGCGCTGCGCCGCAAGCCGTCCAGATCGCGGATCTGTGCCCACGGGCCGTCGATGGCCTGCAAGTCGTTGGCTCGGCAGGCCATCAGGATGCTCATGTGGATGTGGTGGAAGGCGTCGGCGATCTCGTATCCAGGTGGCTGCGCGCCGATCACCAGCGACTTCATGTTGATGCTCGCCATGAAATCGCCCGGACCGAAGACGATGCTCTCGAGTCGCGGTGAGGCCTGGGCGATCTCGTAGATCTTGATCAGTCCTGCGGCATCCTCGATCTGCGCCTCGATGCCGATCCGGCCCACGTCGAATCCCTCGGTCTTCTCGATCTGGGTCAGCAGCATGTCGAGTGCGGCAACCTGATTCGGGTGATTCACCTTGGGGAGGATGATCGCGTCGACCGCCGACCCGACGGCGCCGACCACCTCGATCACGTCGGTATAGGTCCAGGGCGTGGTCCAGTCGTTGACCCGCACCCCGCGGATCTGTGCTTGCCAGTCACCGTCGCCGAGCGCCGCGACGATGTTTTTGCGCGCGACCGGCTTCATCGACGGAGCGCAGGAGTCCTCGAGGTCGAGGAACAGCTGATCGGTACCCAGTGACCGTGCCTTGTCGATCATCTTGGTGCTCGACGCCGGGACGGCGAGGTTGGTCCGGCGCGGACGCAGGGTACGGCTCACAGGTCTCTCCTCGAGGTCTGGACACGACGGTCACCTCGGACCGTACCGCCCCATGACTCAGACCCCGCCGCCGAGTACCAGGTCCAGACGCTGTGCGCAGATGTCGGTGAGGTCGATCCCGTCCAGGCCGAGGGAGGTGTTGAGCCGGATCAGCACGATGCCCAGCAGCAGCGCGGCTGCGACATCGGCGAACAGCATGTTCTCGACCCGGTGGCCGGTGAGCTGTTCGTAGCGGTCGAGGGTTTCGGCTCGACTCGGCGTGCCGGCGGCCGAAGCGTGATCGGGCAGTGGACTGCTCACCCAATCGGTGAGGAACATCCACGCAAGGTCGCCGGCCGGATCGCCGAGGTAGGCGACCTCCCAGTCCACCGCCGCCACCGGGGTCCTGTCCGGCGCGTACAACACGTTGGACATGCGGCTGTCGCCCCAGCAGAGGGTCATGCGCGACGGTTGGTAGGTGTGCTGTTCCAACCACGAGAGTGCCTGTGTGAATGCGGGTTTCATCGGTGCACCATCCGCGGCCCAGGTGAGACCGTGGCGCAGGAAGGAGATGACCTGCTCGGCGGGCTCGGCGCCGAATGCGTCGAGTGCGAGGAAGCCGAGCCGGTGGCGGTCGACGTCGACGGCGTGGGTTGCGGCGATCAGGTCGACACAACCATTCCAGTAACGGGCACGACCGGCGTCGTCGGTGTCGGCGTAGATGCCTTCCTGGTGATACGGCGGCATGTCGCTGACCGTCGAGACGCCGTCGATGCGGTCCATCACGAAGTGAGGCGTCCCGAGTGCGTCGGTGTCCGGGTCGATCCAGCGCATCGTCGGCACCGGGACACCCGATCCACCGAGACGTTGCATCGTCAGATACTGACGGCGAAGGTCGAAATCGGGAAGCACCGCGTACTCGGGCGGCCGTCGCAACACCAGTCCGAGCGGTTCGTCGCCGATATGTCCGTCGCGGCCGCGCACATCGACCACGTCGAAGAGGTACGTTTCGGTGGATCGGCCCATGGGTGCGCTGTGCCAGTTGGTGATTCGTGCGTCCTCGGCGCCGGGTATGCGTGAGCGCACAATGTCGACCACTGCGTCGGGCAGCTGCTCGGGCGTGGGGCGCAGGGTGCGGTGAGCGGTATCCATCGCCCTCACCATCCGGTGTAGCCGTAGCGAGGGTAGGCACCCATGAACACCATCTCGACGAGACCGTGACCCACCTTGCCGTCCATGCGCACCTCGCACAGGGTCTCCGACACCAGGCTCACCGGGGCCACCACATCGGGGTCGGACGAGTCGACGGTGAATCCGTCGATGAAATCGGTTCCGCGCCAATGGCCCGAGGCGTACCCGTTGAACTCCTGATAGCCGGCCAGGCCGGGCCAGAAGTCGCACAGCGGTGTGACTTCGATCGATGTCGACGAGCGGTCGGCGCGCAGGATCGTGAACACACCGCCGGCGATCAGGCGTCGTTGTTCACGGAATTTGAGTTCGTGTTCGACGTCGATGATGGTGTTGGCGGGGCGGCCGGTGTCGATGGGGTGGAGGATCTCGCCCTCGAACTGCCACCGCTGCCCGATGCTGGTCTCGCGTTGCGCGAAATGCACTATATGGTCGTCGAATTGGAAGATTCCCATGTAGTACAGGACGCCGTCGGGGATCTCGCCGGGTTGCATGTGGGTTCCTTCGGGCAGGCTGCCGCCGCCCGGACCGTTGCGGACACCCCAGGAATGGTCACGGCCGAACCACCAGCGGTCGGGGTCGATGTCGAGTCGTTCGCCGTCGACCTCGATGTATCCCTCGACGCGGCCGTTCTGATAGAAGCGCCGCGCATCCTCCTTGATCCGGCCACGCTCGCGGTGGAATGCGGGAGTCTGTTCGTAGGCCGGGAATTCGCCGGTGAGCGTGAGATCCAGCGTGACACCCTGCTCGTTGGCTCGCAGCTGCGAACGAACGCGGCGCAGCGGCTCCTCGACCGAATAGGTGTACGGGCCGACCGTGTAGTGGCCCAATCCGGTGTCGCTGCCCAGTATTTCGGTGGACATGCGCACCACGCGGGTCTCGCCGCCGCGTCGGGTGATCATCGCGTACGCGTCGGTGACGTTGCGATTCGGGTATCGGGCGAGGCCGGTCATCACATTGATGTCGCCGGACTTGTCGAAGCCGTACATCACGATGCGTTCGACCCAGCGCAGGTCGCTCTGGTCGACGTGGTCGAACGAGGTGGGCAGCTGATGACAGAGGAGTTCGTCGTGGGCGGTGAGCATGGGGCGGTCCTTCCTGGGGAGCGACTCGCATTACGTTACGTGCCGTAACGGAATGAAAGTGGCGTTTTCGCGATACTCTTCTCACGTGAGCACCGACCAGGACGTTTCCCGCTCCGAGATCGGCACCGTCGGCCGCCCGCGCGATCCGATCAAGCATCAGGCCGTGGTGCGTGCGACCCGTGAGCTGCTCGACGAGGAGGGATTCGGTGGAGCGACGGTCGCGGCAATCGCCCGTCGTGCGGGTGTGGGCACGCCGACGATCTACCGGCGCTGGCCGCGTCGGGAGGACCTCATCGAGGACGCGGCATTCGGTGCAGAATCCGAATCCCTACCCGAACCGACCGGGGACCTGACGGACGACATCAGCGCGTGGACGGAGCTCTTCCTGCGTCGCCTCGCCGATCCGGTCACCCGTGCGGCGCTCCCTGGTCTGCTGGCGGCCTACCACCATGAACCGGGCCGATACGAGCAGTTGGTGGCCCGATTCGAGGCCGACGTGCGCGAGTCCTTTGCCGCGATGGTGGCATCGGATACCGGTGTCGACCAGGACAGGGCCGTCGACGTCGACACCATCTTCTCGATGCTGGTGTCGTCGACGCTGGCGCGTGCGCTCACCTTCGGTCTCGACGACGCCGACGACTTCCGCGACCGAACAGTGGCGGCGTTGGTGACCCTGGTCAGGGCGCGGGATTAGCGCGGCGCTCCCGCAACCAGCGGTAGAGGTAGTAACCACCGGCAACAACCACCAGTGCGACTGCGGCATAGAAGAGCACGGTGGTGCCGAGGGCAGCGCCGGCGAAGTAGCCGACCAGCAGCACGGTCGTGGCCCAGCTCGTCGCGCCGAGCACATCGGCCACACCGAATCGGGCTCCCTGCATGTTGCTCATGCCGGCCATCGGTGGCACGAGCGTGCGGACGTAGCCGATCCAGCGACCGGTCGCGACCGCGATCATGCCGTCGGAGTTGATGCGTTCGGCGGCACGCGCCCAGCGTTCCTCGCCGAATCGTCGTCCCATCCGGGAGGACTTCATCCGGTGGCCCGAGCGTCGGCCGATCCAATAGCCGACCGCGTCGCCGGCGACCGCGGACACGCACACCGCGATGATGAGGACGACGATCTGCGTCGACCCGATGGCCGCGGCGACGCCCGCCGCGAGCAGGATCGCCTCGCTGGGAACCAGGAGGCCGAGGACCAGCGTGGCGGTCTCGGAGAAGATGACCGCGCAGGTCACGAGGTACACCGCCCATGACGGCACCGATGCGATCAGATCGACGAGCCAATCGGCCAAGGCGTGCACAGCACAGAGACTAATGACGGGCGGTGACAATGTCGTCGTCGGCGATCACCCGCTGGTGATCTCACCAACAGGTGGCCATAGTCTGTGAGCCCACATACATTGGCATCAGACAACGCGCGTTTCCGAAATTGAGGAGTGGCCCACATGGCATCTGTTCGCAACGCACTCGAGATGGTGTCCGACACCGTCGGTGCGATCCGGGTGCTGCACAAATCCGGTGCGATCAATCTGACCAACCCGGGCGAGGCAGTGAAGGCGGTGAAGCGCAGCAAGACCATCGGCCCGGCGTCCGCGGTCATCGTGCACGGCGCCGAGGAGTACCCCGACGCACCCGCGATCACCGATGAGCGCGGCACCGTGACGTTCGGTGAGCTGGACCGCCAGAGCAACGCGCTCGCCAACACGTTGCTGGCCTCCGGTGTGGCGCCAGGATCGGTCGTCGGTGTGCTCGCCCGCGACCATCGCGGCCTGATCTTGGCGTTGAGCGCGGCGGGACGCGCCGGTTACCGCCTGGCGATGATGAACACCGGGTTCGGCAAGACCCAGTTCGTCGAGGTCGCCGAGCGCGAGAAGGTGCGCGCAATGCTGTACGACGAGGAGTTCATCGATCTCCTCGAGGGCTTGCCCGACATGCCCCGAGTTCTCACCTGGGTCGACGGCGATCGCCCGGTACCCGAGGGCGTCCGCACCCTCGACGAGGTGATCGAGACGGGCGACACCGGCATGCCGCCCGAACCCGAGACGTTCGGCGGATTCGTCATCCTCACCAGCGGCACCACCGGCCTGCCGAAGGGTGCGCAACGATCCAAGATGTCGCCGTTCACCAGCGCGCTGCTGCTCGATCGTGTTCCCCTTCCGCAGCACGGCTCGATGGTGATCGTCTCCCCGATCTTCCACTCCACCGGCTTTGCGGTCTGGGGCGTGGGAACCGCACTCGGCAACCAGACGGTGGTGCTGCGTCGGTTCGACGCGGAGAAGACCCTGGCCGCCCTCGCCGAACACCGCGCGGAGGTGTTGGTCGCGGTGCCCACGATGCTGCATCGCATCCTGGCGCTCGGGCCGGAGGTGATCGGCAAGTACGACGTGTCGGCGCTGAAGATCATCGTGATCGCGGGATCGGCTCTGTCACCGGCACTCTCGGAGCGTGTGCAGGACACCTTCGGCGACGTGCTCTACAACATGTACGGCTCCACCGAGGTCGCGATCGCATCCATCGCGCAACCACATGAACTGCGACAGGCACCCGGCACCGTGGGCCGGCCACCGGTGTCGAGTCGCTTGGCGCTGTTCGACGGCGAGGGCAACCGCATCACCGGAAAGAACGTCAGCGGGCGGCTTTTCGTTCGCAACGGGGCGCCCTTCGAGGGTTACACCGACGGTCGCAACAAGGAGGTCATCGATGGCTACATGTCCAGCGGTGACATGGCGCGTGTCGACGACAGTGGACTGTGGTTCATCGAGGGCCGCGACGACGACATGATCGTGTCCGGCGGTGAGAACGTCTACCCGCTCGAGGTGGAGAACCTGCTCGCCGCGCATCCCGAGGTCGCCGACGTCGCGGTCGTCGGGGTCGACGACGAAGAGTTCGGACATCGACTGCGCGCGTTCATCGTTCGGCAACCCGACACCGATCCGCAGCCCGACGACCTGAAGCAACACGTCAAGTCGAACCTGGCCCGCTACAAGGTGCCGCGCGACGTGGTGTTCGTCGAGGAACTACCGCGAAACCCCACCGGCAAACTCGTTCGCCGCAAGCTCCCGACGGGGCGGCTGGACTAGTCCACCTCCGATGGGGGACCTTCCGCCGGCTGAGCACACGCGCACCACCAGGCCTTCGAGGCTCCTCGCTAGCGCTCGTCGCACCTCAGGCAGCGGTAGGGAGTCGCGACTCGCTCGCACCTCAGGGAGCGGAAGGAGGTGGGGTTGCTACTCGGCCAACACCGAGGCCAGGGGATGTGCACGGTAGAAATCGAGATGCGCTCGGGCGGCGGCCTCCCAGGTGAGTGAGCGGGCCAACTCCCGCCCGGCGTCGGTTCGCGCGGGGTCGGGAGTGCGGGCCGCGGCGAGTTCGGAGGCCAGTTCGTCGACGGTCGCGGCGTAACGGACGGCGTCGCCGAAAACCTCTCGGAGGATGGGCAATTCGCGTGCAACCACCGGACGTCCGGCGGCCAGCGCCTCCATCGCGGCGAGACCGAAGCCTTCCTTGATCGACGGGAATGCGAAGACCTCGCAACCGGCGACCAGCGCCGGTAACGCGTCGTCGTCCACGGCGCCGATCACCACCGGTGTGATGCCCAATTCTTCTCGGCGGGAGTCGAAGTCGGCGCGGTAGTCTCGGTAGTCGAAGAGGGTCTCACCGCCTGCGAAGACGAGTTGCAGATCCGGATCCTCGCGACGCAATGTCGCGAAGGCCTCGAGGAGGTCGATACTTCCCTTGCGTGGTTCGATCCCGCCGACTGCGAGCACGTACCGTCCCAGCTGTCCGCGCCAGGTCTCCCGCTCTGTGGTGGCTTCCGGTGTTGCCGACGCGGCGTCGGCGAACCGATCGAAGTCGACGCCGTTGGGGATCACTGCGGGCGAGCGCCCCCATCCTGCGTGCACTTCGTCGGCCACTGCCTGCGAAACACAGATGCGCGCATAGGGATTGACGACAGCCTTCTCGTGGCACTCCACGAGGATCGGCGTCGTGAACTGGTCGAGGTGGTGGATGGTCCGGATACAGGTGCCCACGGCATTGGCGCTGATGCAGTCCTGGGCGTGCACGATGTCGTACTCGGTGGGATCGAATCCGGCGCGCATGGTGTCGATCGATCTGATGATCCGCGGTGTGACCGCTTCACCCTCGACGTCGGCGAAGGGCAGAAGACGTTGGTGCACAGCCGGATCGATCGAACGGAAGAAACCCTCGTCACCGCCGCGAGCCAGGCTCCACACGGTGACGTCGACGCCGATGCGGGCAAGCGCCTCGGCGAGATTGAGCGTGTGGACCACGCCGCCACGTGGCTTGGTCGAATAGGTCAGGAGGGCAACCCGCATGTCGTCACTCTCCTCGAACGGCCGAAGCGCGCGTTGCGTAGATCTCCGGGCGCAACTCGGCGAGGTGATTCAACACGCGTCGTGCTCGCATGATCTCGGCATCGACGTCGACCAATGCTTTTGCCAGACCACCTTTGGAACGCGTCGTCGCCAAGATGTCGCCGCCAGGGCCGACGATCTTGGCCTGGCCGAGAAACTGCAGCGACCCCGTGACGCCGGTGAGGTTCGACGACACGACGAACACCTGGTTCTCGGCGGCGCGTGCGCAGTCATAGAGGTCGAACAGTCGCGACTGTCGGTCCGCCGGCAGACGAGTGGCCCGGTCGGTGACACTGGCCGGCCAGGCAGACAGCGCTGCGATGATGCGGGCGCCGTCGAGGGCGAGTTTGCGGGCGGACTCGGGAAAGGTCTTGTCGTAGTCGATCAGCATTCCGATGGTTCCGACGGGAGTGTCGAAGGTGCTGAACGAGTCGCCCGCCGTGTACGCCTTCGATTCGCCGGCGGGCTGGTGCACCTTGCGGTGCGTGCCGAGAATACCGTCGCCCGAGAGGCATACGGCCGAGTTGTACCGGTCACTACCGGCGGCCTCGGTGTACCCGATGCAGATGGTCATCGGCCCGGCCGCGGCGACCATCGCGGCCAGTTCGGGTCCGTCGGGATCGAGGGCGGGCGGTAGGTCGTCCGGATCGGGGTCACGCAGGTCACCGATGTATCCGCCGAGCGACGCGTCGGGGAACACGAGCAGATCGACACCATCGCGCGCTGCGGCCTCCACGATTCCGACGGCCTTGGACACGCCGCGTTGCACATCGCGGCCGAAATGCGCTGCCAGCGCGCCCAGGGTGAGGGTGCCCATGTCAGCGAACTCTACTCATGCGGCGCCGAGTCCGGTGACCGTGGACCGGATCGCCGTCGTGGTCTCGCCGTCGGGCCAGCGTAGACGCACACCGGGCTCGTCGGTCAGAAATCCGCACGGCGAGGATGCCGCCGGGGCGGCAACCTCGGTGATCGGGGTGGGGTCTGCGATGAGCATCGCGAAGCCGGGAAAGCAGGTGAGCCAGGATCCCATCGACGCATCGGCCGGTCGCGGAACGGCGTCGACATCGAGCACAGCGCCGGTACCCGACGCCTCGGCGAGCATGCCCAGAGTGCCGGCGACCCCCGCCATGCTGACGTCCTTCGCGGCCGCAGGCGCCAGGTCGGCGACCAACGTCGAGAGTGTCGCGAGCTCGTCGGCCGACCGGGAACTCGTACTGTCCCATTGCCGTCCGTGATAGCCAGGGCGCCACGCGCCACCGAGGTCGGCCAGCAGCGACACCGTGTGTCCGGGCCGTCCACCGCCCGCCGCGACCGGACGATCGGTTCGACCCAGGGCGGTCACCGACAGCGACGCGGGCACACCGACCTGTGTATGCCCACCGAGAACCGGTGTGCGCCAGGCGTGTGCGGCCGCCGACATCCCGCGGACGATCCGGGTCAGGTGGGAGCGGGTCGGTGCGCCGACGGCGTCGAGCAGGCCGACGGGACGCGCGCCCATCGCCGACAGGTCGTTCATGTTGACCAGCACCGAGCACCAGCCGGCCCACTCCGGGTCGCGCTCGACCATCGACGGCAGGATCGCGTCACAGGCGGCAATGAGGTCGGTATCGGGTATGAGTGCACCGTCGTCGCCGCGGAAACCCTTGGGACCCAGGCCACCTCGCTGTGCCATCAGTGGTCGGAGGACGTCCGCCAGCAGCGATTTGGAGCTGTCGGCGAGCCGCTGGACGTGATCGATGGGCCAGGTCATCCGACTATGGGCGCGGCCGGCAATTGTCGGGCCCGTGCCCCGCAGCGTCCATCCCAGGGCCGAGAACATCCGCAGGTAACGGTCTTGGACTGTCGCATCGAACCGCAGCACCCCGGCCGATTCGGCATGCGCGCATGCCGCTCGGATCAGAGCCGGGCCGATCCCGGCTGAGTCACTGCCCGCCGCGACGACCAGTCTGCTGCCGGCCCACCAGCCCAGATCCGTTGTGGTGACGGGGGAGAGTCGAACTCCGCCGACGACATCGCCGTCGGTCGTGATTGCCGCGAGCACCACGGTACGTGGATCGTCGTCCGCGTCGTCGCGGTCGGTTCCGGCAAACAATCCTTGACGATCGACGAACTCGTCGTGCCGAAGTCGATGGTAGGCGGCGAGTTGCTTCGCGCCGTCCACCCGGCGAATCAAGTACGACGGTGGTGCAGTCCGCGGGCCGGCGAGAATCGACAGATCAACCCCAGACGCCGGTCGATGAGTGGAGCTCGGATCGAGATGATTGCCGTCCAACATGATTCAGCCTCCCACCGCCGGCAGGATGCTGCATGCGCCACAGGCTGCGCACCCGGCGCGCTGGTCCGAACCCGTCATCCCGATCAGACGCAGGTGGTCGGCGACCTCGCGGCTGATCTTCTCGACCACGGCCGGGTCGGGTGCCCTCGCCTCATCGACGTCGACCGCCAGCGTCCCGCGATGAGGCCGGAACGGAACGACGAACGGGTAGACCCCGGCATCGGCGAGTTCCTTTGCACCCGTAATCAGTTCGTCGGGCTCCTCGCCAAGTCCCACCAGCAGGTAGGTCGACACCTGGTTGCGGCCGAACACGCGAACCGCCTCGGACCACGCGGCGCGGTACTCGGCCAGGGGGACGGTCGACTTTCCCGGCATCCATCGTCTGCGTACGGAATCGTCCAGGGATTCGACGTGGATGCCGATGGCGTCGGCTCCTGCTTCGCGGAGATCGGTGATGGTGGACAAGTCGGCGGGTGGCTCGCATTGCACCTGGATCGGCAGGTCGGGGACGGCGCGCTTCACAGCGCGGACGCAACGCGCGAGATGCCTTGCGCCGCGATCCCGTCCGGCCGAGGTGCCGGTGGTCATCACCATCTGCGTGACGCCGTCGAGCTCCACCGCGGCACGGGCCACTGCGGCGAGCTGCTCGGGCTTCTTGACCGCCACCGTCGAACCCGATCGGAGCGACTCTTCGATGGAGCAGAACCGGCAGCGTTGGTCCTCGGCGTAGCGGATGCAGGTTTGGAGAACGGTGGTCGCAAGGACGTTGCGTCCGTGCAGCTTTGCGAGCTGTTCGAACGGAACCCCATCGTCGGTGGTGAGATCGTAGAATCGTGGGCGCCCGATCACGTCGATCGCGAGTCCCGCATCCTCGCCGTCGAGCAGGACACGTGATCCGTCGAACACGAAGGGACTGTCGGGATTTCGCGGGATCGCGGCATGCAGTCCGTCGACGATCAGGTGTCCGTCGTCGGTGGGACCGGCGCCGCCGGTGCGGTTGACCGGTGGCGTGCCGCGGATTCCGAGAAGCGCCAGATCGACCCTGGTGGAAGCCGTCATCGTGATGTCTCCGTTCGACCCTGTCGTTGACCGTCGGGGCATGCGTCTTCCTGACTACTGACCTGAGGCGAGTCGCAGTTCGGGCCGGCCCAGTGCGGCCCCGATCGACTCCGCGACGTGGCGCGCATCCCGGTCGATCCCGAGGAATCGTCCCGAGCCCCAGGTGTGCATCCAGGGCAGACCGACGAAGCTGAGTCCCCGAATCTGAGTCGCGCCACGGGTTTGCATGGGTCGGCCCGCACCGTCGAACGCGCTGGCCTCGATCCACCGGTAGTCGGGCCGGTAGCCGATGGCCCACACGATCGCGGTGATGCCGGCGGTGTCGAGGTCGAGTTCGGTTGGCTCGCTGTCGGGTTGCCACACCGGCTGGTAGCGCCCGGGTTCGGGTGCCTCGATGCAGTTGTCGTCGATGTAGCGATCGATGTCTACACAGATGGAGTTGTAGACGGTGTCGGCCTTGTCGAGCGAGTCGGTGAGGGTCGGGGCGAACTGCAACGCCGAGTCCTTGCCGCCGGCGAGATGTCCGTAGAGGTGCATGCCTTCGAGTGCGAACCGGCGAAGGTCGATGTCACGTCCGCCGTCGCGGCCGGTCACATAGTGATTGGTCTTTTCCTGCGCAGCTTTGCCGCCCGGATACTGCTGTGCCGCGATGTCATACAAGCCCATGTCGGAGAGCCACGTCATGCAGTCGCGTCCGCGGTAGGTCCGGGCAACCCGGGGCGCGTTCCCGACGGCGAGGTGTACCTCTCGACCGGCGAGGTGGAGGTCCTCGGCGATCTGGGCCCCCGACTGGCCGGTGCCGACCACGAGGACGGCCCCGTCGGGGAGTTGATCGGCGTTGCGATACTGCTCGGAGTGAATCTGTGTGACTGCGGGATTCAGCGACGCGGCGTAGGGCGGGATCACCGGGATCGGGTAGCCGCCGGTGGCCACCACCACCTGGTCACAGGTGAGCACTTGTTCGCCGGTCGGGCCGGTCATCGTGAGTTCGAAGGCGTCGCTGCCGGGTTGGCGCAGACGAGTTACGGATGTGTGCGTGCGCATCGGTGGTTCGAAGGTGGCGAGCCAGCCGTCGAGCCACTCGATCACTTCGTCGCGCGTCATGAATCCGTCCGGATCGGTTCCCGAGTATGTGTAGCCGGGCAGCCGGCAGTGCCAGTTCGGTGTGACCAGGGTGAAGTTGTCCCAGCGCTTGTCGGACCATGCGTGCATGGGGGTCTGCGACTCCACCACGAGGTGTTCGATGCCGGCCCGGCCCAGGTACCAGCTGACGGAGAGTCCGGCCTGCCCGCCGCCGATGATGACGACGGGGACGTGATGTGTTGGGGTATGAGCCGATTCGCTCATGATGGCTCCAGGTGGGTTCTGTGTTAGGTGATGGGCAGTGGCGGGTGCATGGTCACAACCTCGACCATTGATTCGGTGGGGTAGCGGACCGCAGCGGCGCGGATGTCGTCGGCGGTCGCCGCTGCGGACGTGCACGCGAAGCCGAACTTGGCGCGGACGCGTTCGGCTGCTTCGTCGAGGGCCTCGGTGGCGCGTCGGCTGAACTCGCCGACCGTGTAGCTCGTCTCGGGTTGCAGGTGGTCGTGGATCACCAGGCTCGGCGAATAGCATTCCTGCACTGCGCCATCGGGCCACCGCACGGTGAACGTCATCTCAGGCATGGGCCAGACTCCGCCATCCTGCGTCGCCGGTGGCGTCGAGTTCGGTGAGGGCGCCGTAGGCGTCGGGTCGTCGGTCGCGGAGGTGGAACATGCCGGCCCGCATGGCGGTGAAGGTGCCGGCGATGTCGACCTCGGCGACGGCGAGTCCGGCATCGAGCAGGGTCGAATCCAGCACATTGCCGCCGGGATCGACGATCTTCGCGTTGCCTACGTAGCGCAGGGAACCAAACGTCCCGGCCTGATTGGACGCCACCCAGAACACCTGATTGTCCAGTGCCCGTGCCGAATCGAACAGATTGAAGCGGTACGTCCAACGGTCGTCCTGCAGGTTCTCCGCGGTGGCTGTTCGGGCCGCCGGCCATGCCGACAGGCTGGCGATGATCTCCGCACCGCCCAACGCCATCACCCGGGCCGCCTCGGGGAATGCCTTGTCGTAACAGATCTGGAGTCCGACGCGCCCGACCGGAGTGTCGAACACCCCGTAGTCCGTGCCAGACGAGTACGACATGTTCTCGCCGAGTGGCTGATGCACCTTGCGGTAACTGCCGTAGATCGTGGTTCCGTCGAGCACGGCGGCCGCGTTGTAACGCGTCTCTCCGTCCTCCGCGAGTTCGCAGAATCCGATCGCGACGACCATGTCACCGACGATCGATTGCACCCGTTGGATTTCCGGGCCGTCGAGGCGGATTGCGGGAGGTAGCGATCGCGACGTCGTCTTGACCGTGTCGCCATGGTTGCCGAGTGAGGAGAGGTAGCCGCCGATGGCCGCTTCGGGAAAGACGAGGAAGTCGACGCCGCGTTCTCGTGCTCGCGCGACGTACTCGGCGATGGTCTGGTAGTTCTGTTCGAGATCGCGGGTGAAATTCGCCGCAACCGATCCGATGACAGTCATGGTCACACCATGTACGTGGAGTTGATGATGGCGCCCTTGCGGGCGTAGTGGATGATGGCGTCCTGCACGTCGAGTGGGTGAGCGGGGATGACGCCCTCGATCAGGTCCTCCTCGCGTCCGCCGTGCAGTGCCAGGCCGAATCGGCAGCAGAACACCGTGCCGCCCTCGGAGATGAAGGTCTCCAACGAGTTGTTGATGTTCTGCTCGCCGGGGAAACCGGAGTCTCCCGTCGTCGGAAAGCCACGGGTGGCAAGACAATTGATCGCGCCCGGGCCGTAGAAGTAAATGGCCGACTCGAATCCCTTGCGGAGTGCGCGTGTTGCCTGGAGCACGGCCACGAAGGAGACCGAAGACTCGTGCGCGATGCCGTGCACGAGCGTGAAGTACGTCTCGCCGTCCTCGGCCTGGTAGTCCGGGAAGATCTTGGTTCCGCCATAGATGTTGGAGCCCTTGGGAAGTGATGGATGTGGGATCTCCGCGAGAGACGACGCGATGTTGGCGGTGATGGTCTCGTCGAACGACGGCATGGCTGCTCCTGGGAGTCACGTGCGCAGGCACGGTGGCGGGGGTCAGGCGACGCTGCCTGGAGTGATCGAGTTGGACTACGATCGTGGGTAGCGCTGCTGGCTACGAAATACAGTTCACGCCCACAGTATTTCGTGGTGGTTACGAGCGGACTAATTGAGCGGCCGATCCCGTTAACATGACCGCTGGCTCCACCGAGTCAGCGACCCACCCCCCGACGAACACTTGGCGGGTGGTCGTCGAGCCTTGGGGCGCACCAAAAGTGGGGGAAGAAGTTTCGTCCCCTATCCTTGGTGTCGTCCCCACGAAATTTCGCGGGGACGACTTGGAACTTGGGGGAAGAAGTTCTTCCCCTAGATTTTTCGGGCCGGGTGCTGGCGCACTACCCCAGTTCAGAGCGGCAGTCACCAAGCGCTCGGATCATCGACCCACCCGCTGACGTCGTCGGCGATCGTAGAGGCCAGAAGAGCCTGGTCGCCGAGCGCGAGGCATTCCGACCCACCGAACCCACCGCGATCCTGTCGGATGCCTGTGCCCCTCAACCCCACCACGTGCACTATCCACGTGGCCAGCCTCCCAGGTACAGATTTCCGCAGGTCGCCGCGGTGGTCACCCAACATTTCGAGTCAGCGCAGATAGCGCTCGACGGAGCGCTCGGGTGTCAGATCGAGACGGCGAAGCAGTTGTGCGTTGAGCGCGACCACGACCGTCGACGCCGACATGAGGATGGCACCGACGCTCATCGGGAGGACGAATCCGATCGGGGCCGCGATTCCGGCCGCGAGTGGAACCGAGATGAGGTTGTATCCGGCTGCCCACCAGAGGTTTTGCTTCATCTTCCGGTAGGATGCGCGGGAGAGTTCGATGACCGACAGCACCGATCGTGGATCGTCCGACGCGAGGATGACGCCGGCTGAGGCGATCGCTACGTCGGTTCCCGCGCCGATCGCGATCCCTACGTCGGCCGCAGCGAGCGCGGGGGCGTCATTCACGCCGTCGCCGACCATGGCGACCCGGCGTCCTTCGCTCTGCAACTCGGCGACCTTGGCAGCCTTGTCTTCCGGGCGCACACCGGCATACACGCGATCGATGTCGAGTTCGGTGGCGACCGTGGCGGCGACGGCCTCGGCGTCGCCGGTGATCATGACCACCGCAACGCCGGCGTTGTGGAGTGCCTCGACGGCCTGTCGCGATTCGGGCCGGATCTCGTCGTCGAGCCGCAGCGCTCCGATGACCGCGCCGTTGGACACGACGTGCAGGATGATTGCGCCCTCGCGGCGCCACTCGTCGGCGACACCGAGTTCGTCGGCGCGTTCCTCGTCGAGCAGGTGGGGTCCGCCGACCCGCACCCGACGACCGTCGACGGTTGCGGTGACGCCCACCGCTGGAGATGACGAGAAGTCCGACGCCGCAGTAACATCCAATCCTCGCGCGTCGGCCGCGGCGGTGATGGCCCGGCCGAGCGGGTGTTCGCTGTCGGCCTCGGCGGCCGCGGCCACGGCGAGCACGTCGTCGGCGTCGTGCCCGGGGGCGGGCTCGATTCCGGTGACGGCGGGCGCGCCGGCGGTGAGGGTTCCGGTCTTGTCGAACAACACGGCGTCGACGGTCCGCATGGTCTCCAGGGCCAGGCGATCCTTGACGAGGACGCCTCCGCGCGCGGCACGTTCGGTCGCGATGGCAATCACCAGGGGGATGGCCAATCCGAGGGCGTGCGGACAGGCGATCACCAGAACAGTGATCGCTCGGACCACCGCGTCGTCGGGCATGCCGATCGCCGTCCACACCACCGCGGTGATCAGCGCTGCGCCGAGTGCGAACCAGAACAACCAGCCTGCTGCGGTATCGGCAAGGCGTTGTGCGCGGCTGGAACTCGACTGCGCATCCGTGACGAGTCGCTGGATTCCGGCCAGTGCGGTGTCGTTGCCTATTGCGGTGACGCGCACCCGAATCCCAGAGTCCGTGGCCACCGTGCCGGCCACCACGCGATCGCCGAGCCGACGGTCGACGGTCCGCGATTCGCCGGTGACCATCGATTCGTCGATCCCGGCCGAGCCTTCCACGATCACTCCGTCGGCGGGAACCGTGCCACCGGGCCGCACGATGACGACGTCATCGACCACGAGGTCGGCAGGGGTGACGGTCACGACGTCGTCGCCCTCGATCCTCTCGGCCTCGTCGGGCATCAGCGCTGCGAGCGAGTCCAGCGCCGACGTCGTCTGCGCAAGAGAGCGCATCTCGATCCAGTGCCCGAGCAGCATGATGACGACGAGTAGCGCGAGTTCCCACCAGAAGTCCAGGTCGTCGTCGAGCACGCCCAGCGTGGCTCCCCACGACGCCACGAACGCCACGGTGATGGCCAGGGCGATGAGGAGCATCATCCCGGGTTGCCGCTGCCGGATCTCACCGATTGCGCCGGTCAGGAACGGGCGACCGCCCCAGACATATATCACCGTCCCCAACAGCGGGGATACCCACGACACCCAGGTGGCATCCGGTAGGTGGTAGCCGATCAGGTGCGCGAACATCTCGCTGGCCACCACGACCGGGACGCCCAGGACCAGCATGATCCAGAAGAGTCGACGAAAGACGGCCACGTGGTCGGCGTGACCACCGTGGCCCGAGTGGTCGGTGTGGCCGGCATGGCTGCTGTGATCGCCGTGCATCATGTGATCACCGTGCATCGTGGGGTCGTGATGGGAGGTGGCCATGGCGCCACCGTATACCCTATAGGGGTATCAGCGCGACCCGCGACCGGGTTCCATGATCGTCTCCGCAAGCGCGGTCAGGCTGACGGTGAGGATCTGCTGGACTTCGCTCTTGGACAACGACTCTCGATCCAGCCATTCCCGTGCGGCGGCCCGCACCATGCCACCGTAGGCACGAATGGCGGCGGATGCCGTTGCGCGCGAGGCGTCGTCGCCGTCGAACCCGATGGCCTCGAGAACGCGCTGTGCGGCGTGGTCGTCGGCCTCGTCGAGAATGGCACGCACCTCGGGGTCGTCGCCGACGCCTTCGCCGCCGACGGCAAGCCAGGCGCGGCCGTGGGTACCGAGCACTGTCAGGAGCCAGTCGACGGACGATTGCACCCGTTGGTGCAGGGTGCCTTCCGGCAGATTGACCTCGTCGAGCTCGGGCACGAACATCATCGCCCGGACGACCTCGAGGTAGAGGTCGCGTTTGGTGCCGAAATAGTGGTTGAGCAACCCGCGGGCGACTCCGGCGTCACGTGCGACCGAAGCCATTTGCACAGCGGCATAGGGCTGTTCGCCGAATGCGCGGATCGCGGCAGCCAAGATGTCGGACCGGCGTTCATCGGGCCCGAGCCGGCGCCAACGAGGCTCCTCGGATGTGCTCACCCCTGTCATGGTGTCACACGGGGGTGCAGCGTCGGGCTCAGGTGAGCTCGCGGAGGAGCAGATGCAGCACTGCCGTCGTCGCCAGTGACCGGACGGACGCCCGATTGCCCGGGAATCGACGCGTCACGGTGACCGTGTCCCGACCGGCGATGGCGATTCCGAAGCAGACCGTACCGACCGGTTTGTCCGGACTGCCGCCGTCGGGGCCGGCGACACCGGTGGTGGAGACTGCGGTGTCGGTGTCGAGACGATGCAGCGCGCCTTCCGCCATGGCCCGGGCAACCTGCTCGCTCACCGCGCCGAACTCGGCGATCATCTCGGCAGGCACGTCCAGGAGGCCGGTCTTGACGTCGTTCGCGTACGACACCACACCACCCATGACGTAGGCCGACGACCCGGCCCGGTCGGTGAGACGCGCGGCAACCAGTCCGCCGGTGCACGACTCGGCGGTGGCCATGCGCCGACCGGTCAGCGCCGCGGCGATCAGATCTGCGAGCGTGGCGCCGTCGGTCGAGAAGATCTGCCGCTCATGAGCGTCGAGCAACACGCGCACCAGCCCGTCGTAGGACGACGCCGCCTCGGCCGGAAACCGCGTGACGATCTCGACTTCGCCGCCGCGCAGGCAGGTCGTGATCTCCAGGTCGTCGAAGCCGTCGACCTGACCCTCCGCATTGCGGAGGGTCGCGGCCAGTTCGGCTTCTCGCAGGCCGTACGCACGGATGGTCTCCTGGCGGTGCTCGCCGCGTCTCGCGATGGCGTCGGCGATCTGCGGGGTGGCCAGACCGGCCGGCCACATCGCCTGCAGCTCGGCCGGCGGCCCCGGCAGGATGAGGATCGCGGGCCGTGCGGGCTGCGCACTGATCGCCACTCCGGGCGCGGTTCCGACCGGCGCAATCGATTGTGCACCAACGGGTACCAATGCCTGTTTCCGAACGCCTGCCGCAGTCGCGACCGGGTCGGTCTGCACCCCGGAGCGGGACTGCCAGTCGCGCACACGTTCGGCGATATGCGCCTCGAGGTCCGCCTCCACACGCAGTTCCAGCCCCGCAAACGACGCGACGGTGGCGACGGTGGCGACGGTGAGATCGTCGGCCGTCGGGCCCAGGCCGCCGGTGGTGACGATCAGGTCCACCCGTTGCTCGGTGAGGAACGCCAGTTGCGCGGTCAGGTCGGCAGGCCGGTCGCCGCAGATGGTGATGTGTGCGACGTCGACGCCCAGTTCGAGGAGTCGCGCGGCCACCCACGGACCGTTTCGGTCGGTCACCCGACCCGACAGAACCTCGGTACCGGTGACCACGATGCCCGCGCGCACACTCACCTCGTCGAGCCTAGTCGCCTGCTGCCGGAGGGGCGTGCGCCCGCGGGTTGTCCGCATGATCGGCCAATGCCCGGACATCGGGCAGCGTCGTCGCCGATCATGAGTGCAACCGATCTCGAAAGGTGGACGATGAACGGTCGGACGATCGCGACGTCGATGTTGGGGCAGTTCAAGCGGGCCCGGGTCGCCTACTTGAAGCTGCGGGGACAAACACCGGACACCGTCGCCGAGCAGCGCGTCGCCAGCGGCAAGACGTGGGAGGAGTTCTGCGACACGCTCAAGGCGGCGGGCGCGGCGGTCGTGTTCCCCGGGACGCCGACCGACCCGCTCACGCAGGCCGAGGGCTACCGCTACCTCAGTCGCCTCACCCGCGCCGGACTCGAGGCGTTTGTCGAGTACGCCGATCCTCGCGCACCGGTACTGCGCCGCATGGTGCACGAGACCGTGAAGATGGGTTCGGACAACCCCGACAACTTCTACATGAACGCCAATATCGACGGGACACTCGAGTACCGGATCAGCGGCACGCGAGGCACCGTCGACTACCTCGGCTTCGGTACGCAGGAAGGCAATTACGGGGAAGGCGGCCAGATGCCGACCACCGGCTATGTGGAGGCCGCCGAACTCGCCATCGCACCCGACGGCTCCTTCGAACTCATCGTCAGCGCAACCGAGCACAGCGGGAACTGGCTACCGATGACGCCGGAGACCGGACTGCTGATCGTGCGGCAGACCTTTGCCGACCGCACCACCGAGGTCCCTGCCGAAATCGAGATCGAGGTGCTCGGCGGGTCGGCCTCACCGGAGCCCCTGACCGCCGCGCAACTCGACGCCGGACTCGGGCGTGCGAGTCTGTTGGTTGCGGGTGCATCGATGCTGTTCGCCAAGTGGGCCAAGGACTTCCAGAAGTATACCAACGAGTTGCCGATGTTCGATCCGGAGCGTTCGACGAAGGCCGGCGGCGATCCGAACATCATCTACTACCACAGCTATTGGCGGCTCGGACCCGACGAGGCGCTGGTGATCGACAGCGAGATCCCCGAATGTGACGGCTGGAACTTCCAACTCGACAATCACTGGCTGGAATCGTTGGACTACCGCTATCACACGGTGCACGTGAACAAGCACACCGCGAAGTATCGGCCCGACGGCTCGGTGCGGATCATTGTCGCGCACCGGGACCCGGGACTTCCCAACTGGATCGAGACCACCGGGCATGACTGTGGCGCAATGTCATTCCGCTGGATTCGCGCCCAGAACCACCCGCAGCCGCAGACTCGGGTGGTGCGGGTCGACGACCTCGCGGGTCTCCCGTGACCGACGGATTCACCCCCTTCGTTCGGCGGCCGATCCGCCTGCTCAACCGTCTCGGCTCTTTGCTCGAGGAGCGAGGTGTCACGGTGGACCTGTCCGCCGAGACATTGCGTCGTCGTGCGGTGAAGGCCACGGGATTGCCGTGGTCGGCCGATCGTCAGACGGATCTTGCATTGGATGCGTTGTGCCGCTCGATCATCGAGGACGCCCAGCTGAGTACCTTTGGGGCGCTGGTGATCCGGGCCCGCATGCACGGCATCCTCACCACGCGCCTGCGCGTCGCGGCGCTACTCGAACGTTATCCCGACATCGCGACACTGCCCATCGAACCGCCCATCGTCATCGCCGGCCTGCAGCGCAGCGGCACGACGATGCTGCACCGGCTCATCGCCGCGGACCCGGACATGCGGGCCGTCGGCTCCTGGGAGGTGGTGCATCTGCTTCCGCGTAAGCGAGAGAAGTCGGGTCGGCCGACCGTGCGGATCGCCCAGACCAAAGCCGCGGAACTAGCGCTGCGCTACTTGAATCCGCAGTTCTTCGCGATCCATGCAGTGGAGGCCGACGGTCCCGAGGAAGACGTTCTGCTGCAGGAGTATTCGCTGCTCTCGCAGGTTCCCGAGGCTATGCTGCACGTGCCGTCGTATGCCGAGTGGCTGTCGAAGCAGGACATGCACGGTTCGTATGCCTACCTGAAGGTCCTGCTTCAGATCCTGCAGTGGCAAGACCCCCGTCGCCGCTGGGTGTTGAAGACACCTGCACACCTGGAGCACCTCGACACCCTTCTCGACGTCTTCCCGGATGCGCTGATCGTGCAGACCCATCGCGATCCGCTGCGCACCACGGCGTCGTTCTCGAGCATGCTCGCCCACGGACACTCCATGTTCAGTGAGCACGTCGATGCGCGTGAGGTGGCGCGCCACTGGCTGACGCGTAATGCGGACATGGTGAATCGTGCGCTCGACGTACGTGAGCAGCGTCCCGAGGTCTTCCTCGATGTGCGCTACGAGGACCTGGTCGACGATCCGATGGCCCAAGTCGAACGCATCTATGCCGCAGTAGGATTCGAACTGACCGAGGAGGTGCGCGCGCGGATGGAGGAGCACCGGAAGGGGCACGCCCAGCACAGCCACGGCGTGCACAGGTACTCATCGGAGGAGTTCGGGCTGAGCGAAGGTGAGGTAAACGACGCGTACGCGCGATACCGTGCAGCGTTTGCGCTCTGAGCTTTCAGAGCGGGTAGGCGGTGGCGGTGAGTTCTTCACCCTTGGCCCACAGGCGCGCTGCGACATCGAAATCGCATGCAGCCGTCGAGCGTCCGAAGAGCACGGGCTCGCCACGCAGCGCCCAGATGCCGTCGACGCCGACGTAGCTGCCCGGCGCGATGGGCCGGGTCAGGCAGTAGAGCGTGGTCTGCGCACCGGCGTCGTTGTCGTTGGCCAGTAGCGACGCGCCGCTCTGGACGATGCGATGGGCGATACCCAGACCTGGCTTGTTGGAGATGTTCGACGCCACCCAGCCCGGCGTGGTCATCATCGCGCTGACCTCGGATCTGCTGCTGCGCAGTCGTCGATCGAGTTCGAGTCCCCAGAGCATCACGGCCAGTTTCGATCTCGCGTACGCACGGGCGGGATTCCAGCCCTTTGACGTCAGGTCGAGGTCGTCGGGGTCGAGGGTGGCGCCACGATGCGCGTCCGACGCGACCAACACGATCTGCCTCGTGATGCGGGGCAGCAGCAGGTTGGTCAACGCGAACGGGCCGAGGAAGTTGGTGCCGATGCCGAGCTCGAATCCGTCTGTGGTGGTGCGATGCTGGTGTGGGAAGACTCCGGCATTGTTGATGAGATAGTCGACGCTGCCGTCGAGCGTCTCGGTGAACTCCCGCACCGAGGCAAGGTTTGCGAGGTCGAGATGGATGACCTCGCAGTCGCCGCCGAACTCCGCCGCACGTTGCTTCCCGAGTTCGACGTTGCGCACGGCGAGTACCACGCGCACGTCCGCTTGCGCGAGGGCTCGCGCGGTGGCCATGCCGAGACCGTTGGTGGCGCCGGTGACAACGGCTCTGCGTCCGGCCAGCGCGGTGAGGTCTTCCATGCGCTCAGTGTGTCACCGTACAGTCCATCCTCGATAGGACTCGGTCAGACGCCAGTGGTGGAGTTCACCGTGACCGCCACTGGGGTCGATCCGCCATGCCCGTCGCTCACGGTGACGACAAACGTGTCCGACCAGTTGACCCCCGGTTGATTGCCCGTGTAGGTCCACGCCCCGGTCGTCTCGTCGATGACGACTGTGCCGTGCGAGGGTGCGGTGGTCACCGCGTAGATGAGGGCGTCTTCGTCGGCGTCCGACCCGGTCACGACCCCCGATCTCACCGGCGTGGTAAAGGCCTGCAGGTCGGTGGTGAAAGCGTCTGTGACGTAGAGGGTCTTCCCGTCCGGCGACACGACCAGATCGTTGGGTAGGTAGCCAGAGCTGGTCACCGCGAGGGTACTGACGCTCTCGCCGCTGACTGTATCGATGACCGCAACACTCTTGTTGCCCTGCCCGTTGACGGTGGCGACATAGAGCGATTTGCCATCAGGAGTTATCGCCGCAGCCGTTGTCTGGCGTCCGAGCGGGATCACCTTGGTAACCGCCATCGTCGCCGAGTCCAAGACATATACGGAGTTGCTCGTCCCGCCGGTGACATAGAGCGTGTCACCGTCGGGCGATATCACGATGTCGGTGATGCCGACGGAGGACAAGGCTGACGGAGTGGTTTCACCGGTCTCGATGTCTATGCGCGCCACCGTGCCCGAGTGGGCGGCGTAGATCGCGGTACCGTCGGGGCTCGGCCTGACAATGTAGGCGGCGTCACCGCTCACGTTCGGGACGGTGGAGACGGCGAGGGTCTCCGCGTCGATCACCGCCACCGACGGGCCGGCGGCGTCGCTGCCGACGTAGATCCATCGTCCGTCGGAACTCACCGCGACCGTAGTGGGTTTCTGGACCGGGATGGTGTGGGTGACCGTGCCGGAGGCGGTGTCGACGACGGACACGCTGTTGCCCCAAAAGTTCGCGACGTATGCCGTCGTGCCGTCGGGACTCAGCGCAACCGCTTGCGGGTTCTGTCCCACCGTGACCTTCGTGATGCTGCCGTTCGTGGTGTCGAGGATGACCAGGTGCCCCGTCTGGTACTCCTGGCTGGGCATATACACGTACCGCCCGTCCGGGCTTACCGCGCTGCCATTGAGCCACTCGTAATGGATTCTGCCGCCAACGGTGCCGATGGCGCCGACGGTGGTGGTCGTGCGCGTGCTGTTTTGGGACGACAGCACGGTGTAGCCGGCCGTGGGTGCGTTGTTGAAGGGATAGAGCGTGACGGGGATCGCGTGGGTGGTCGTGCCGCCGTGGCCGTCGGTGGTGGTGACGGTGATCGTGTCTGTGGCCGGGAGGCTGGGATCGCCCGCGAGTGCGTGGACGTAGTCAGGATCGGCGCCGTAGTACACGGTGATGGAACCGTCGGTGTTGTTGATGACGGTGGCGACCCCGCGTTGGGATGAGGCAGTGGTGGTGAGGTCATCGCCGTCGCCGTCGGTGCGGGTGAAGGTGTAGGAAACGCTGTTGTACGCGTTCTGGGCGTCCGTGAGCGTGAGTACCGGGGCGCTGTTGACGGGTGCGATCAGCGGGCTCAGCGTGACTGTGCTCGTGCCGCCGTGACCGTCGTCTGCGGTGACGGTGAAGGTGTCGCTGCCGAGCGGGATGCCGTCGGCGGCGAGTTGGTGGGCGTAGTCGGCATCGGGTACGTAAATGATCGCGACGGTCCCGTCCCCGTGATCGTTGATATCGATCGTGCCGTGTGCGGGCGTGGTGTGGGTGATCACGAGGTCATCGCCGTCGCCGTCGGTGCGGGCCAGGATGTAGACGCTGGTGTTGTCTGGGTAGGTTCCGCCGCTGAGCACCGCCAGCGACGGCCCCTGATTCTGGGCGGTGACCGGCACGGTGATGGTTGCTGTTGTTCCGGATGCTGGTGTGACGCTGTAGGTGTGGCGTTGACCGTCGGTGGCGGTGATGGTGAAGGTGTCGGTGGCCGGCAGGGTGGGGTCGGCGGCGAGGGCGTGGGCGTAGGTGGGGTCGGGGGTGTAGGTGTAGGTGCCGTCGGGGTTGATGGTGACGGTGCCGTGGTCGGGTGCGTCGATCAGGGTGTAGGTGAGGGTGTCGCGGTCGGGGTCGGTGGCGCCGAGGGTGCCGGTGACGGTTCCGGTTGTGGTGTCGACGGTTTGGCCGGTGGGGGCGAGGTTGGGTGCGCTGTTGAGGTAGCGGCGGTTGAGTTGTTGCCATGCGGCCCACACGAACACGAGAGCGGGTTGTGCGGGGGTGGGATTCGGGCTGGATTGGTGGGGGTTGTAGCCGAACAGGGTGAGGATGCCGGCCACGATGCGGGTGGGGGTGTTCTCGACGGGGGCGCCGTTGTCGGTGGTGGTGGCCGGTGCGGGGCCGTTGCCGGTGACCGTGCCGCCTTCGGGGGTGGCGGGTGGTGTGGTGGTCTGCAGGAGTGCGGGGGTCTCGGTGACAGTTGTCGGTGCTGCGGGTGAATGTCGTTGTGTGTCGGGGTGTTCGGCCACCTGGGTGGTGTCGGGTGTAGTGGTGGTGGCTGGTTCGTGGCGGTCGGGGGTGGGGGTGGTCTCGGTGGCGGCGGTCGGCGCGTTGTTTGCGATCGTGGGGGTGGGTTCGGGTGTGGCCGTGGCGCTGTCGGGTGTGACGGTCACCACCGCGGGCGGGGTGTCGGCGTTGTCGTCGGTCTGGTCGGTGTCGTCGGGCGTGGTGGTCGAATCGGCGTCGTTGTCGGTGTTGTCGGCCGCATCGCCGTCGGTGGTCTCGTTGTCGGAGTTCTGTCCTGCGGCGGCTGCCGGGTCCGAATCGTTGTTCGTCGAGTTCGATGAACTGGAATCATCTCGCGAGTGATCGGACTCCGATTCCGAGGACGAGTCGTCGGAGGTGTCGTCCGAGGTGGAGTTGGAGCTGTTGGACGATCCGTCGGAGGGTTCGGCGAAGGCGACGACGGGGCTGCCGCCGAGCCAGAGTGCGGCTCCGGCGCCGGTGGCCGCTGCGAGGGCTTTGATGCGATGGGTGGTGGTGCGGTGGTGCATCGCTGCGGTCCTCCTGGGAATGAGAAGGGCCGCAGCCGGATTCGTCCGGTCCAGGCTCTCCTTCTCGCCTCACCCGCAACGTTACGAATGTCGACGCGGTGAGGTAAGTCCCAGTTTGGGGCCACGGTTAGCGACGCTAACCATGAACTTTGCTCGCGCTACATCATCGAGAATGCTTGCCGGAGAACTCCTTTTCGCTTTCGATGATGCCGTCGAACTCGGCGTCCACCTTTGCGGTGTCCATCAACTCGGTGTCGAGCAGCTCGGGTGCGGACGCTGCCAGTTGCGCACTCTCCTCGAGCGACGAGCTCGTCTTGAGCGCGACTTCCTTGATGAACAGGATGGCGACCAGGCTGAGCGCGGCCATCACGCCGGCGACCAGGAAGATCCGGGCCGTGCCGTCGCCGTATGCGCCGCGGACGATGTCGGCGATCGGACTCGGCAACTCGTTGAGGTTCGACAATCCCGCATCGGACCCACCGGTTTGCGCGGGGTTGATGCCGACGGCGCGTAGGCCCGACGCGATCAGGTCGGTCACGTGGTTGGAGAGAACGGCACCCAGCACGGACACGCCCGCCGCGCCACCGAGGGAACGGAAGAACGTGACTGTCGAGGTGGCGGCACCGAGGTTGTCCGGGGTGACGTTGTTCTGCACGGCGAGGACCAGGTTCTGCATCGTCATACCCATGCCGAGCCCCAGGATGAAGAGGTATCCGCCCAGCAACACCATGTTGGTGTGCGCGTCGATCGTCGACAGGAGCCCGAAGCCCGCGGTCATCGCTGCGGCGCCGGCCACCAGGAAGCCCTTCCATCGGCCGTACCGGGTGATGAGTTGGCCCGACACGGTGGCCGACACCATCGAACCGATGATCATCGGCAGCGTGAGCAGACCGGCCGCCGTCGGTGAGTAGCCACGTGCGATCTGGAAGTACTGGCCGAGGAACACGGCACCGCCGAACAGGGCGACACCGACTGCGACGCTCGCGAGAGTGGCCAGCGCGGTGGTCCGATCGCGGAACAGGCGCAGCGGAATGATCGGGTCGGCGACGCGCGACTCGGTGATCAGTGCCGCGATGAGCAACACCACGCCCAGTGCGACAAGGCCGATCGACATCCCCGACGACCAATCGAAGCTCTTGCCCGCCAGGGTGACCCAGATGAGCAGAGTGCTGACACCGGCAGCGATGAGCACGGCACCGAGGTAGTCGATGTGCACGCCGGCCTTGCGGACGACCGGCAGGTTCAGGGTGCGCTGGATGACCAGCAGTGCGATGACCGCAAGCGGAACGCACACGTAGAAGGTCCAGCGCCAGCCCAGCCAGCTGGTGTCGACGATGACGCCGCCGATGAGCGGGCCGGCCACCGTGGCCAACGACATCACGGCCGCGATCGGACCCTGGTAGCGGCCACGCTCACGCGGGCTGAACATCGACGCGATCACGATGACGACGAGTGCCTGGAGGCCGCCCAGGCCCAGACCCTGGATGACGCGGAAGCCGATGAGCATGCCCACCGACTGGGACAGGCCGGCGAGTATCGAGCCGAGGGTGAACAGCATCAGCGACAGCTGCACGAGGAGCTTCTTGCTGATCAGATCGGAGAGTTTGCCCCAGATGGGGGTCGTCGCCGTCGACGCCAGGAGGGTCGCGGTGACCACCCAGGTGTACTGATCCTGGGTGCCGTGCAGGTCGGTGATGATGGTCGGGAGCGCGTTGGACACGATCGTCGACGAGAGAAATGCGACGAACATGCCCATGAGCAGGCCGATCAGTGCCTCGATGCGTTGCCGATGGGTCATCGGCGCACCCGAGGCCTGTTCGGCTCGCGTGGTTGTCGTGGTCAAGGTGAGACCTCCGGGTTCAGGTGGCAGGACGCCGCTGTGCGCGGAGTCGGAAAGGGGGGCGACCCGCCAGCGCGGGCGGTCGTCGGATCGGTGGCGCGTGGGGGTGAGCACGCACCGAATTAGTTGATAGCCGCAACTATAACCAACTATGGTTGCAACCCGCAACTATCTTTGCCTATTCCGCGGAATGCTCCGGGTCGGGGTGTTTCGCGTCACCGTCGCCGTCGCCGGACACGTCGGCGAGGCGCCGAAGCAGCTCGGTGAGGGTACGGATGTCGGCGGCGTCCCATCGATTCAGGCGGGCGCGCCAGTCCGCGACGGCCGACGCCACCACGGCATCGACCCGTTCCCGGCCGGCGCCGGTCAGGGCGACCACTCGAGCGCGTGCGTCGTCGGGGTCGGGCGTCCGGCGGGCCAATCCCAGCCGCTCCACGGAATCGATCTGGCGGGTGACGGTCGACTTGTCGAGGTCGAGCATCGCCACGAGCTGTGTGATCCGCAGGGATTCGTGGCGGTAGAGGATGGTCAGGAGCGGGTAGCAGGACGGGTCGAGACGCGGGTCGATCGCACGAGCACGATTGCGCGTTCGAGCCCGACCGCGTCGCCAGAAGTCGGCGAGTTCGGACTCGAGGTCGGTGATCGGATCGCTACCCACCCTGTGCAGGGTAATCGCGCGTCGGGTCAGGAGGAGGCGACCCGCGCGGTGGTGCTGCGGATCACCAGTTCGGGTGTGAGAGCCGACGCCGCCCGGTCGGTGCGGCCGGCGTCGAGCCTGCTGACGACGTCGGCGATGGCGGCCTGCGCCTGTGCTTGTGGCTGCTGGCTCACGGTGGTGAGGTCGATGTTGGCAAGGCGGGCGAGCGTGCTGTCGTCGTAGCCGGTGATCGACACCTCGCCTGGCACGTCGACACCTGCGCGACGAAGGGTGTCGAGGAGGCCGACGGCGAGACGGTCGTTGGCGCAGACGACGGCGGTCGGCAGTGTGCGCGACAGGATCTGCTGGGCCGCGCGGATTCCGGCGTCTTCGGTGAAGGCCCCGCCCTCGACGACTGCGGCGTCGGCGGCCAGGCCGTGGCGTCGTAGCGCGCGCAGGAACCCGCTGCGACGATCGGCGGCGATGGTTCCGGGTCCGCCCGCGACGTGGATGATCTCGCGGTGTCCGAGCTCGACGAGATGGTCGACGACGAGCGAGATGCCCTTGGCATCGTTGGTGCGGATCACGTCGACGGTCGGCGACGAGGTGCGTCGACCGATCACCACCGTCGGAACCCGATCGCCCAATGCGGAGATGGCCCGGGTGTCCAGCTCGGGCCCGACGAGAAGCATTCCCTCGCAGCGGAAGTCGAGAAGTGTCTCGACCACGCGGGACTCGTCGTGGCTGGGGGTCACCGCACCGAGAACGATCTCGTATCCCGCGAGATCGGCTGCGGACACGAGATATTCGGCGATCTCGGCGTGAAAGCTGTTGCGGATCTGGGCCACCACGCCGATGAGGTGTGAGCGCCGGGCAGTCATCAACGCGGCCGTCCGATTTCTCCGGTAGCCGAGTTCCTCGGCGGCCTGTTCGACGTCGCGTCTCGTTGCGTCGCCGACGCCCGGCGCCTGGCGGAACACCAACGACACCGTCGCCTTGGAGACACCCACCCGGTCGGCGACATCCTGCATGGTCGGACGGCGCCCGGCTGCCGACGTCTCGGTCATTCGCAACCTCCTCGTTGATGAATCAGGGGTTGACAGCTCCCTGTGGTGTGGCTCATAGTCGTCAACATCGTACACAACTAGACCGGTTTAGTAGACCGGGCTAGTACCAAGGAAACGGGAGTTCACAGTGACCAACGAATCGATCGGTGTCGCCGTCATCGGAGGCGGAATGGCCGGGCGAGCGCATGCTGCCGGGTATCGCAACACCGGCACGCTGTTCGGCCTCGACCGGCCGGAAGTCCGGCTGGTCGCCATCGCCGACGCGAATCCGGCCGTGGCCGACGACAACGCCAAGCGGTACGGGTACGATCGCGCCGAATACGACTGGCGTGCGATCGCCGAGGCCGACGACATCGACGCGGTCAGCGTCGTGGTGGCCAACCACCTGCATCGCGAGATGGTCGAGGGATTGCTCGCCGCCGGCAAGCATGTGCTGTGCGAGAAGCCGCTGGCCGGTTCGCTCGCCGACGCCGAAGCCATGCTCGCCGCCGCCGACAGCACCCGGGACCGGGTTGCTGCGGTCGGCTACACCTATCGTCGGGCGCCTGCCGTGGAGCAGATCCGTCGCGAGTTGGCGGCCGGGACCGTCGGCGACCTCGTCCACTTCAACGGCCACTACTGGTGCGACTACGCCCTCGACCCCACGTCGCCGATCACGTGGCGCTACCAGGGCGGGCCCGGCACCGGAGCCCTCGCCGACGTCGGCAGTCACCTCATCGATCTGGCCGAGTTCGTCTGTGGACCCATCGCGGAGATCTCGGGTGCGCGGTTCCACACGGTGATCACCGAGCGGCCGATTCCCCTCGGTACCACCTACGGCCACACCAAGGGCGCGGTCAGCAGCGAGAAGGCGCCGGTGGAGAACGAGGACATCGCCACCTTCACCGCGACATTCGCCGGTGGGGCCGCCGCCACCTTCTCGGCTTCCCGCGTTGCACACAGCCTTCCGGACGGACTCGGTTTCGAGCTCTTCGGAACTGCCGGATCGGCTTCCTGGGAACTCGCCCGCATCGCCGAATTCCACCTCGCCGCAGACGATGTGCGTGCCGACCTGAACGGTCCGCGGCGCATCACCATCGGACCCGACCACCCCTACATCCGCGGCGGACTGCCCATGGATGCGGGTGGCGTCGGACATGGCAAGGCCGAGCTGTTCACCTACCAGGCGCGGGCGTTCCTCGACCAGGTCGCCGGCATCGACGTCCTCGGACCGCTGCCCGGCTTCGACACCGGCCTGCACAGCATGCGTGTCGTGGCCGCCATCGCCGAATCCGCAGCGGGCGGCGGCGCGACCGTCAAAGTCGGCTGACAGACCACACGATCACCAATCACTCTGCAAGTAAGGACAATTCCTATGAAACTCGGTGTCTACACCGCGATCCTGCACGACCGCTCCCTGCGCGACGCCCTGGAGGTGATCGGCTCACTCGGCCTGACCGGTGCGGAGATCAACGCCGGCGGCTTCTTGCCCACCCCGCATCTGCCGGTGCGTGAACTGCTCTCGGGCGAGGTCAGTGCGAGTGAGTACCTCGCCACCTTCGACGGCACCGGTGTCGAGATCGCCGGCCTCAACTGCAACGGCAACCCGCTGCATCCCGACCCCGAGGTAGGGCCCGAGGACGCCGACGACCTGCGCAACGCCATTCGCGTCGCCGGCCTGCTCGGAGTTGACCGGGTGGTGACGATGTCGGGTCTGCCGCATGCGCATCCGGGCGGTCAGTGGCCGGCGTGGCACGTGAACACCTGGGACTCGGGCTATCTGGACTCGCTCGACTACCAGTGGGACGAGGTGGCGGTCCCGTTCTGGCGTGAGATCGACGCCCTCGCAGGCGAGAACGGCGTCAAGGTGGCGATCGAGATGCACCCGCAGAACCTCGTCTTCAACCCGCCCACCATGCGACGTCTCGTCGAGAAGACCGGCGCCACGAACGTCGGCGCGGAGATGGATCCGTCGCACCTGTTCTGGCAGGGCATCGATCCGGTCGCGGCCATCGAATGGCTCGGACCGCTCGTGTTCCATGCAGCTGCCAAGGACACCCGGATCAACGAGAACTGCAAGATCTACGGCGTCCTCGACGAACGATTCACACGTATCCCGCTGTCGGACAACCCCACCGGACTCGGCGGACGGCACGTCGTGAACAAGTGGCCCGAGGACTCGGCCTGGGATTTCGTCGCCGTCGGCCGTGGTCACGACGTGGACTTCTGGACGCGGTTCCTCCAGGCGCTGGAGAAGGTCGACCCGGACATGGCGGTCAACATCGAGCACGAGGACGTCGAACTCGGGCAGATCGAGGGCCTGCAGATCGCCGCGGAAACCCTCAAGGCCGCCAACTCGGTCGCGGCCCGCTGATACCCACTCGGAACCCAGAGAGAAGCGATTGACGGTGAGCACCAACCATTCCCGGCGTCGCCGGCTACTCGCGGCGGCCGCATGTGTCGCCACGATCGCGGTGGCGGCCGCATGCTCGAGCACCGGCGGCAAGCCCCGCGACGACGACGGCGGCATGGCTGCCGGTCAGGCCAACACACCCCGATTCACCGTTGCGATGGTGACGCACGGCCCGCCCGGTGACACCTTCTGGGATCTCATCCGCAAGGGCGCCGAGACGGCTGCAGCCAAAGACAACCTCGAGCTGAGGTACTCGTCCGAACTTCAGGGTCCCGACCAGTCGAATCTGCTGCAGAATGCGGTCGACAGCAAGGTCGACGCCATCGCGGTGACACTGGCCAAGCCGGAGGCCATGGCGCCTGCGGTGCGGCGTGCCGTCGAAGCCGGCATCCCCGTCGTCGCGTTCAATGCGGGCATCGATGCGTGGAGTTCGCTGGGTGTGCTGTCGTATTTCGGTCAGGACGAACAGATCTCGGGTGAAGCGGCCGGTCGTCGGCTGAAGCAGGATGGGGCGTCGAAGGTGCTGTGCGTCATCCAGGACCAGGGCAACGTCGCACTCGAATCACGTTGTGCTGGAGTCAAGTCCGGTATGGGCGGTAATGGCGTGGAGAATCTCAACGTGAACGGGACCGACATGCCGAGCGTCCAGGCCACCATCGCGGCCAAGCTGCAGCAGGATCCCGGCATCGATCACGTCATCACGTTGGGTGCTCCCATCGCATTGGCCGCGGTCAAATCCAAGGATGCCGCCGGTAGCGAGACCAAGATCGCCACCTTCGACACCAACGCCGCCCTCGTCGACGCCATCAAGTCCGGTCAGGTGCAGTGGGCAGTCGATCAGCAGCCCTTCCTGCAGGGCTACCTGGCAGTGGATCAACTGTGGCTGTATCTCAACAACCGCAACGTGATCGGCGGCGGTCAACCGACGCTGACCGGGCCGGCCTTCATCGACCAGACCAACATCGACGCCATCGCCGAATACGCGCGGAACGGAACACGCTGATGAAGATCGCACTCGATCCGACGCCCTTCCATCACGATCACGACCTGCTCGAGTTCCCAAGGCTGGTGGCCGAACTCGGCTACGAATATCTGCAACTGACCCCGCACCGAGACTTCATCCCGTTCTTCAATCATCCACGCGCCGACGATGATCTGGTGCGCAGCTTTCGCAAGGCATGCGACGACGCGGGTGTGCAGGTCGCGTCGGTGCTGCCGGTGCTGCGCTGGTCGGCACCCGACGAGGATGCGCGTGAGGCGGCCGTCCGGAACTGGAAGCGGGTCATCGAGATCACCGTCGACCTCGGTGTCAACGTGATCAACACCGAGTTCTCGGGGCGTCCGGAGCGTGCCGAAGAGTCCGAACGTGCCTTCTTCCGGTCGATGGAGGAGTTGCTGCCGATCATCGAACGAGAGGGTATCGACGTCCGAATCGACCCGCACCCAGACGATTTCGTCGAGGATGGGCTGGAAGCCGTACGCATCATCCGCGGTGTCAACTCACCCAACATCGGCATGGTGTACGTCGCGTGCCACACCTTTCACATGGGTGGAAACATGGCTGAGATCATGGCCGCCGCCGGTGATCGGCTACGGCTGGTGCACGTCGCCGATTCGATGGATCACCGCCGTTCGCACGGACTTCGGTACATCACCAACCCGCCCGGGAACCCGGTACGAGTGCATCAGCACCTCAAGATCGGCGACGGCGACGTCGACTGGGACGAGTTCTTCGGCGGCCTCGGCGGACTTGGCTTCTACGACCGCGACGACACGGTGATGGTGTCATCGGTGTTCGCCGAGGACGAGAACGCGGTGGAGGTGTCGCGGTATCAGCTGTCGACGATGCAGGCGTATATCGACAAGTACTCCACCGCTCCTTGAGAGGGACCAAGGTCACTACTGTCCAATTCAATCGTGTGCTACTAATTGAGGAGGCAGCGAGCAGCATGAGGTGAGAACGGTGCAGGTCACTACGATGGCGGATACAAGCAACTCGATCGACCAGACGGGGAATGAGACTGCGATGTCCGCTGACCGCTCACGCCCGGGCGCATGGCAGTACTTCAAGTACGCCTATGGCGCCCGACTGCCCGAATCGATGCGTGAGTGGGTGGCCAACGATCTCGCCGGCCCCGGAGCGGCGTTCCGGATGGTGGCGCGCTGGTCGGTGCCCTGCATTCTGCTGCTGGTTCCCATGTTGTTCGTGCCGACGGAGTGGATCATTCGGCTGAACATGACGATCCCGATCCTCATCCCGTACGTCTTCTTCTCGATCGCACTGAACAAGGTGTATCGGCGTTACCGGCTCACCCAACACGGGCTCGACCCGGATCTGGTCAACAAGCTCGAACGCGAGAAGAACGCCGATATGTATGAGGAGTACAACCGCAAGTACCGCGGCGGCCGCAGTTAGCGGTGATCAGGACTGAGCCCTTAGTACAGGTAGTCCTCAGTACAGGTAGTCCTCGCCGCTGGCGCGCACCGTCACATCCGACAAGCTGATTCCCCACGGCTGATCGATGACGTGTACGACGGCGTTGGCGAGGTCGTCGGGAGTGATCAGCCAGTACTTCACCGAGTCGACGTCGACGAGTTCGGCGGGCATCTCGCCCTTGACGAGGCTGGTCACGTGTTCCTTGTAGGAGAGCGCACGCTGGCCGACGATGCCCATGATGGCGCGATCGTTGACGATCCAACTCGCGAGGTTGGTGCCCGCGACGCCCGTCGGTTTGACGGTCGTCACCTTGATCTTGCCCTTGGCCTCGATGCGTAGGGAGTCCGACAGCGTCGTGACGGCGGCCTTGGTTGCCGAGTAGACACCGGAACCCTCGAATCCACCGTTGCCGTAGATCGACGAGATGTTGACGACCTGTCCGCGGCCCTGCTCGATCATCTGGTCGTAGACGGCGGAGATGCCGTTGACGACGCCCTTGATGTTGATGTCGATTGCCTTGTGCCACTTCTGCCATGCCCGCTCGTGGTCGGCGAAGTAGGCCAGCGGCATGACGCCCGCGTTGTTGACCATGACGTCTATCGCGCCGTACGTCTCGACGGCAAGCGTGGCCGCGGCGCGCATCTGTTCCATGTCGGTGACGTCGGCCACCTGGTGAACCGCCGAACCGCCCTGGGCGACAATTGCTTCCGTGGTCTGCGCGAGGCCGTCGGCGTTGATGTCGACGCCCACCACGTGTGCGCCGCCAGCTGCGCACTTCTCGGCGATGAGCTTGCCGAAGCCGCCGCCGGCTCCGGTGGCGATGATGACTTTGCCCTGCAGATACTGCGACATGACTCCCCTAACCGGCCGTGCGATCGAGAGGATCGTAGCAGTGGTGCCCGAGCGATCGTTCGGTAGTCCCGCGTCAGTCGACGGTCACGTCCGACAGGGCGACGTCGGCATCGGCCAGCTTTGCCGGATCCAGCGCGGCTCCGGCGGAGATCAACTCCTTGATGCCGTCGAGTTGATCCCAGATGTTGACCTGCATGCCGGCTCGGAGGTGATCTTCGTCGTCGAGCCAGAATGCGAGGAACTCCAGGCTGTCGGGGCTGCCGCGAAGTACGACGCGGTGCTCACCAGACGCGAGACCGGAATACTCCATGCCGAGGTTGTACTGGTCGGTGAAAAAGTAGGGAAGATTGGTGTATTCGGCGCTGCCACCAAGCATGTTGGCAACCGCGACGGCGGGTTGATTGAGTGCGTTGGCCCAGTGTTCCGTGCGCACCCGACGCCCGAGAACGGGGTGCTCGGCGTTGGCGATGTCACCGACCGCGAAGATGTCCGGATCACTGCTGCGCAGTCCGGCGCTCACCAGGACACCGCCGTCGCCGATGTCGAGTCCGGCGCTCTCGGCGAGTTCGATGTTCGGGACCGCTCCCGCGGCCACCAGCACCGCATCCGCGTCGATGGTGTCGCCGCCCTTGAGCCCGATGCCAACCGCGCGCCCGTCCTCGACCAGGATCTCGGCCACGGCCACGTCGGTGCGCAGATCCACCCCATGCTTGCGGTGCAGGTCGGCGAAGATCGCGCCCACCTCTGCGCCCAGGGCGCCGATCAGCGGTTGCGGCGCCGTCTCGGCGACGGCAACCTGCGCGCCGCGGTTGCGCGCGCTCGCCGCCACCTCGAGCCCGATCCAGCCGCCGCCGACGATCGCCACGCGCATGTTCTCGTCGATCGCCTCGCTCAGCGCCACCGCGTCGTCGTAGCTGCGCAGGTAGTGGACACCATCAGCGTCCGCGCCGGGGAGGTCGAGATGCCGGGACCGTGAACCCGTTGCCAGAAGCAATTTCTCGTATGCAAGGGTGCTTCCATCCGGCAGTGTCACGGTGTGCGCTGCGGCGTCGATCTCCTCGATCATGGTTCCGGGGTGGACATCAATTCGATTGTCCCGATACCAGTTTCCGTCGTGCACTGTGAAATCGTCGAGCTTCTGCGAGCCCGCAAGAAATTCCTTCGACAATGGTGGGCGCTCGTAGGGAAGATGCTCTTCGGAGCCGAAGAGGACGATCTCGCCGTCAAAATCCTTTTCCCGCAAGGCCTCTGCGGCCTTGGCGCCGGCGAGTCCGCCACCGACGATGACGATGGTTGGCATGATGCCTCCCTGCAGTCGCGTATGTCCTTCGTCCTGCGTAGGACCTACTGTACGCCCGCAGCGCGCGCAACATTGGCTCGATGCGGTGCGAGCATGCGAATCGTGCGCCGTTGCGCGCCCGCGGCATTGCGAGTTCGCAGGCCATGCCGATGAATGTCGCTGGTATCGGATCCCCCTGCGGGTCGGCAGCTGATCCGAAGACGTGGCGGGGCGGGGAGGTACAGCTTTCGTACAGGCGGCGAGCGTTGTCCAACCCACAACCAAGAGTTGTGACCTCACAAATCGAAGCCCGCTTCCGCCGATGGCGCCGAGAGCGGAAGCTCGATGCATGGCAACTCTCACCGACACCCGCAACACGGCCCGCTCCGAGGCGAACTCGCAGATCCGCAGCGGCGCAACGCTGTTGGCTCATGTGACGCCGAACTGGTTTGGCGCGGTCATGGGAACCGGGATCGTCGCCACCGCCGCGGCGGGCCTGCCGGTCGGGACGGCCGCGCTCGAACCCTTCGCCGTCGCGATGTGGCTGGTCGCCGCCGGGCTCCTGGTCGTGGTCGCGTCGGCCTTCGTCGGGCACTGGATGCATCACCCCGAGAATGCCCGCGGCTACGCACGTCACCCCATGATGGGCCACTTCTACGGCGCCCCGGCGATGGCGTTGCTGACTGTTGGCGCCGCCACCCTGTTGGTCGGACGGGACGTCGTCGGCGACCATCCGGCGGTGTGGATCGACGCAGTGTTGTGGACGGTCGGCACCCTACTGGGGGTCGCGACCAGCGTGTGTCTGCCCTATTCGATGATGACCCGCCGTTCCGACGAACCACGGGTGGCGATGCCGTGCTGGCTGATGTCGGTGGTCCCGCCGATGGTGTCGGCCACCACTGGAGCGCTGCTCGTCGGGCACATCCCGGCGGGACAGGCTCGGCTGACGATGCTCTGCGGGTGCTACGGACTGTTCGGTCTGAGTCTGTTCCTCGGCATGATCACGATGACCCTCATCTACTCCCGTGCCATCCAGGACGGTCCGCCGGCAGGCGCAGCCGCACCGACGTTCTGGATCACTCTCGGTCTCATCGGGCAGTCGGTCACCGCCGCGAACCTGCTGGGCAACGCTTCACAGGGTGTCTTCACCGACGAGCAGGCGTACATCGCCCAGGGACTGCGAGTTTTCGGCATCGGGTATGGAATGGCGATGGCAGGTTTCGGAGTTGCCATGTTCGCATTGGCGGTGGCGGTCACCGTGCGCGCCGTTCGCCGGCGGATGCCCTTCGCGATCACGTGGTGGAGTTTCACCTTCCCGGTCGGCACGTGCGTCACCGGCCTGGCCGCTCTCGGCAAGGTCCTGCACGCCGCCCCGATCGAGGCACTGTCGGTGGTGCTGTTCGTTGCCCTCGTGGGCGCGTGGACGCTCGTCGCGTCGATGACGGTGGTCCACCGCCGCGCAGTGCTGGCGCCTTGATCAATCTCGGGAGGGACCCCGATTCGGGCAAAAAGGGCAGATTCCGGGTGGACGTTCGCAACGTCGCACGCGGGGTCGATCTCGGCTTTACAGTTGGTCGACAACCCATACATGCCACGGTCGAGGGGGCGGTCGGGCTGATCGCGTTCCGTTCTGCGGTGCGCAGTGAGGGGCCGAGGAATGACCACATCAGGCATGACCCCGATCGAGTCCCGCGGACAGGCGAACCTTCGCGAACTCACCATGCGCGGTGTGATCCTCGGCGGGATCATCACGCTGGTCTTCACCGCAGCGAACGTCTACCTGGGCCTGCGCGTCGGTCTCACGTTTGCCACCGCCATCCCGGCCGCGGTCATCTCGATGGCGATCCTGCGCTACTTCGCCGATCACTCGGTGGTCGAGAACAACATCGTGCAGACCATCGCGTCGGCCGCGGGCACGCTTTCGGCCATCGTGTTCATCCTGCCCGGCCTGGTGATGGTGGGCTGGTGGACCGGCTTCCCGTACTGGGTGACGGTGTCGGTGTGTGCGATCGGCGGCGTGCTCGGCGTCATGTATTCGATCCCGTTGCGTCGGGCCCTGGTCACCGGATCCGATCTGCCCTATCCGGAAGGTGTTGCGGCAGCGGAGGTTCTGAAGGTCGGCGACTCGTCGGGCGGGGCCCGGGAGAACAAGGCCGGCCTGCGGATCATCGTCGTCGGCTCGGTTGCGTCGGCGGCCTTCTCGCTGCTCACCAAGCTCAAGGTGGTGAGCGACTCGGTCTATGGAGCGATCAAGATCGGCACCGGCGGCACGCTTTTCAACGCCGGGCTGCTGATGTCGCTCATCGGTATCGGGCATCTGGTGGGCGTGTCGGTAGGTGTCGCGATGCTCGTCGGGCTCATCATCTCCTTCGGTGTGTTGCTGCCAGTGATGAGCCAGGGCAATCTCCCCGACGGTGACGGCCTGTATGACCAGGTGAACACCTTCTTCGGCAGCGACGTCCGACTCGTAGGCGCCGGTGCCATTGCGATCGCCGCCTTGTGGACGCTCGCCAAGATCATGATGCCGATCATCCGTGGTATCCAGTCGGCGCTCGCGTCGACGAGGTCGCGCCAGAAGGGTGTGAGCGTCGACCTCACCGAGCGTGACCTGCCGATGACCATCGTCGGTTCCACCATCCTGGTGCTCCTCATTCCGATCGGCTTCATGTTGTGGGACTTCGTGCACGACACGGTCCTCGAGGGCAGCGCGGCCGGGATCATCACCCTCAGTATCGTCTTCATCTTCGTGATCGGTTTGGCGGTCGCATCGGTGTGTGGGTACATGGCCGGTCTCATCGGATCGTCCAACAGTCCGATCTCCGGTGTCGGCATCCTGGTGGTGCTGATCGCGGCGATTCTGATCAAGATCGTCTACGGCTCCACCGATGCCGCGCACACCGCCGCGCTGGTGGCCTACACGCTGTTCACCGCCGCGATCGTGTTCGGCGTGGCGACCATCTCCAACGACAACTTGCAGGACCTCAAGACGGGCCAACTCGTCGGAGCAACACCGTGGAAGCAGCAGGTGGCCCTGATCATCGGCGTCGCCTTCGGAGCCGCGGTGATCCCCCCGATCCTGCAACTCATGTACACGTCGTTCGGGTTTGTGGGCGCGCCGGGCGAGACCGCGGACTCATTGGCCGCGCCGCAGGCGAGTCTGCTGTCGAGCTTGACCACCGGCGTACTCGGCGGCGACCTGAACTGGTGGCTGATCGGACTTGGAGCGCTGCTTGGCGCGATCATCATCGGCATCGACGAGGCGTTGGGCCGGGCGACACGATTCCGATTGCCGCCGCTAGCGGTCGGGATGGGCATGTATCTGCCCATGTCGGTGACCCTGGTCATCCCGATCGGTGCGTTCATCGGCCACTACTACAACCAGTGGGCCGAACGCAGCGGTGGCGCAGTCGACCACAAGAAGCGCATGGGAACGTTGTTGGCCACCGGCCTCATCGTCGGTGAGGCACTTTTCGGTGTGGTGTTCGCCGGGATCGTGGCCGCCACCGGTGACGACGCGGTGCTCGCGGTCGTGGGCGACGGCTTCGAGAAGTGGGCCGAGGCGCTGGGCGTCATTGTCTTCGCCGCGTCGGTCGCCTGGCTGTACAAGTGGACGTCGAAGACTGCCGCGGAGAGTAGCTCGGACCCGGTCAAGGAGTGAATCCGACTGCTGTTCAGGTGGATTCGGTGAGTGCCTGATCGAGGATGGCGAGTCCTTGCCGCAGTTCGTCGTCGGTCGCGGTGAGTGGCGGTGCGATGCGGAATATGCCGCCCATGCCGGGGAGTTGGACGACGTTCATGTGCAGCCCGAGGTCGAAACAGCGTCGGGTCACTTCGACGCCGAGACGGTCGGCGCCACGCTTGGTGACACGATCCTCCACGAGCTCGACGCCGTGCATGAGCCCACGGCCACGCACATCACCGATGCTGGGGTGGCGGTCCTGCAGCTCGAGCAGCCCGTCGCGCAGCAGCGAACCCGCTTGTGCGGCTCGATCATCGAGATGATCGCGCTCCAGCACGTCGAGCACGGTGTTGCCGACCGCGGCGACCAGCGGGTCGGAGACGTGGGTGGTGAAGAACAGGAACCCTGCGTCGTGTGCGGCGGCCTCGATCTCGGGTGAGGTGATCATCGCGGCCAGCGGCAGTCCGGCACCGAGAGTCTTGGACAGAGTGAGGATGTCGGGCACGATACCGTCGCGCTCGAAGGCATACCAGGAGCCGGTGCGGCACAGTCCGGTCTGCGCCTCGTCGACGATGAGCAACATTCCTCGCTCTTCACACCGACGTTTCAGCTCCGCGAAATAGCCTGGCGGAGGCTCGATCACGCCACCGGACGAAAGGATGGGCTCGACGATGCACGCCGCGAGTGAGCCGACCGACTGTGCGTCGATCAGGTCGAATCCGAAGTCGAGTTGTCGTTGCCAGTCCAGCGCGCCGTCGGCGTCGACGAAATCGGGGCGATAGGGGTTGGGGGTGGGTAGCGCGAAGTTGCCCGGCGCCACCGGGCCGTAGCCGCGTCGTCCGGCACTGTAGGTGGAAGCCGCTGCGGCGTGGGTCATTCCGTGCCAGGAACGCGCGAACGACACTATCTCGTGCTTGCCGGTGACCAGCTTGGCCATCCGGATCGCCGCCTCGTTGGATTCGGCGCCGGTGCTCAGCAGCAGCACCTTGCTCAAGGGTTCCGGCAGGGTGGCGCTGAGGCGTTCGGCAAGTGTGAGCACCGGTTCGGAGAGCATGCCGCTGAAGAGGTGGTCGAGTTCGGCGATCTGACGCGACACCGTCGACACGATGTCGGGGTGGGAGTGGCCGAGGATCGCCGACATCTGGCCCGACGTGAAATCCAGGACGGGCCGGTCGTCTGCGGTGTAGACCCAGCTGCCGGCCGCCCGCGCGATCAGTTCGGGACTGAACTGACCTCCGTAGCGAACCAGGTGGCGGGTGTCGACGGCAGAGGGCGTGACCTGCGAGTGTGGCATCGCTTCACGGTACGTCACCCCCTGATTCGGGTGCATGGTGGACGGTGAGGGGTGCACACTCGACGTATGGACGAGGTGCAAGCGTTTCGAGCGGCGGCCGACCATTTCGTAGCGCTCGTGTCGGAGATCGACGACCAACAGTGGGATGCGCCGGGACTCGGTGAGTGGGATGTCCGGGCGCTGGTCGGGCATACCGGACGCGCGCTGTCGACGGTTCGCGACTACGTGGCTCAACCGTCGCCGGATGTCTGCGAGATTCTCACCATCGCAGACTATTTCGACATCGCAGCGCAGCCCGGGCAGCCCGCTGCAATCGCCGAACGAGGACGGCAGGCCGGTGCCGCGCTGGGATCCGATCCGCTCGCAGCGGTCGAGCAACTGCGCGCCGACGCCCTCGCGGTCCTCGCGGAGACATCTGGCGACCGGGTGGTGCCGACGGCGGCCGGCAGCATGCGACTGAGCGTTTACCTGCCCACCAGAACCTTCGAACTTGCGGTGCATGGCCTCGACATCGCCCGGGCAACCGGACAGGAACCGGAACTGCCGGATGAGGTGGCGGCGGACGCGCTGGCGACGGCGTCGGCGATCGCCGTGCGGAAGGGGCAGGCGGCGGCTTTGTTGCTCGCGCTCTGTGGACGGACGCCGTTTGACACGTTGTCGCGCGTGGTGTGAGCGATATGAGTACGACGTCGGATGTCGCGGTGATCGGTGCCGGGATCGTGGGTCTCGCCGCCGCGTACGAGTTGTCCCGCCAGGGACTCAGTGTCACCGTTTTCGAGTCGGGCCAACCAGGCTTTGGCCAGTCGGCCGGCCAGTCCCGGATCTTTCGACACGCCCACGACGATCCTCGTCTGGTCAAGCTGGCCGTGCGCGCACGTGTTCGGTGGATGGCGTGGGAGGAGGAACTCGGCACCGAACTCATCTCGCGGGACGGTGGAATCGCTCTGGGCCCGTCGGCTTCTCGCCGGTTGGCGCAGCTCGTCACGCATCCGCAGATCGACGCTCGTGCGATCGACGCCGACGAACTGGCCCATTTGTTGCCGATGCTCGCGGGATATGCGGGAGACGCGGTGTTCGACGCGACCGCGGGATCGATCCACACGCGCGCCGCGATCGAAGCGCTGGCACAGTGCTTTGCCGATGTGACCGTGCGCGAGCAGGTGATCACGCTCCGCGATCGACGCGGTGGAGTCGAAGTACGCTGTCCCACAGGTCTGTTCACACACGGTGCGGCGGTGGTGTGTGCCGGCCGGGGGACGGCTGCGCTCGCCCGGGGTGTCGGGATTGACGTGCCGATCGAGCTGGGCGCACATGTTCGGGTGTCGTTCGGGATCCGAACGCCCGTGGCGTCACTTCCGACGCTGCAGGATGGAAGCGGCCATTTCGGGTTCACCGGAGTCTACGCGGCGGCCTACCCTGATCGCTCAGGTTACGGCCTCGGACTGTCGGATTCCGTCGCGGCAACCTCGGACGGAACCATCGTCGAACCCCAAGTGCTCGGCGAACTTGCCGATCGCGCAGCGGAATACGTTGGTGCTGCGCTGCCCGGTCTGGACCCGACGCCCCGCGATGTCGTGCACTGCTGGGTCACCACGCTGCCCTGGGGCGACGACGGAATCGCGATCGACTCGGCTGAATCGACCTATGTGATCGTCGGGCACAACATGTTCAAACATGCTCCGGCGCTTGGTGAGGCGTTGGCTCGATCGGTGCTCGACGGTCGGGTGGTGGACGGGTTCGGGCGGGGCAACCGACTCGGTTCTGCCGAAAGCGCCCCGACGCCCTGACCTGCGGAACTACCATCGGCGCATGCTGATCACGACTGCCGAACGCTATTCCCTGGACGACCTGCGTCCGACGCTGGCGCTGTCGCAGGCGGCGGATCTGGAGCCCGCGAGCAATTTTCCGATATACGACGACCTGACCGAGACATTGGTGACCGCTGGGCCGGAGGATTCGACCCTCCGGCACGTTCTCGCGGTCGCGTCGGGTTACTCGTACTCCGACATCGACACGCAGGCCATGATGATGACCCGACTGGGACTCGATGAGAGTTACTGCCGTGCAATCGAGATGACCGTGGATGCGATGTTCATAAGATCGACGGCCCACATCATCCAGAGCAAGGATGGGCGCGTGGTGATCGTCGCGTATCGCGGCACAGAGCCGACCAACGCGATCAGTTGGCTCGCCGATGCCGAGGTCACCCCCGAGTTCGTGGAGGTACCGACCCAACCGGGTGTCGAGCCGCCTCGGCAGGCCGTCCACGCCGGTTTCTACCGGAACATGCGGAGCATCCGTTGGCAGGTGGTCGAGGCCCTCACACGCGCGCATGAGGGCTTGTCGATCAACGGGGACAGGGCATCAGCGCGCCTGGAACATCCCATGGAGCGGTTGTATCTGACCGGCCACAGTTTGGGAGGCGCAACGGCCCTGCTGATGGGAATGGCGCTGTGCGCCAACGAAGTCTATCGGAAGGCCTTCTGGCCGTCGATGGCCGGAATCCACACCTTCGGGCAGCCGATGGTCGGAACACAGAATCTCGTGGATGCATTCTCAGCGGATATGCAGAAGAAGGTGTTTCGCTACGTCTTCGGCAAAGACCCCGTTCCGCATCTGCCGCCCACAGCGACCGGAACCCTCGCGCACATCGGTACGGAGTTTCACTCGGTGCCCGGCGTCGGCTACGTGAAGGAGCAAGGCGAGCAGCGTGAAGTACCAACCTACACATGGGAAGAGGGCCCCACTTCCACACAGGACGAGGGTGCGCTGGGGCTGATCACGCTGCCGTTCGGCTTCATCACCCGAAAGATCCCGTTGCTGCGATGCATTCCGTACGAATACGCGATCGACGACCATTTCCCGCAGTACTACGTGAGCACGTCGACACCGCCGACGTCTGTCAACGAGTTCGGTGACGACCCGTTGGTCACACCATCGCGCTGATTCACAGTGTGGCGCTGATCCGCACCTCGTGCCGACCGCCGAGGTCGACGTCGATGATCGCCGTTCCGTCGCTGTCCGCCTTGATACTGGGTTCCACCGCGCCGTCGACCCGATAGGTCTGCCGGGGGCGCAATCGGCCGATCCGCAGCGGCGTGCGAACTCCGCCGGCACCCGGGTGGAGGACGAGGTCGAGTCCGGTCCCGTCGCTGACCGCCTTGGCGACAAGCACTTCGGGGTAGGCGGCCTCGGTGAGCATGGGTCCCGATCGCCACGCGTCGGGCACCCGTCCGTTGATCAGCCCCTGCAGGCTGTCCTTGCCGACGAACCGGGAGAAGGCGTACGCGCAATTGACCCAGGTGGACACGCCCTCCAGCTTCTGGGCGCCGTCGGGCGACCGGTCGACGTCGGTGTTGATCCGAATGTGGTGGGAAACCCCTTGTACGACTTCGTCATCGCCCATTTCTCTGGCCGCGCAGAGCACGTTGACCCAGGCCCATGCGTCGCCGAGGTGGTACGAGCCGACGTCGAGCCGATCGATGGGTCGGATGCGGAGCTCCACCTTGTCACCGTGAACGCGAAGTCGATGAGTGCGCAGCGAGGACCAGGTCTCCTCCGCGAGGTCCGGCATGATGCCGTTGAGCCAGTAGACCATGACGGCGTCGTTGGCCAGCATCGGCGGCATCTTCAGGCCCATCGGTCCGCGTCCGAACAGGAATCTGCCGTTCCCCAGTAGATATCCGTTGTGTACCAGCGAATCTCGCGTCTTGTCGATCAGGTTGTCGGTGAGGTCGGTGTCGTGGAGGCGGTCGTAGCCGGCCAGCCCGGCGAGCGCGATGGTGTTGCACATCGGGTAGATGAGGTGCGGCTCGCACGGATACATCGTGTCGGGGCTGGCATGCATGTTGTTCTCGATGGCCCGGGCGATCTTGGTGAACCCGTAGTCGTACGTATTGCGGCGGTTCCACACGAGGGGGAGCGCGCCGTCGGCGTCAAAGCTGTGGTCGTCGTTCATGGTTTCGTACATGGCGAGCATCGCTGCGAAGAAGCCGGTGTACATGACGTTCGCGAACACCATCGGGTCGGGATTCCACCGCAGGTATCCGGCCAGACGTTCGGTTGCCCAATAGCCCCACACGCGTTTGTCGCACATCTTGCGAATGAGGTTGCCCTGGGCCTCAGCGAGGTAGCCGCCGAACGCCGGTGTGCGGGTGTATTGCGCCAGGGACAGGGCGTACGACGCGTAGGCCAGCTGATATCGGAGAGCGCTGCCGCCGATCTGTTCCAGCCGGGTGAACCCGGTGAAGTCATCGACCGGCTGGAGCGCCAGATCGAACAGATAGCGCTGCGACGCCAACTCGTCGGGCGTCGACTCGGTGACCGTCACGCTCGTCTCCGGGCTCAACCGCAGGGACGGACGATACGGGGCGCTCTGCAGTGATTCGGTCATCATCTTCCAGACGTGAGGAGGGGCGAACACTCGATGGGAACGCCAACAGCAGGCCGACGAAGGCGGCTGCGAGCGGCAGCACGTGCATCACGGTGTGCAGGGTGACGTTGTGTACGTGATAGAGCGACGCGACATGCATGTCGAGCGCCATCAACTCCAGGCTCGCGATGGCGATGCCGACGCAGGCGCAGCCGACGATTTGACTCCGGGTGCAGGGGTCGTCTCCCCGACGCATGAGCCTCGACGCAACACGTATGGCGACAGCGGCCAGGAGGAGAGCGCCTGCGGTGCGTACCAGCCAGATGGTCTGCGCGGCATCGCCGGTGGCGATTCCGCATGTCACCAGGAGTGCGCTCATGGCCAGGTAGACACCCAGCCCGACTGCGACGAAACGCAACGTCCAGGCAGCGACCCCGGTTCGGGTGTCAAGGGTGCGATCGGGGTGCCGCGGTGGCAGAAACGCCGCCGACGCTTCGCCGGGAGCCGGCCGGTTCGCGGTGGGGGCAAAGCCGTCGTCGCTGAGCGCACGACGCGCCCGCCACGGTGCCAGCCGGTGATAGACGGCTATCAGCAGCGCTGCGACGATGCAGCAGGCCATCGCAACCCTCCGTATCTGGAAACATGGCGTTCCAGATACGCTATCGCGTTTGCGTCTCAGATGTAACCGGGATCACTCGTCTATCCGCGGAAGCGACGACGCTCGCGCCAGTCCGACACCATTCGGCCGGTCTGGGTCCGCAGGTCGGCGGCCACATCGAGGACCGAGACGTCGGGTCGCCGCAACGCGCGGGCGGTGGTACCCGCCAGTGCGGATGGCGGCGTCATCGCGGCGGGCGGTTGGACGCGGTTGTAGATGTCGCTGAGCACCGCAGCATATTCGGGGCGTTCGCGGGCGCGGTGATAGAGCTCGTACTCCAGCGGCGACGGCGGGAGGCCCGCGGCCAGGAAATTGGTCCACTGGTAGATCTCGATGCAATCGCGTTCACGCTGCCGAGCCCAGTCGGCGGTGGCGCGGTCGACGGTCTGCGGATCGGGTGGGCCGGCGTGCCCGGCGCGGGTACCCAGGACGGGCGCGAGGTATTCGCCGAGCAGTCGCCCGTAGCGGTAGGCGTCGCGAATTCCCTGCGCGGTGACCGGATCCTTGAAGTGCCCGGCGTCGCCGGGAAGCACCCAGCCTGGCCCGCTTGACGTCCGGAAGTACGATTCGATCCCCGTGCAGGCACGCACCCTCGAGGCCAACTCGCAACCTTCGAGGCGCTTTGCCAGGCCGGGCAGATTCTGGATGCCCTGCAGGTAGGCATCGGTCACCTTGCGTCCGCGGAACTGGGGGATGAGATCGATGGGCGGTTGCAGCAGGCACAGCAGTTCGCCGCCGTCGCACGGGAACGCGGTGCCCAGGAGACCCTCGACCCGCCACTGGGATGCGATGTGGCGCAGGTCGTCTCGATCATCCTTCCAGTAGGCGAAGTAGCAGGCACGGCCGCTCGGTGCGCTGATGATCGGTGTGCGTGCGCCCACTTGTTCGGCGACAAAGCTCTTGCGACCGTCGGCGCCGATCACGATCGGCGCGCGCACCACGTGACGGCGCTCATCGGCGTCGGAGTATTCGATTCCGGCGGCACGCCCGCCGTCCCAGATCACCTTGGTGGCGGTGCACTGTTCACGAATCTCGGCGCCCGCGGTCTTGGCGGTACGGACCAGTGCGTCGTCGAGGTGGGTGCGTCGGACGCACATCCCGTAGTCGATCCCGGATACCGCGGAATATGGAGTGCGCCAGCCTATCTCGTCGAGTATTGCCTCGGCGATCGGCATGCGTGGCGCGCCGATTGCCTCCACAGCGTCAAGCGCGCCGAGGGCGTGGATCTCGGCCATCGTCGACGGCCACAACAGATGTGTGGAGAGGGTGTCGGACGGGAAGCGGGCCGAATCGATGGCGAGGACGTTCAGGCCGCGCTGCGCGAGTGCGATCGCGGTTGCCGCGCCCGCGCAACGCGCTCCCACAATGACCGCATCGAAATACTCGCTGTCACCCGACGGAACGCCATCCTGCTCCTCGACACCCGATCCGCTCCCCGCAGCGTTCATCACCGACTCCCGCCCATTCTTCTTGGACACATTGTCTGACACAGTGTCAGGAGACCGTATTGCCTGCGCACAGAGGGTGTCAAGGGTGGCGTAGCATCCTGGCCATGGGATCGGTGACCAGGCCCGCGTCGAATGCGAGTCAACGTCGCGGCGAGGTCACCGAACGGGTGCTCACCGCGGTAGAACAACTGCTGGCCGACGGCGAACGATTCACCGAGATCCCGGTGCAACGGATCGCGGAGAGTTCGGGAATGTCGCGTCCGGCGTTTTACCAGTACTTTCCGAACAAGAGTGAGGTCCTCATCCAGGTGGCCGACGTGGCCTCCCAGGAGTTCTTCGCCGGACCCGCACGCTGGTTTGCCGACGACGGCTCCCTGGGCCGCGGGGTCGACGGCGTCGCGGCGGCAATCCGAATGATGGTGTCGGAGTTCCGGAAACACTGGTCGCTCATGCGCGCGCTGAGCGAGGTCGCTGCCTACGACGCCCGGGTCGCGGACTTCTGGTTCGGTCGCATCGAGTCGTTCATTGCCGCCGCGTCGGGACAGGTCGACCGCTGGCGTGCCGACGGCCGGGTGGACGCAAGCGTGACCAGGGAGTCGGTGGCGGCGGTGACCTGGATGGTCGAACGGTCGGTGACCCAGCACGTCCTGCATCCCGACGACGACACGCCGGATGCGGACGAACGGTTGGTTGCGGCACTGTCGCGCACGATCTGGCTCACCATCACCGGCGGTCCCCGCTGATCCGACTCACAGCCGACGTCCAGCATCGATGGATACGTTGGGCCCATGACCTCCACACTGCACACCGACCCCGTCGCGTCGACCATCGCCGCGATGTACGACGACGCCCGAGCGCAATTCGACCGGGCGGCAGGCGGCGGACGTCCGCGATTGTCCGACGACGCAACCGCGCAGGAACGGGCCGACGCGGCGAGCGACGCGTACATGCCGGTGAGTCCGATGGCCGGACAGCTGATGTACTCGCTGGTCCGGGCCACTCGGCCGGACGTCGTCGTCGAATTCGGGATGTCGTACGGAATCTCGACGCTGCATCTGGCCGCCGCGGTCCGCGACAACGGCCACGGCCAGGTCCACACAACCGAGATGAGCGCCAAGAAACTCGCTGCCGCGGCCGACACGTTTTCTCGAGTGGGCTTGGACGATGTGATCACCATCCACGCCGGCGACGCGCTCACCACCCTCGCCGACCTCGACGGACCGGTGGGCTTCCTCTTTCTCGACGGCTGGAAGGACATGTATCTTCCGGTGCTCGAGCTGCTCGAGGACCGGCTGCCGTCAGGGACGCTCATTCTCGCCGACAACACCGAACGCGAGGGGGTCGCGCCGTACCTGGCGCGGGTTCGGGACCCGGAGGCCGGCTATGCCGGCGTCAACTTCCCTGGCAAGGGCGCCGACACGATGGAGTTGAGCGTTCGGCTCTGAGGCGAAGGGCGGCCCAGGGAGGTGTTACCGACACTCTGTGTCCTGTCGGAGAGTCTGTGTGCTGCAGCACCCAGTTGACCCGATTCGACACAGGGTGTGGCCAGGAATCGAGTTGGGTTGGAGACCGTGTTGAATGTCGGGGACGGTCGACGAGGAGGGATGGGCGCGGATGGGCAGGTTTGACGGGGTTGGGACGCTGTATCGCGTGTTTCGGGGTGAACAGGTCGGCGAACCATTCGCGACGCCGCACGTGGTGGTCGCCGACGGTCGTCACCGGCTGCTCAAGCGCTACGACCCGACGGGCACGCGGATCGATGCTCCGCCGGTGCTCCTGATCCCGCCGCTCGCGGTGTCGTCGAGTTGCTACGACCTCGCCCCCGGCCTCTCGTTCATCGAGTTCCTGACTTCGACCGGGCGGACCGTCTACCTCGTCGACTTCGGGGACATGGATCGCACGGACCGCGATCTCGGGTTCGCCGGTTTCTTCGCCGACATCGTTCCGGAAGCGATTCGACGAGTGATCGGCGACAGCGGTGCCGAGATGGTCGACCTGGTGGCGTGGAGCATCGGCGGCACCCTGGGGTTCCTCACCCTGGCCGCAGACCCGGGGCTCCCGGTGAGGTCGATGACGGCCGTCGGCACGCCGCTCGACTACGCGCCGGTTGCCATGTACCGGCTGGGCAGAGCACTCACGCGGCCGACGAATGGCAAGGCGATCACGGTGGTCTTGCGCGCGCTCGGTGGTATCCCGGCGCCAGTGGTGCGCACGGTGTATCGCGCAACCGCATGGCAGCGCGAACTGAAGAAGCCGGGCTACATCATGAGCAACGCCGACAATCCCGACGCGCTCGCGAGAATGCAGGCCATCGATCGGTTTCAGGCCACGATGCCCGGATATCCGGGCAAGGTGTCCGAGGAGATGTGGGAGAACTTCGTCTATCGTGCCGAACTTGCCGGCGGTACATTGCATTTCGGCGACCGGGTGCTGGAACTCTCGTCGATCACCCAGCCCATCGCCCTCTTCGGCAGTCACCGCGACGCGATCGTCAGTTGGGAGGCCGCGCATCACGGCGTCGAGCTGTTCGACGGTGCGCAGCACGTCGAGTTCACGACGGTCGAGTCGAGTCACCTCGGCTTGATCGCCGGGTCCGACGCTGTCGCACACACCTGGCCGCGGATCGACGAGTTCCTGCGGGAACTCGATTCGCGGCCAGGTGGCGACGGTCACCAGGCCTTCGAGGCTCCTCGCTAGCGCTTGTCGCACCTCAGGCAGCGGTAGGCGGCTGTGCGCTTGTCGCACCTCAGGCAGCGGTAGGCGGCTGTGCGCTTGTCGCACCTCACGCAGCGGTTGGCGGCTGTGCGCTCGTCGCACCTCAGGCAGTGGGCTGATCCTAGAGTTGTTGTCGGCGTAGGTGATCGAGCCAGGCATGCACGAGCGGCACCACGCTGGCGCCTTCGCCGCTGGCGGCCGCGACCCGTTTCATGGAGCCGGACCGAATGTCGCCGGCCGCGAACACGCCGGGGGTGCTGGTGGCGAGGTTCGGCGGCGGCAGACCGTCGGCCCAGCGCTCGCGCGGTACGTCCCGTCCGGTGAGGACGAAGCCGTCGTCGTCGCGGTCGACCTCCGGTGGCAGCCAGTCGCAGGTGGGTTCGGCGCCGATCAGCACGAAAAGTCCACCGGCGGTGACCTGTTCGGTGTTTCCGGTGGGTCGGTCGCAGAGCTGCAACCACTCGAGTCGTCCGTCGCCGCCACCGTCGATGACGTCGCAATTGCCGCGCACCGATATCCGGGGGTTGAACGTGATCTCGCCGATGAGGTACTGGGACATGGTGGCGCGGAGATCTTCTCGACGGATCACGATGGTCACCGACCGCGCGTGCCGCGCCAGATGGATCGCCGCCTGTCCGGCGGAATTGCCGCCCCCGATCACGAACACGTCACGACCGTCCATCTCGCGGGCCGCCGACATCGCTGCCCCGTAGTGCACACCGCGCCCGACAAGGTGCTCGAGTGGATCGATACCCAGACGGCGATAGGTGACGCCCGTGCTGATCAACACGGCTCGCGCGACGACGTCGCCGCCCTCGGTGCACACGCGATGCGGTGTGCCGTCGGTTCCGGGCAGGATCGACTGCACGTCCCATCCCGTATAGAACTGGGCCCCGAACCGCACGGCCTGCGTCCGGGCCCGCTGCGCGAGTCGCATGCCGGAGATTCCGCGCGGGAAGCCGAGGTAGTTCCGGATCATCGAACTCGTCCCGGCCTGCCCCCCGATGGCCTCGGATTCGATGACGACCGTCGAAAGTCCTTCCGAGGCAGCGTAAACCGCTGCTGCGAGTCCGGCGGGTCCGGAACCGACGACGGCGAGGTCGACCACGGTGCCCACGTCGACATCTGACGGCCGTCCGTAGATGAGCACGGCCACGTCGCGCACCGTCTCGGCCGCGATGACCGATCGCCCGTCGTCGGCGCGCAGGGAATGCACCAGCGGGTAGACGCCGACGCTGGACGCGAGTTCCTCGGCCTGTCGGCCCTCTGGACTGTCCGGCGGGTAGGTGCGGTTGGGCATGCCCATGCGATCGAGGAAGTCGCGGATCGCCAGCGACAGCAGCGTCGTCGTGGGCGTGATGATGCGGATCGCGTCGACTTCGGGTGCCGCCACCGTTGCGCCCCAGTCGGAGAGCATTTCGGTTATGGCGTAATGGAATTCCTCATCCCGGGCGCCACGGGGCAGTAGCAGGAACGTGTCGAACTTGCCCTTCTGCAGCGCCGGCCGCAACGTGGTGGTGTGCTCGGCGAAGTTCTGCCACGCGATCACGACCACCCGCCGCGCCGTCGGCACGATGCTCCGGAACGCCGACAGCGCCTCCAGGAGGTTCATGTCGGGCAGTTCGGACGACACCACGATCAGCGCCACCGGATGTCCCTCGCTCGCGAGTCGGCCGAGCAGCGCTATCGCCTCGATTGCACTGCGCGTGCAGGTGACATGGTAATCCCTGGCGTACCTGCTGAATTCGAGCATGAGCGCATCGCCGTGATCGGCCGACACGAGGACAATCGACGGTGTCCGCGGGTCGTCGGCAGCGGATCTCAATGCGGGAACGCAAGTGCGCTCCCGGGTATCGGAGGGCCTTGTCCCGTTGAATCGATGTATGTCAATATTGACGGGTGTCGAATAAGAACTTGCTTCTCTTGCCAGGCCGCGGCCTGAGTGGTGACGAGACCGGAGCGGTTACCCCGCTGCTGAAGGCGCTCGCGGATCCGGTTCGGCTGCGGTTGCTGTCGGAGGTCGCCGCGCATCCGGGAGGTGAGGCGTGCGTGTGCGACATCTCCGGGCCGTTCGAGCTGTCGCAGCCGACGATCTCGCATCATCTCAAGGTGCTGCGTCAGGCGGGTCTGGTGACGAGCGAACGCCGCGCGACGTGGGTGTACTACCGGGTGAACGCTGAAGCGCTGCAGCAACTGTCGGACCTGCTGGACGATCTCGCCACGGTCGTGGGGGAAACACGCTCGTGTGAGGTGGACCAGTGACCGCCTCCGACACCGCGGTCGCGGGCAAGCTGTCGACGCTGGACCGATTCCTGCCGGTGTGGATCGGCGCAGCGATGGTCGCGGGCCTGCTGCTGGGCCGCACCGTTCCCGGCCTGGGTGACGCCCTGGCGGCCGTGGAGATCGACGGCATCTCGCTGCCGATCGCTCTCGGACTGCTGATCATGATGTATCCGGTGCTGGCCAAGGTGCGCTACGACCGACTCGACTCGGTCACCGGCGACCGTCGCCTGCTGCTCGGGTCGCTGGCGTTGAACTGGATCCTCGGACCCGCGTTGATGTTCGCGCTGGCCTGGCTCCTGCTCCCCGACCTACCGGAGTACCGGACCGGACTGATCATCGTCGGTCTGGCGCGCTGTATCGCGATGGTCATCATCTGGAACGACCTGGCGTGCGGCGACCGCGAGGCGGCTGCCGTCCTCGTCGCACTGAACTCGGTGTTCCAGGTGATCATGTTCGCCGTGCTGGGCTGGTTCTACCTCTCGGTGCTACCCGGATGGCTCGGCCTGGAACAGACGACCATCGACACCTCGCCGTGGCAGATCGCGAAGTCGGTGCTGATCTTCCTCGGAATCCCGTTGGTCGCCGGCTATCTCACCCGCCGCATCGGCGAACGGGCCAGAGGCCGCGAATGGTACGAATCCTCGTTCCTCCCCCGATTGGGGCCGTGGGCCCTCTACGGCCTGCTGTTCACCATCGTCATCCTGTTCGCCCTGCAGGGGGAGCAGATCACCTCTCACCCGTGGGACGTCGTGCGGATCGCGCTGCCGCTGCTGATCTACTTCGCGGTGATGTGGGGTGGCGGATTCGTCCTCGGCGCCGCGATGGGGCTGGGTTACGCACGGACCACCACGCTGGCGTTCACCGCCGCCGGCAACAACTTCGAACTCGCCATCGCCGTTGCGATCGCGACCTATGGTGCGACCTCCGGTCAGGCTCTCGCCGGAGTCATCGGCCCACTCATCGAGGTGCCCGTCCTCGTCGCGCTGGTCTATGTGTCCCTGGCACTGCGGAAACGCTTCACCAGTCCGACGACCGCCTCCAGCCCAGATGTATCGAAGGAGCCTGTTCGCGATGTCTGAGAATGTGTTGGACGAACAGCTAAGTCGCGGCGAACACCGCGCCCAACCCGAACTGTTGATGCCGCATACCGTGCTCGCCCGTACCGCAGCTGACTTGGCCGCCAAGTACGAGGGGGTGGTGTCTCGGCAGACGGTGGAACGCTGTGTTTTCGAGTCCTACACCGCGTTACGGCGCACCTCCCGGGTGCATGCGCATCTGACGACCTTGGCGGGCCGGTTCGCTGCCGATCGATTACGCGCCCTGGCCCAGGCCGATGGATCGGCGCCCAAGGATGTGCCCGAAGTCCTGTTCATCTGCGTGCAGAACGCCGGCCGCTCGCAGATGGCCGCCGGATTGATGACCCACCACGCCACAGGTCGGGTACACGTGCGCTCCGCCGGGTCAGCCCCCGCGCACTCGATCAACCCGACCGTCGTCGAAGCAATGACCGAGATCGGCGTCGACTTGGGCACGCAGTACCCCAAACCACTCACCGACGATGTAGTCGCCGCCGCCGACGTGGTCGTAGCCATGGGCTGCGGCGACGCGTGCCCGATCTATCCCGGCAAGCGGTATCTCGATTGGACGGTCTCCGATCCCGAAGGCCGTCCACTTAGCGAGGTTCGCGCGATCCGCGATGACCTTGACGCCCGGGTTCGTGAGCTCCTTGCCGAACTCACGGCCAACCATGTGTGACTTTCCGAGCATTCTCCACAGCTGAAAGGGACTGTTTCTCATGCCTTCCTCTCGACCTAGCGTGCTGTTCGTGTGCGTCCACAATGCCGGCCGCTCACAGATGGCCGCGGGGTTCCTCACCGCTCTGAGCCAGGGCAGTGTCGAGGTCCGCTCCGCCGGATCTGCGCCCGCCGACTCAATCAATCCCGCCGCGGTCGAGGCGATGGCCGAAGTCGGTATCGACATCTCGGCACAGTCACCCAAGGTCCTCACCCCCGACACCGTCGAATCCTCCGATGTGGTGATCACCATGGGCTGTGGCGATACATGCCCAGTATTCCCCGGCGTCAGCTACCGCGACTGGGCCCTCGACGACCCCGCCGGCCAAGGCATCGACGCGGTCCGCCCGATCCGCGATCAGATCCGCGCACTGGTCGCGGACCTCCTCGACGAACTGCTCCCCGCTAACCAGCAGGTCGGCCAGTGAGCACACCACCGAAGGTGTTGTTCGTGTGCGTGTCCAACCGCGGCAAATCCGTGATGGCCGAACACCTCACACCCACGGTCACCGACCGGATCACCCCATCCTCGGCCGGAACGAGTGCGAAGATCGGCGGACAGGTCAACGACCTGTCCGCCCAGGCGCTCGCCGAAGTCGGCGCCGACGTCGCCGGACACCAGCCGCGGCAACTCACCGACGAACTGATGCAAACTGCAGATCTCGTCGTGGTGGTCGGCACCGCCGAGGTCACCCCACCCGACGGCGTCGCCCTCGAAGTGTGGAACACCGACGAACCCTCCGAACGGGGCATCGACGGCATCGAACGGATGCGACTAATCCG